>JAILAD010000021.1 GCA_024681795.1 Lachnospiraceae bacterium | reverse complement strand
CGTGATGGCCTGTTTTCGATTGATCCGGTAAAGGGCATTGATGACAAAGAAAGCGGATACGATGATTCGCAGGAACGCAGGGAACTGGAGAAGGCGGCAGATATGCTGTTTGGATAGGAGGCAGTCGGTTATGGACAATACAATGAAGTATGACTCTCAAAAATTTTTTCGGTGACAATAAAATGACAATATAATTCTTAAAAACTGGGCGCAAAATCTATGATTTTATGAAATTAACAAGTATAACAGCTATAAAATATAAGGTTTTGCACTACGTAACAAGTTGGAGTTAAGGAACTGGAATAGTTCCTTAATCCCTACAAAGCCCTTATAATTAAGTAAACGGATGAAAAACGGAGGTTATAGGAATGAGACGGTGCGAAGTAAATGCTCCATGCAGAGTTTGAGGAGGCTGTGTGGAGGGATAAAATGATTCCTCAGACTTTGCTCTGAAAATACAGATAGCATTATTTTTTAAGGAGCAAAGAGAAATGAAAAAGAAAAATGAATTAAGAGATTTTTATATCCTTTGGATTACCCAGAGTCTGTCACAGTTGGGAAGTGCCGTAACGGCATTTGCGCTTACGCTCTGGTTATATGAGAGAACAGGATCGGCTCTCGGTACGGCTGCATTAAGAATCTGTACCTATGCACCGTATGTTTTGATGAGTATATTTGCGGGTGCTTTAACGGATAAGTTTGATAAAAAGAAGACGATGCTTACATGTGATCTTCTGGCGGTGCTATGTACCATGGCGGTTTTTGTTTTATACAAGACCGATATGCTGAATATATGGCACATATATCTGATTAACGCAGTTTCGGGACTTATGAATACCGTACAGCAGCCTGCATCCGAAGTCGCTTATACCATGGTGATACCGAAAGAGTATTATCAGAAGACAGGCGGTCTTCAGTCTTTGTCAAGATCGCTGATTACCATTGGGAATCCGCTTATTGCATCTGCAATTTACGGACTGGCCGGTCTTGATGCGGCAATTGCCGTTGATCTTATGACATTTGCGGTGGCTTTTGCCGCGCTTGCACTGTTAATCAGAATTCCCGAAATTCCGGAGAAAGGGGAAAAAGACGAAAGCATACTCCGGCTTGCAAAGGAAGGACTTGTTTATCTGAAAAGGAATCCGATGATTTTGTATGTGATTCTTTTTATGGCCGGGGTTAATTTTGTGGCTTCGGCATTTGATGCAACCCTTCCTGCATATATCATTCCGAATCCGAGAGGCGGAAACGGTGTCCTGGGTATCGTTACTTCCTGTTCCGGAATCGCAATGGTAGTAGGCAGTCTGCTGGCAACGGTGATGCCGAAACCCAAAGACAGAGTGAAAGTAATTTACCTTTCCATGCTGTTTTCCCTGGCAACGGAAAATTTCCTTCTGGCTTTTTCCAGAAGTCCGTTTTTTTGGTGCATAGGGCAGATACTCGGCTGGATTTTCGTGCCTGTCATGAGCACCAATCAAAATGTGATGATGAAAAGTATCATCCCTGCGAACCTTCAGGGGAGAGTGTATGCCTGCAGAAATACGCTTCAATTCTTCACGATTCCGATCGGACTTACGTTTGGCGGATTTATGGTAGATGAAGTGTGTGAACCGGTTATGAGAAACAGCGGGAGAGTGCTTCACTTCCTGTTTGGCTCGGGAAAAGGTTCCGGTGCGGCATTCATGCTTTTTATACTCGGAGTTATGGGAACGGTGATGTGTCTGGTGTTCGGACATATTTTAAAAAAATATAAGTATTCTGATTAGAAAACCAGAGGAAATAACCCCGGAACCATTAAGCCCCTCCTTTGGGCGGAGCATAGTTTTTTTTTGAATTATCAGGACAAATGTCCGGCAAAATTTTTGTTTGACAAATAAAAATGATTCCGTTATGATAAAAACCAATTGAGGGAGTAGGACACCTGCGGATGCAGGAAACAGGTCAACATCCTGACAGAGACTCTGTCTGGCCTGTTTTCAAAAGTGCGAGACTCATGTAAACCTTTCAGGCATACATGAAGTCCGTTTATCATTTTTCATTTGATTTCAACCGTTATGCCGAGAGGTATGACGGTTTTTTCATGTAACCGGCAGTGAAAAAATTCAAATGAAAAGGAGAAAGCACTTATGTCAGAAGAGGAGAGAAAATTTCTGGAGATTGTGGATTTAAAGAAAGGATTCGGAAGCGGAGATACCAGGCAGGAAGTTCTTCGCGGAATGAATTTTACGGTAGCAAAAGGAGAGTTCTGTGTTCTTCTCGGACCGTCCGGAAGCGGAAAGTCCACACTTCTTAATATCATCGGAGGAATCGACAATCCGGATTCCGGCTATATTTCCATCAACGGCGACAAGCTTGAGGAAATGGGAGAAAAAGGCTTGACGCTTTATCGAAGAAAACATCTCGGTTACGTCTTTCAGATGTACAATTTAATTCCCAATTTAAACGTCAAAGAAAATATCGAGGTTGGCGCGTATCTTTCCGACAACCCGCTTGAAATAGACGAGCTGCTTCATACGCTCGGTCTTTTTGATCATCGCTACAAATTACCAAATCAGCTGTCCGGCGGGCAGCAGCAGAGAGTTTCCATCGGCCGTGCCATCGTGAAGAATCCGGACATTCTGCTTTGTGATGAGCCCACGGGTGCGCTTGATTACAATACTTCAAAAGAGATTCTGAAACTGATCGAGGAAGTGAATCAGAAGTACGGAAACACAATCATCATGGTAACGCATAACGAAGCAATCCGGCTGATGGCGGATCATGTGATTAAGCTTCGTGACGGTGTTGTACGTCACAACGATATTAATTCGGACAAAATACCGGCTATGGAACTGGACTGGTAGCTGTAATGGTGCCACTGTAATGGTGCCTGACCCCATTACGAAATTGTTACAATTGGGAGATTGATTATGAAAAAGAAAAGAATAGCAAACCCCTTGGTAAAGAGGGCTCCGAGAGAACTGCTCGGGGAATGGAGAAAATATCTTGTCATTTTTATACTGCTTGTCGGAACCATCGGATTCGTTTCCGGAATGTATGTTGCGAACCACAGTATGCTGATTTCCATTGACCTGGCGAATCAGGAAAATCGTCTGGAAGACGGGCACTTTGAACTGGAAGACAAGGCTTCGGAGGAACTGCTTAAGGAAATTTCTTCCGGCAGAAAAGTGGATTTAAGAGAATATTATACAGAAGAAGCACACAAAGAAATTGATGAAAAGATAGAGGAAGAAGCCGAAAAAACACTTCGGAAGGAAGTGGAAAAAGAAGTACGGAAAAAGGTAAAAGAGGAGATTACCGTAAAGGTTACGGATGCGGTAAAAGAGGCGACTGCACCGTTTGCGGCATTCCTCACGGAAGAAGAGATACAGACACAAATTGACGAAGCGGTAAAGAAAACACTGGAAGAAAAATACGAAAGCACCGTGGATCAAGTGCTTCCCGAAGCAATTGAAGAAGCCCTTAAAAGCAAAGAGTTTAAGGATGAAAAAGAAAAGGCAAGAAAAGAAGCGTACGAAGAAGCCGAGAAAGAAATAAACGAAGAATTCGATAAGCAGGAAGCAAAGAAAAGCAGGGCCACCAAAGAGGCGGAAGCGAATTTTAAAGAAGTACCCGTTACCGTTTATGAAAATTTCTATAAGGACGTGACCGAAGACAATACACTGGACGGGAATTCCAACGGAAAAATCCGGATTTTTTCAAATGCCGACGAAGTGAATAAAGCGGGCTTTCTGGAAGGCCGGGCTCCGGTACGGGACGATGAAATTGCAATCGACAGAATGCATGCAAACAATAATAATCTGCAAATCGGAGATCATATCAGGGTTGCGGGAAAAGAGTTTGAAATATGCGGACTTCTGGCATTCGTGAATTATTCGACTTTGTATGAAAACAATACCGATCTGATGTTTGATGCCATCAATTTCGATACGGCGATGGTTACGAATAATGCATGGGAGGAGCTGGACGGAAAAATACATTACTCCTACGCGTTCTTCTATGAGGAAGAGTATTCAAACGACAGTGAGCAGAAATCCCTGTCCGATAACTTTATGCAGGCACTTTTGACGCAGACCGTGAAAGCGGAAAACAACCTGGAAAATTACATTCCGAGGTATTCAAATCAGGCAATTAATTTTGCACCGGAAGATATGGGGAGTGATAAAACTCTCGGCGGAGTCTTACTGTACATCCTGGTTACCGTACTCGGCTTTGTTTTTGCACTGACCGTGACAAGTACGATTACCAAAGAGTCAACCGTCATCGGAACCCTGCGTGCATCGGGTTACACGAAGGGAGAACTTGTCCGCCATTATATGACGATGCCCGTACTTGTGACGCTGATAGCTGCAATAGTCGGAAATATTCTGGGATATACGGTATTTAAGAATCTGGTTGTCAGCATGTATTTTAATTCCTACAGTCTGCCGAAATATCAGACATTCTGGTACTATGAGGCATTTTTAAAGACAACGGTAATGCCGGTTATTCTGATGATTCTGATTAATTTCATAGTGGTTTCGTACTGGCTCAGACTTTCGCCCTTACGGTTTTTGAGGAAGGATTTAAAGGTTACGAAACGCAAGAAAGCCATGCGCCTGCCGAGATTAAAATTTCTGTCACGATTCCGTCTGCGTGTGATTTTACAGAATATCCCGAATTACCTTGTTTTGTTTGTCGGAATTTTCTTTGTGGTCTTTCTTGCAACTTTTGCATTCGGAGTCGGTACAACGCTGAAGAATTATCAGAATCATGTACTGGATGATATGTTTGCGAAGTATCAGTATGTTTTAAAGACAACGGAGGATGATGACGAAAACGAAATTACGACGTCCGTAAAAAACGCTGAAAAATTTAGTATGGAATCACTCTATACAACGGACGGAATGCATTTGAACGAGCCGATTTCCGTTTACGGAATCGAGAAGGACAGTGCTTACATCCAAATCGGTGACGTGAATCTAAAAGGAAACGAAGTTTATGTTTCGAGTGCTTATCAGGATAAATTCAGTCTGAAAACGGGTGATGAGATAACACTGAAAGAGAAATATAACGATAACACCTATACGTTCAGGATTGTCGGTTTCTATGATTATATCGGAGGCCTTAATATTGTGATGTATCTCGATTCCTTTAATGAGATATTCGGATACCCTGAGGGATCCTTTAACGGATTTCTGTCAAATGACGAGATAAAAGATATTGAGGAAAAATATATTGCGATGACCGTAACGGAAGAAGACATTACGAAAATCTCCCGTCAGCTGGATCATTCCATCGGAAGTTATATGGAATACTTTAAGGTCATCTGTATGATTTTTGCTGCCATTTTGATTTATCTTCTGACGAAAGTCATTATTGAAAAAAATGAAAATGCAATTTCCATGGTAAAAATACTCGGTTATCAGAATAAGGAAATCGCATCGCTATACCTTCTGAGTACGACGTGGGCCGTGATTCTTTCGGCGGTTATTTCCTCGCTTTTTGGGGCAAAATCACTGGAAATTGTATGGAACATTGTCATCGGTCAGATGGACGGGTGGCTGCCTGCATATATTCCGTGGGTAAGTTATATATGGATCTGTCTGATGATTTTTGCAGCATACCTGGTCATCATGGTGATTGATTATAACAGAATCCGCCGTATTCCCATGGATGAAGCCCTGAAAAACGCAGAGTAAATCTTTCTTCGGTTTTTGTTTTCCGGGACGGTCATATTATTAATAATGACAGTATCCGGAAAAGTGTTATAATGTTTATGCGCAGATTTGTAAAAAGGAAACGAAGGTACCGGAATTAACCGGAAAACAAAGGACCGAAGATGCTGATTATGCTGAGAGAGTATATTTTACAGAACTGGGCATCCGTCATGATTCTGCTGGCTTTCGCGGTAATGCTGAAAACCACGGTATTTCTGGATCATAAAGTAATCAGGAGAATGTATATCCTGATTATCGCGATGATTCTGTATACATTCGGTAAAAATGCAAAGGGATATATTTTTATTCCTGCATTGGTTGTTGCCGGTGTCAATTTTCTTTCCATCCCGACGGGTATTGTTTTCAGCCTTGACGAAGCGGGGCAGTTGCATCGGGGACCTTTGGGTTATCTGCCGTACATAGCGGTAGGCGTTTATAGTTTTATCCTGGTATTCATTCTTTTTAAACAAAGCAAACGGCTGGCTACGGAGACAATCCCGATTCTGTTTCTTTCTTTTTCATTCATATCCGGTCTCGGTCTGCCGTTTATTCTCGGCAAAGCGTATTCGGAGATTTTTGTTACGACAATTGTAGTTGCACTTTTTATCTATTACGTATTTTCCATCCTTCAGCTTACAAGCAAAGACTCACTGACGGGGCTTTTAAACCGCCAGGCATACTATGCCGCGGTAAAAGGAAACAGCAGGGACATTACCGCACCGGTATCCATTGATATGAACGGGTTAAAGGCAATCAACGATACCAAAGGACATGCTGCAGGAGATGAAGCATTAAAATTCTTGCCCGCTGTTTCCAGCGTGCAGTCGGAACGAAACAGCCCGTTTACCGGATCGGCGGTGACGAGTTTCTGATTGTCTGTCTGCACACCGGAGAGGATGAAATAAAACAGCTGATTGAGCGTATTGAAAAGAATGTTTCCGAAACGGAATATAAATGTGCCGTCGGTTACAGTTACTGTTCCGACGGCACAAAGGACATCGATGCGATGCTCAAGGAATCCGATGAAATGATGTATCGGAACAAAGCAGCATTTTATGAAAATCTCGGACCGGGGGGACATGGGGACCGGACCGTTTAGGATTAGTTGTTCATTATTCCTGCGGATTAAAGGTCAGATTCAAAACCTGAATTTTCCCATTTTTATCGTAGTTAAAATATACATCGGCGGTTCCCCAGATATCGAATTTTCCGCCGGGGCCTTCGATTCCGTGCGTGGCGATGATGCAGTCTTTACCATCGTAAGAAGCGCGTTTCAATTCCCAGATGCCCCATGCGGCAGGCGCTCCGATGTCAGTACCCGGCTGACTGTATTTATCCGTATACAGAATATCGTTTGCAACACTTTTTAATACATCGTCTTCTGAATTATAAAGTCCGGTATAATACTCTTTAATATCGTATCCGACAAACCTGTCATATCCGTCACAGGTAATATGTACGTAAATTCCGGAGTTTTCTTCTACATTCGTAACATCTTCCGTGCTTTTTCCTCTTGTTACATGAAGAGGGAATGCGTTGGTATATTGATCGGATTCATATCCGACATCCGTATTTTCCAGTTCTTCCCATCCGGAACCTGTTTTTTTCAGGGCAACAAACTGCGTCTGCGGCATGGAATTTACTGCGGGAGAAACGGGTACAAAGAGTTCCTCTTTTCCGTCCCCGTCCAGATCCGTAAACCAGGCTTCATCAAAATAGCAGGGCAGCACGTTTTCACCGTGATAAATGACTTCTCCGTCAAAATACAAATCCCAAAGAAATGTATAATTTCCGCCTTCTTCAACGGCGCGGGAAAGAATATAGTCCGCTGTTCCGTCCCGGTCAGGATCGCCGAGTTCCGTTTTTTCTCCTTCTTCGGAGAGCGGATCTTCTGAAGGGATTTCTTCCTCCTCCGTTTCGGTTTTTGCAAGGACGGTATTCGGAAGCTCTTTTTTCTTCGGATTGGTAAGGAAACATACCGTCACTGCAATCAGGCATAAAATTGCAGCAATAACAATCCAGAATGCAGGTTTCTTATAATTCAGAATTCCCTTTACACGACTTTTCACACCGTTTTCTCCGAATGCCAGCGGGCAGGCGGAGATGCGTTTTCTTTGGAGTGCGCAGTCAAGCAGTGCCTGTGAATAAAGTGCCAGATAATTCCGGTCTTTGTCTTTGATTACTTTTTCATCGCAGGCAGACTCAATATCTTTGGAAAGTAAAATATAAGCAATCCAGCAGAGCGGGTGGAACCAGTATACGGAGAGAAGGAGGAATCCAAGCGGTTTCCAGAGGTTATCGTGTCTCTTTAAATGGGCCGTTTCATGTGCAATGACAAATTGCAGGTTTTCTTCATTTAATGAGGAAGGGATATAAATAGTCGGTTTAAAAATCCCCAGAATGAACGGTGATTTGATTTCATCACAGATGAATACGCGTTTTGCTCCGGCTTTCTCCGAAGGTACCGGAACCGAGGCACTTACCCTTTTTCTTAGCGTTAAATAACTGATTAAGGAATAAACAAGCATTCCGGCCACACCGGCTAACCAGACAATGGTTGCAACAGAGACCGCAATTTGCAGCGGATTCACGCTGTCCTCGATTTTTGGTGCAAAGTTTTTGGTAATTACCGGGTTCACGGCATTGTTTACTGCACGGATTCCGGAATCGATTACAGGCGCCTGTTCCGTTGCGATGGTTTCCGGAATGACTTCCGAACTTGGCACAAGACTTAATACGCTTTCGACGGAAAACGGCAGCAGCAGTCTTACCGCTACCAGCGCCCATAACAGACAGCTGACCCACTTCGGGGCTTTTTTAAGAAGGAGACGTAAAATTATAACTGCCAGAATCAGCCATCCGGCTACGATTCCGATATTCAGTATTTTCAGAAAAATCGTACTCATTTTTTTGCCTCCTTAAAAGAATCAATCATTTGCTGGATTTCTTCCGCTTCTTTCGGTGTCAGTTTTTTATTGGAGATAAAGGCGGCAATAAAAGCAGGAAGAGATCCGGAATAGGAATCCTCGACAATTTGCTCACTCTTGGCGGCATAGAATTGTTCTTTTGAAATCAGCGAGGTTACGATGCCGTTTTCATTTTTTAACAGACCTTTTTCACACAGTTTTCGAAGAACGGTATAGGTAGTCGGTTTTTTCCAGTTCAGTTCCTTTTCACAGAGTTTTACCAGTTCACCCGAACCGATGGGTTCGTTTTTCCAGACGATATCGGCAAAGTGTTCCTGTACTGCTCCGAGTTCAATATCAATCATAGTGACAACTCCTCTTGGTTTATTTCGATAAACCAAGTTTATCCGAGTAAACCAAACTTGTCAATATGGAAAATAAAAAAATTCTGTTTAAGGAGAAATGTAAATAGAGTAACGTTACTCTTCAATACCGCCAAGCGTATCGGCAAAGAAGTTTCCTGTTTTATCAATTACCTGATATAACGAACACAGATCTTCTTCCGAAAACACATTAAGGGTATGGTCCATACCTTCAATGAAACAAGTTTCGGATTTCTCATTGGAACTTGCTGCAACTATATCCGAACTCTGTTGGGGATCAACCGTGGTATCCTCCGTTCCGGCGATTGCAAGAACGGGACCACGATATCCTTCGGAGAACTCTTTCAAAACTTCCGTACTCATTACATCTTCACACCATTGCCGGCTGGTTTTCACACTATCCCGAAATGCAAAATCCATTATAAAATATCCGTTTTCCGTTGCCTCTTTATAGTCTTCTTCGGAAAAAATCCCGACAGCCATTAAATCCGGCGCGCCGGCCCATGTTACAACCGACTTGAATAATTCCGGATGTCTGCCACTTGCAAGCAAAGCAATGGTACCACCCTGGCTCCATCCCATAATACCGATGGAATCACTTTTAATTTTCTCGCATCCCGAAATATATTCTGCTGCAGCGACTGCATCTTCTACTGCCGAATCATAACTGTAAAGAGTACTGTCCGCATCACTTAAATCGCTTCCCGGAAAATCAATTCGAATGGAAGCAATCCGGTACGTTGATGCAAGAGTATGGGACGCATAAATATACCCGTTTCCGGCTTCGTTGCGATTCGAACCTGTACCATGCAGCATTACTACCGCCGGAAAAGAGCCTTTTCCATCCGGTATGCAAATCGTTGCCGGGAGCTCATAGCCGTCCATCGCGATCGAAATATCCTCTTCGTGATATGTTGTTTCAGCCGTTTCTTTGGGTCCTTTTGTACATCCTCCCGCAAGAATAACGCTTACGCCATAAACAATCACAAATAACAATTTGTTTTGCTGTTTGAAAAATGATTCGATTTTATCTATCTTCAAAAGTTAAGTGTTTACCCCTTTCGCGATCAGATGTATTAGTGATAGAATTAAGTTGATCCATGATGTGTATCTCCTTTGATAGCTTTTTGTGTGGTAACTTAATTCTACCAAAAGATCCATCATGGGTCATTTTATATTCAGTTGTTCAATTTGATTTTACAATCAACCAATCTTTTTTCTTTACATTTTTTTCACTTTATCGCTATTATAGTATTATTTTTACGTCTTCTCATATTGTTTTATCTCAGTGGGAGTTCTTCTCTCACAGAGAAAAAAGCAGACGATCGCCTGCTTTTTCATCCGTTTTTTCAAGTCTCGCCGAAATAAAACAGGTTTCTGTTTTCAGTCGGAAACCCGGAACAGTTTGGTTTTTTTCTTCAAAATGAGAATGGCCGCAAAAAATACGGAATACAATACCAGCGCCGTAATAACTCCGGAAATACTGACATTCGTTTTGATCGACTTAAAGCCGAACCCGTTCAGGATATAGATGGAAAGATTGGCCACCATGTGTACTGCGGCTCCTGCCTCGATCCCACCTGTCAGATGCGCGGTAAAGCCCATGATCAGTCCTGCGAACAAAACCTCGATCACTCCGAAGATGCTGTAGGGATGTAACAAAGAGAACAATACCGCCTGTATGATGATTGCGACCACGGAAATCTTGATCCAGCCGCCGAATGTCTGCATCACCAGAGAACGGAACAAAAATTCTTCCGCCAAAGACTGAAGGGGTACCAGCAGGATGCAAAGAATAAATCCCAAAACGGTAAATCGGATCGTGTGTGTATTTTCCGACGTGAGTATAATCTGTATCATATTCGGAATCCCTACCGCTATGACCGAGACCAGAAAACAGATCAAAAAGGGTTTCATCCTCCACTTATCGGCCAAAGAGATATAAGAACCGAAAGGTCTGTATCTGATGATCTTCGTTGCCAAAAACAAGGCCGGAACCACCATCGCAATGGATCCCAGTGAGATCAGTGCCCCCTGAACGGTGTATGCATCCAGCGAATCAAATCCGTTTCTCATTCCGTCAATAATATCCCTGATATTATCCCCAACAGCTATAGAATATATGGCAACCACCCCAAAAAGCAAAAATTCGAGCACTCCCATAAATGCAAAAGTCAACAAAGCCACCAACAAGGGTTTATACCATTTGTATCCCTCAAAAGTCCGGGCATGCGTGGCATATTCTTTTTTCCCTACGTCCCCGTTTTCTTTCAGACTACTGTTATCAATCCTTTTTTCGTTTCCCATAATTCCTCCTGTCCCGAATTCCGAATGATCCAAACGAAATATGAAGTCTACTGTTTCCAATGCAATATAATACACCACAGGACCGGGATTCATCAAGAGCCGCATCGGATTTTTGAAACGATCAATGATCCGGTTCACGAAGGAGGCATCCAATGGTTCCTTTGCTTTGGTGGAAATGACGCCTGTTTTTATGATTTTTCCGTTCTCAAATACGCAGTACCCTGTGTTGCGGGTGGCTGTATCTAAGGCCAGAAGCGTGATATGTCTTTTCAAAAGCAATTTTCTCCTATATAATAAGAATGTTGTCTGTAAGGAAGGAATGTGCTTGGGAGTGACCTTAACGGACACGAAATGGTTCGAAATAGTAGAACTGCAGTAGAACTGAGAATAAAAAAAGCAAGGGTTGAAATCTCAAATCCCTTGCAAATACTGAATCGGCGTGACTGGATTCGAACCAGCGACCTCTACGTCCCGAATTTCATGAAGAATTTTACGAAGAATGTTATACTCGCTTAAAGCCTTTTGAATTAAGCATTCTCGGGATAGAAGACATATGGAACAAAACAGAATAAAACAATAATAAAATCAAAAACTTTGACAAAAACTTTGACAAAGCTCCTTTAAATCGAGATGACGATTTGAAAGGAGTTTTTTTAATGGCAATTTTACGAAATAAAACACAGGGAGATTTTACAATCATCCAAAATATGATTCTTCGGGACAGAAGAGTTTCGTTAAAAGGCAGAGGCCTTTTTACAACATTATGTAGTCTGCCGGACAATTGGTCATTCAGTGAAGAAGGTCTGGCGAAAACATTAAGGGATGGAAAAGATTCCGTTCATTCGGCATTGGAAGAACTGGAAATGCTCGGATATGTAAAAAGGTATAAAAGAAAAGATAACAAAGGGCGTTTTGAATCCGTTGTAGAGGTTTTTCCGGAGGCTAACGCGCCTGAAGACGATAATTCTGCAGGTTTAAATAATAAAGTCGTGAATGAGACAAATTTGGATAGTAAAGAGGACAATCCGGAATGTGGATTATCCGTCACGGAAAAACCGTCACGGGAAATCCGGGACGGAGAAACCGTCGCGGAAAAACAGCCGCAATATAATACTTTAAATACTATAAACAAATCAAAGAAGGACAATAAAGAGTGTGTGAGTGTAATGTACGCACTGGAAAATCAGATTCTGACGAAAGAGGAATACGATGAGCTTATAAGGCAATACGGAAAAGAAACCATTGATTATCAGATTGGAAGAATTCTTACCAGACCATACCGGGGATGTTTGAGGAAAGATATCATTGCGAAATGGAGCAGGGAATCTATAGACAATTCAAGTCGAACAGTATCCGATAACTGTAATTCGGTTTCGTCGAAGAATTCATTCTCGGATGGATTCAAGCAGCAATATGATTTCGCAGCGCTGAACAAATTCATCCAGGACAGCTGAGTTGAAGGGTGGTGATTTATAGATGCCGAGAAAGAAAACGCGGGAAGAACTTGTAAGAGAGATCGCCAAAAAGAACAAACAGGTTAAGTACAGAAAGCAGAGGATTAAAATTTTGGAAAGAAAACTTAGTGAAGAAATCAGAAAACAAAGAACGCACAGACTCTGTAATCACGGAGCGGATTTGGAAGTTTATCTGGATCCCGATGTGTTTACGGATGAAGAAATCCGGCAGAAGTTAAAAGAAATTTTTGCCTTGCCGGAGGTAAAGAAGATTGTCGGAGAAACGGCTTCGCCGGAGGTACCTTAAAGTACACTTCGAAGAAGTGCGCAATTATACACCCTTTCGGGTGAAATTGCGCTCTCCGAGGGCACCTTGCCGGTGAGGCAGGCTGCATAAATGCAGCAGACAGGGGACACCCCTGCGCCGTACCGGCTACCCCAAGTACCATAACAAGCTTGTTTATGAATAAAAGTATCGTTGGAAAGGAGGAAGTTAATTATGCCCTGTCCGCATTTTAGCATCACGATATGCGCCAGAGGAAACGGCGGATCTGCAGTTGCGGGAGCTGCATATCAGTCCGGTGAAAAACTGTTTTGTGAATATGATGAACACACCAAAAATTATGAATACAAGGCAGAAGAGGTTGTATATAAAGAAGTCATGCTGCCGGACAATGCCCCGAGAGAATATGCAGACCGTGGCATTCTTTGGAATGCGGTAGAAGAAGCGGAACCAAATTGGAATTCACAACTTGCCCGCAGGTTTGTCATCGCTCTCCCGAAAGAATTGTCGGATGAAGATAATATGAATCTTCTTCGGGAATACGTTTCCGACCAGTTTGTTTCTAAAGGAATGATTGCGGATTTTGCAATTCACCGACCAAAGAAAGAAACGGATAACATACATGCGCATCTGATGCTGACCATGCGACCGATGGATGAACATGGGAAGTGGATGCCAAAATCAAAAAAAGAATATGTTACCGATGAAGCCGGAAATCAGATTTTAGATTCGAAAGGAAAACCGAAAACCAGGAAGGTTTTTACCACCGACTGGGATGACAGAGGAAATGCCGAAAAGTGGCGAAAGGAATGGGAAATTCTTCAAAACAGTTATCTTGAAAGAGCAGGAAGAACGGAAAGAATCTGTATGGATTCCTATGAAAAGCAGGGAGTTGATACCGTTCCAACCGTTCATATGGGACCGGCAATCTGCGCTATGGAAAATAAGGGAATCCAGACCGATATCGGCAATCTGAATCGTGTAATAGAAGATTTGAACCGCCTGATCCGAGAAGTAAAAAAGGCATTCAGGAAACTTGGAGACTGGGTGTCTGAAATGAAACAGAGCGCAAACCAGCTGGATATGGAACCGAAGGAAATCTCTGTTTATGATTTGTGTGTCATGTGGTTTGAGGACAGAGAAAAACAAAGACAAACCTGGTCAAACTCTTTTGGAGCAAGCAGAGCCGGATTAAAAGATTTGGAGAAGAGGCTTAAGATAATGGATTACTTGTACGATAATCATATCTTCTCTCTTGAGGATTTGGATGCAAGGGTTACTTCAATAAAGGAAGAGTTAAAGAATGCTTCGAATGAGAAACGGTCCTTATCCAGAAAAAAAGCCCGTGTGGAAGGAATTATTCAGCATGCGGAGAGAATGAGAGAACTGGATCCGATTCATAAAAAAGCGAACCGACCGGGATTTGGGAAAAAGAAATACAAGGAGGACCACGCGGAGGAATTAAAGGAATGGGATACCTGCGAAGCGTATCTCCGAATAAATCTGAAAGGACAGGAATACAATCGCAAGGACATGAAACGGGAACTTGAATTATTAAGTGTTTCGTTGGAACTGAAGCAGAGCGAGATGAAAGAAATTGCCGAAGAAAAGGATTTACTTGGATACATTCAGTATATTATCAAGGACTATGTTCCGGAACTGACTCCTGAAAAGGAACCGGTCTCACCGGAGCGGAAGGAGAAAAAAAGAGAGAGTATTAGAGAAAAGCTTAAGCAGAAGAAAGAAGAAGTAAAAGAAAATGATTCTTATAGGAGTCCTGATAAGAAGAAAAGCAATTGTAAAAGTCGATAAAAATGATTGACATATATATTCGGCAAATGTAGAATAAAATCATATTCTACATTTGTCGAATGTGTTTAAGGAGGTTATCAGTGAAAAAATTACCGGATTCGGAACTGGATATTATGTTGATTATTTGGGAATTTAACCGTCCTGTTACCCGCTTTGAGATTGAGGGTGAAATGAATGGTAATAAAAATTTGTCTGCAACTACAATCCTGTCTTTTCTTTCCAGACTTCAGGAAAAAGGATTTCTTGAAGTAACGAAGGCGGGAAAGAACAATATTTATACGGCGGTTATAGATAAAGAGTCTTATATGAGAATGGATAGCGAAAACGTGTTAAAAAAGCTTTACCGGAATTCAATCAAGAATTTTGTTGCATCGCTGTATGACGGAGATAATCTGTCGGAAACAGACATAAAAGAACTGGAAGAGTATCTGCATCAAAAGAGAGGAAAATGATGAGTGGGAGTCTGAAAAAAATAATATGGTTAATTGTGATGGCGGAGTTTCTGATTGTCCATTTTGCCGTTCTGGGTTGGCTCTTTATTCACGAAAAGAGAATTATAATTGGAATATATTTAGCTGGTTTTGTCGGAATGGCTGTATATCAATATTTGGCATACAGATCTTTTATAAAAGACTGTGTCAGTACAATTGAATTGCAGAAAGACGAAGCCGTAAATCTGCTTTTTCGGGAGGTTTTGTCAGAAACGGATAATTCAGTAGAAAAAGTCAGGCTATATGTAAGCATCGGTGTGAAAAATCCATTTGTTATGGGTTTTTTGAGCCCCTCGGTTATTCTTCCGGAGCATTGTAAAAAGCATTTGGAGCTTAAAACAATATTGCTTCATGAATGTTTTCACATAAAAAGACATGATACACAATATAAACTGATTATGTTGGTATCGAATTGCTTTCTTTGGTACAATCCGTTGGCATATATTATCCGTTATGTTAGTTATCAGGATATAGAGATATCCTGCGACGAGGCATTGTTAAGAGGAAAAACGAAAGACGAGAGGTTGGCTTACGGGGAGTTTTTGATTGATAATGTCAAGAACATGAACACTAAAGGGAATGCTTTCAATGCATATTGGAGCAACAGTAGTAAAAGAATTCTGAAAAACAGGATTGATGCAATTGTAAATGAAAACAGAAAATGGGATCTCTTTGCGAAGATTGCCATTGTATTTCTGGTAGCGGAGGCCTGCTTTTCAATCGTTTTTTTAACAAAAAAAATATTGGTAGAGTACAAAAAGGTAAATGCGCCAATAAACGAATATGAGGATTCCATCGTTCCGAATATTTATAATGAAGCGGCGATTAAATCAATGCTGGAAGTTGATCCGTTCTTACAGCATAATTACGGACCTGAACAAATAAATGAGAACGATGAATCATATCCACAAAAAGAATTTGGCCAAATAAGTGCGCAGCCATTTTCTCCGTGGCAGATTAAGAGCAACAGACCGGCAATGTTTGGTTTTGTAGCAGAAGAGTCCTTGCAAAGATTGTATTTCTATTTAGAGAATCCGACGGCATTTAGTTCAGAAGAGTATGAATTAAATCCATTTAGAAAAAGTTACGAGATTTTGTATAGGGAGAAACTGGCAGGGGATATTAACAATTCTGTTTGGGGTATCATTTGGAAGGTATATCGCAGTGATTTAAGTTCATCAAACGGATATAAAGAGGGATATGCCTTTACCATAGAGGGCGAGGAGAATTATCTGTATTATGAAACTGCGGTACAGGTAAAAATGATAGAACCTTATCTTTTTGAAACTGTTGGATACGCGGATCTGCGTAAAACGATTGACGCATATAAACAAAAATACGGGACAAATTATAAAACTACGTTTCCGACATTGGTATCATATAATAAGCCTGAAACCTTGGATTTGACCGAGCAGAAGAAGCTGGCGGATGAATTTGCAGAGGTTAATGCTTATTCTGATGTAAGAATATCTTTTCCGGAGAATTTAACAGAAGGATATATGCTGGCAACCGCAGACAAGGCAGCTCATCAGGTCGCGTGTGTTCTTTATAAAACCAAAGATGGGGGAAAACATTGGTCAGAAGTTCGTATGAATTCTGTCGGAGCGCAACATGCGGTTGTTTATGATTTTGCTTTCTTTGATGAACATGAAGGGTATATGGCGATTCACATGCTTATTGGAAATCCTCCGGAACTGCTTCGTACCACAGATAGTGGAAAAACGTGGGAAAGAGTTTCATTTTCCGTAACTATGGAGGATTTTTGCCAAACAACGATACCTGTTCGGGATGGAGATAAATATTTTGTATATGTCGGAAAAGAAGGAAGCAGTATCGGGGAAGGAGAAAAAGCTTGCTATGAATCTACAGACGGAGGACAGAATTGGAAATATACCGGGCAGGTCATGCTTGAGTAAAATTGCCAGGCGGGTTCTGTTCTTAAATATGCTTTGTAATCCTGTTATTTTGCTTATATACTTTATTTTTTGCAGGACACTCTATCGGTTTTGTATGTATGGTGGAGTTAAAAAGAGAGGCAGTGTTCTGATTATTTGTCTCATGTTATTTGTAGTATATTGCATATCATTCTTTGTTGAAGCAAGCAAAATAACGATTATTGAAGGCATTCCCGAAAATATATCGATTGTGAGAAATTATGGGTTTTACAAACATTTTTTTTATGCATTCGTAAAAGGTCATCAATTCTACATAAAAGACTGCGAAGAGGAAGAAAAAGATTATCTAAAGATAAAGTGTTTGCAACTACCACGTTATAAAGCTTCTTTTTGGAAAGTTCCTGTTTTGATTATTCTGGTTCTTATTACGGGGATGACAGTAATCGGAGTTGTCAAATCGGCGACTGGGTTGAATGGTAAACTGGCATGGTATTTATTTATGTTACGGCATTCGCCGATAATTCGAAAATGATGCATTAATAAATCATTGGCTTTGAAATAATGAATTTGACACGTTAAGGACAAATAATCAACAGAAAGAGTAAGGAGCGGACGATAGATATAATACGTTGGATGGAGTTAATCTATGTGGAAACCGAAGAAAAAAGAGATAATATGTATTTTCATCATCTTTTCTATTCTTTGCTTTTGGCTTTGCGGATGCCAAGAGGATGTTGTGGAGAATAGTCAGGATTCAGAACCGGAAAAGGATTTCGAGATTGTTTTGGAACAAAACGAAACGATATCGGAAGATGACTTACCAGTTTTTCGTGTGGATTCTCTGGCAGTAGCAGTTTCAGATAACAAGTTTGATATTAAATCTTATTATTGCAAGGTCCGTGAAACTGTTGCGAATAAATATTGGATTGATGAAAACGGAGTCCTTTGGGGAACCGGCTATAATGATTACGGTCAGTTGGGAAACGGAAAGGTTGATGAGATTGGGGTTACACAGGAAGAACCGGTCAGAATTGCTGAAAGTGTTGTTTCTGTGGATACATCGGTTAATGGATATTTTATGATTTATTTGACGGCGGATGGAGATTTGTATGGAGTAGGTTCGAACAGATTAGGATTATTGGGGCAACCATATGAAGTACGCTACTCAGACGACCAGTATGAAAAAATAACAAAACCAGTTCTGCTTATGCAGAATGTTTCCTATGCTTCAGCCGGAATAACATCTATTACGGCATTAAAAGCAGATGGAACCGTATGGTTTTGGGGTGAATATAAATCCTTATATCTGACGAAATCATCTTCAGGTCAATATGAGAATTATTGGAAAGCGGAAGAAGATGATTCTAATCCTGCAAAAGTGCTCTACAATTATCCGAAACAAATTATGGATAATTGCATCTATGCTGTTACGGGAAATACGCATGGTGCAGCTATTACAAAGGATGGAGAATTGTATACATGGGGGCTGAATGTATTTGGAGATTGCGGAGTAGAACTAGGTGACGATGATTACGTGAGAAAACCATCCAAGGTGTTGGATAATGTTTATATGGTGTGGCCGGAAAAGATAGATATGCGAGGTTTAAATCATGAATATCGCATTGATTCTTATTATCGTAACGTTTATAACTTTAATATTTTTGCGATACTGAATGATGGAACTATCATGGCAGCCGGAAAAGGAATCGGTGATAAACAAAAAACAATTGGTTTAACCGGCGATCTAGATAAACAGAGTACAGAATACTGTTCGGATCAGTTTATCAAAGTGAAATTGGAAGAGTTTCCGGAGGTAGAATGTCGTAGGAAGTTGGAGAATTTAAAATGGGGCAAATCCATGCAGGAAACAGAAGAGTATTTAACAGAACAGGGAATAGAATACTTTGAGGATACATTTGCACCTGTTATTGGAACAGAGGATGAATATACTGCAAAAGAGTTGGTTGTGGAGAATAGTGCCTATTGTTTGAAATTTGATGATGATAGAAATCTGTGCCGGATTTATTTACAGATGGGAGGTTCAAGAGATGGGCGATTCCAAATAGGAATGACATATGATGAAATCGAAAAGAATGCGGGAGTGGAACTTATTAGAGAGAAATCGGAAGCTCAAGGAAGTGCATATCGGATTGAAGAACCTATTGATGGAATCTATTATGGATTTTTGATTGATGAATCAAACGGTAAACTAAAATTTATAATAGAGTCATCAGATGAGGATGTTTTTGCAAGTGAATTATGACGATGTTTTATAAAAAAAGACTCCAGACCACTGTTTGGTGGTCGGGAGTCAGAGAACTTTTAACGTATTGAAATATATTTTTGGAATCTGCTGTTTGGTTTTTCGGGAATTGTCATAGCAATACGACCTTCCTCAAGCAGAGGTTTTAAGTATTTAATGACGGTTCGCCGTTCTTTAACCCCAAGAAAAGCAAGTAATTCGGCCATTGATTTTGGCTCGGCACAGTACTTGAGTATTCTTTCAGGTATTTCTTTTTTATTCATTTTGACTTGTGTATTTACGGCATTGTCTTGTGTATTTTTTTCTTCGACTTGTGTATTTTTAGCGTTGAATGGTACATTGACTTGTGCATTTTTTTCTTCGACTTGTGCATATACTTCTTCCCCGAGCCGATTATAGGGAATCGTTACAATAATATTATTCTTTTGGATTTTGATGCTGTTCTTGCCGTATTTTTCCGTGATTTTCGGAATGCCTCTGCCTGTATGCTCTGTAATGTGAAGCTGAATAAAAATTTGTGAAAGAGCTTTGTTTACAGGAACTGATTCGCCGGCATAAAAACCTTCTACAGTCTGCGTGGGAGGCAATACTCCGCGGGACAGAATTTCAATACGATCTTTAAATCCGGTAAACATAGGGCCGTCTCCGCTTACCCATTTGTTGTGTACGAAAGCGTTTATAACTGCTTCAGAGTAGGCTTTCGAATCAAACAGAGGAACTTCCTTACGTTCTACAACGCGGTTTCTTTCATCAGCCTGCGGAATATTCATTAATTCACCATATCGAAGGACATCGTCAAGAGAATAGAGTAGGCATGTGTTACCGAATTCACGCACGGAATACATTGGAGATGCTTTATCGGTTCCAGCAAAATTTCCAAAGCGAATAGAAAAGTGACTGTCATCGGAAAGAAGTTGTGCCAGAAGATTGTACTTTCCGGATGAAGTCAGAAAACCAAGATTCTTTTTAAATGTGCGCTTATTTAATTGCACACCATTGGTCTCAAAGTAAGTAAATAACTTATTAAAGGTTAAATCCTGGTATTCGGATTCGGTATTGCTGACCGAAGGAAATCCGCATCTGAGGATGTAGAAGAGCTGGGATTCTAAATCCGGATACTTGGATAATTCTTCCTTACTTGAGCCGATACGAATATATCTTGTTTTGCTAAATGCGGTAGGAACTTTCTCTGCAGCAGGAATAATAAGGACAACTACCCGTTTGCCCTGAAGTATTAATTCTTCAAATCGAAAGCCGATTGCCGGGTTTAATTGTCTGGCGAGAAAGTGTTGCAGGGGTTCGCTTTTGACATCAACATGGTATTTGAATTTTGTTCCGACAATTTCATGTTTGTTGTCATTTACGCCCCATACGAAATAAGCAAAATCCTGTCCCTGCAAGACTGCAGCATTTGATAAAGCAGAAATATAGTACCCGAGTTCAGTAGGTTCGTACCAGTTTTCCTTAAATTCAAACCATTCTTCTTCACTTTCATGTGCAATCAGATCCAGAACTATTTGATCCAGATTTTCTAACATATCCTCTATGTTTGCCATATATACCTCGTTTTACAAATGAGTTTCTCTACAAAATGAAATTATTTTATGTTTCTCAATTCTTTCTCACGTTCCGGTGAACTGTGAAGTTTCTTTACCATTTTTACATATTCGAACAAATCTCTTCTGGCAGAATCATCTAAAACATATAAATCCGCGATTAACTGGTCTACCATAGGAAGCTCTGTAAAATCAAATTTTTTGAGTATCTTAGCGGTTCGCGCGGACATATATGTTATTTTGTCACTGTCCTTTTTTGATTCTTTAAGAACGGGAAGTGTCTCGGTGTCATCATAAGGATTATCTTTACATAAGGAATCTACCGGAACATCCAATATATTTGCAATTTTAAGTGCTGTGTCAAAGCGAATGGCAGTATCCCTTTGGATAATAGAATAAAGCGTGGTGGGGGCAATTTTAGCCTTACGAGCCAAATCTTTTACTGTCATATTCTTACTATCTAAAATGTCTTTTAAGTTTTTTCCGTAGCCCATATCGCAAGTCCTTTCGTGACAGGTTTTTAATAGTATACAAAGGATTATAACATCATTCAGGATGATATGCAATGCGTACAAGATGAAAAAAAATACTATTGAGTATTGACAAGAATACGCTTGCGTATTATATTGAGAATAGTACGAATACGAAAAGAGAGAAAGTACGAAAATAATACGATGGCGAAAGGAGGAATAGTATGAGACAAGAAGATTTTCTTAAGGAATACAATGATGTATTGCTACCGGAAGATATACAGAAAATACTTCATGTAGGGCGGAACACCGCTTATGGTTATTTGGCGGATGGAATCATCAAGTCTATAAAAATAGCAGGTAAATACAGAATACCGAAGATGTATTTGTATCAGTTTTTGTATCCGAATGAAGTTGATAATATGCGTGATTCGAAAAAGGAGGAGTAATGTCAAGACCGAGAAAAGAAGGAAAAAGAGCACGGGGAATACAGGGAAGACATGGTACATTATTCATACTGATACCGCGTCCCGAAGATAATACGAAGGTATATTGGATATCTACAGGGCTTAAGGATATTCCCAATAATGTTGCAACTGCAATGAAGATGAGAGAGAAGTATTTGAATAGTCGCAGGAACTGTGTTATGGAACCGAATATACTTCTGGCGGATTACATAGATTTGTATTTGGTTTCTAAGCGAAATATATATAACAATACGAAGGATTCTTACTTTTACAGGGCAGAACATATAAAGAAATATTTCAATGAATTGCCGTTAAGGAAACTGAAACAGGAAGATGTAGAAGCATTCCTTGACAATTTGTTTATCGAGTTCCACTTGAGCGCGCGATATGTAAAGGACATTAAGGTTCTGTTTGCGGCAATTATTGAAGAAGCGATGAAAGATGGTCTGATTGTCAATAATCCAGTAAAGGCTGTTGTTATAAACAAGAGTCTTGCATTTGAATTCTCGGAAACGGAAGAAACGGATGGTGATGATGACAGTTTCTTCTCTTATAAGGAAGCAATGCGTTTTCTGGAGATTGTAAGAGATCATGAATTATATGAAGTCTTTTACCTGACATTGTTCTTCGGATTGAGAAGGGAAGAAATATTAGGACTTCGATGGAGTCAGGTTTTTTTGAAACAGAAAATGATTCGCATAAATCATACAGTAACAAAGGGAAGAGCGGTATATCGACAGAATTCGACGAAATCTGTTTCCAGCAAGAGAACATATCCGCTGACGGATGAACAAGTGGAATTATTCAAAAGATTAAAGGAAAAAGAAGCCGCAAACAAAAAACTGTTTGGAAACAAATATGTGGTCAATGAAACGGATTATGTTTTTAAGCATATGGATGGATCCCTTTTCTATCCGGATTATTTCTCAAAAGAATTCCGGAAAATAATAGGAAGAAATCCGGACCTGCCTCAGAACATAACATTTCATGGCCTTCGGACATCCTGTATTTCGATTCTGGCATATGAGGGATATGATGTAAAAAGTATACAGAATTGGGTAGGTCATAAAAATATAGAAACAACGTACAAGTATTATGTGAAAATCAAGGAAAGAGAGGCAAAGGAGGAGATTTCAAAGAAAATGATCAGTATGTTTAAACCCAAATAACGGTAACTATAAAAAATCGGTTTAATGGAGCTTAAAATTCTGTTATAATATCCATTGTTTGAGAGGTTATTTTGAAAACTTTGACAAAAACTTTGACAAAGGACAAAAATAAGGGTTTGCGAAAACCCGCAAACCCTTATAAATACTGAATCGGCGTGACTGGATTCGAACCAGCGACCTCTACGTCCCGAAGGGTTAGGAATTATTAATAGATATTCGCTACATGCTATAAATAAAGGATTTTGACATTCTTTACAGGTGTTTTAATCTATTGTATATCACATATATATTTTCGTTTATTAGAATTTTTTTAGAATTAATTGAGAATGTTTCTTGCAAAGCAGGAAGCATTTTTTTTTGGAGGAAAAAAGATGGCAGACGGTACATTTCGACATAAGAATGGTTTTACGGCAGTTCCAAATACTGTCTTGGAAGACAAACGTTTGGACGGCAAAGCACTTGCATTGTATGTTATGATCCAAAGCAAAATATCGATTCCGGACAGCTCTTGGAAACAGAGCTATTTCTTGAATTGGTTTGTTTCGAATGAAGGGAATACTGAGAATGCATTTAGGATGGCGTGGAATAAACTTAAAGAATGCGGGTATTTGAAAGTATACATTTCTTCATACGGGAAAGGAACGAAACGTGAGTATGAACTTTTGGATGAACCAAATGAAGGAGAATGTGAAGTGTGGATTAAATCAAAATCCGATGAAGTAGTGGAAGAAAAACTTGGAAAAACAACAGTTGCCCAACCTTCAGAAAATCCAACCCTGGAGATTACAGAGGTTAGAAATTCAGATTCTGTAAAGCCAAGAGTTGAAAAGAAAGACAGTGGTATAAATAAGATTTATAAGATTAATAATACTAAATCAAAAATAAAAAAGAGAAATAATACCCAGTACGATTTTGAAAAATTGGAGAAGTTTATTCTCGGGAATTGAGGGTGAAGGTAAGATGATTAATACAAAAAAATTTACTGTTATAGAAAACACAATTATTATGGATTCAAGGCTTTCAGTTGGGGCTATGGGTTTGTATTTGGCGATGCAATCTTTTATGCAAACGTCTAATAAAAAATTTAATAAAGGAGCTTTTTTTCAATCTTTGCCGGATAATAAAATTGTGCTTGATGAGGCATGGGATGAACTTATGGAAAAGGGCTATCTAAAGGAATATATTAATTCGAATGGGAAAAAGGGATATGAGTTATACAGCGAATCAATTGCAGGTTCAGATTCGGATTATGAAATTGAAAATGATATGGAATCCGGCTTAGAAAAAACGAAAAAGAACAACAAAACGTTTCTTACAAAATATGAAGAAATCGATGAAGAAGATAAAAATAATATTTATTTTTTTAGTCTGAAAGCTGAGTATGAAAGTGCATTGAATGATCATAAAGATGATACGGAGTTAATTGATTTTCTTTTTTGTGAGATTTTAGATATTTTGAGTGAAACTGGAAAAGCTAAAAAATATGGAAAAAAGATACAAATAACGCAAAGCAGAGTTGAAGATGCTTATGCAGTAAATGAGCGTTTATATAAAATTGGACCGGCGGATATTGATGATTTATTAGATCATTTACCAGGCAATCGAAAAGATAATATTGAAAGATGTAAAAATTTGATAAGAATGTCTGTATTTAGTGCGGCTACTGATACGAAAACTGTTTTTTGTAAAAACAAAATTAAACATTTGAAAAGAACATATTTCCCTTGTTATACACACCGGTATGAATTTGATATTTTAAGTAAATATATAAAAAGGGAATAGGTATCATTACAAACAGTGGTTTATAGGTACTAATTACAGTGGTGTATATGGTTTTGGGGGGGCAATTCATTAACTGTGGTGTATCCTGATTTTCAGAAAAAAACGAAAAAGGACAAAAAAATGCTGTGGTGCGTGGTGTGATTTGTGAAAAAAGCTGATTTACCTGGAATGCGTGATAAATAAAGGCTTTAAGCAATTGGCAAAATGCCGAGTTATTTACTTGCTGCTACTTTTTTGGAGAACATTATGAATTATCGCTTTCTTAATTGTAATTGGTTGATTGACAGAAACAGATATCGAAAGCTTCTTGAACAGAAATTCAATGAATTTTTTCAAATCGAATGTTTTCATAAAACAGAATTTGTCGTTCTTCTTATGACAGTACTTTGTAAATTTGTTTCGGTCGAAGAATTTGTAATATATTTCCGAATGCATCCGAGTCAGGTCAACAATATTTTCAAAAATCTAAAAGATAAGAGCTTTGTTGAACCGATTAAAATAACAAACAAATCTATATCAAGAGTATCCAGAACAGACACGCTATATACTTATACTAAAGCCGGATTTGAGGCAATAATTAATTATCCTGAGATTGGACCTAGGATTTTTAATCCATACAAATTCGTGAAGGAAAATTCAAAAAATCTACATGACTATGTAAATGGAATGAATCTGTTTGCTGCGATTTCTTCAATAGAACCTTTTTTTCTGGACTCTGTTTTTTGGGTGAGAGAGCCGACATATGGAGATATAAAACGAGCGGATAAAACTTTAAGCATTGATGCGGGGTTAAATTATAAAAAGGGTAAAACAGTACTTATTGAAACGGATTTAAACAATGAATCAAATTGGATATTGATTAATAAACTGGAAAAATATTGTAAATATCCGAACAAGATGCATCCTTTTTTATCAATGGAAAACAATCAATATGTCATAGTTTTTTCCTGCTTTTTCCCAATACGGATGGATGAATACGCTTTTATTCAAAAAAACATAAGAGATATTATTTCGAACATGAAGGATTTTCCTGAAGACTATTTGCTTTCAGATTATTACGATTTAGTAGGAAAACATTTAGGAACAGATCTTGAAAAGACGTTGCGGGAAATATTAGATACTCCTATGGGAATAGCAAGCAAGGATAGAAAAATGAGAGAAAAGCTTACTGTTGGAGATTTTCGGTCTATGGGTACCCGTTTCGCTATTGAAAATCCTTTTTATCTAAATGGGTTTAACAGATATCAATATCTCAAATTCCGGGAAAAGAAAAAGAAGCTCACGGATGAATTTGGAGGATATAGAAGCAATGATTATGATTATTTACATAGCGCAACGCACGGCGGGCAGGCGATTTATGCCGTACCAACTGTTCTCTTAGGAAACTATATTGCGTATATAACGGATTTTAATCACTATAGGAATAAAATAGCCTCCTGTCTGGAAAAATACTTTGGTGCTATAAATTTTAATGATTATATGGAGCATGCTTCTTATACTGCAAAAAAAATAGGAGTTAACACATTACGTAACTTATTTCATTCGAAGAAAGGTGTAATAGGCGTAGAATACTATTCAATAGATATTACATCCATTTTCCGAATCGATGCATTTCATGAGAGTGAAGAGTATACAGAGTTTCCTATTCATTTAATAGTTATCGTAGATGAAATACAAGATGCATATGATGTATCCATGCAGATTAGAGATTTTAATAGACACAAGCAGTATATATTAAAAGAAGGACAGGCATATTTGAATGAAGAAATGGATAAATGCGATATTCTCTATTTGCTGAAAAGTGATTTGGAAAAGGGCAAAAAAGATGCATTATTCTTTTACTCCGGATACAAAACCTATGTTGATGAAGACGGAAAACTAGCACGGAAAACGAATGAATATCACAAGTTAGTTCCAAAAGTTTTATGGAACTAATGCAACTATAAGTTTATCCATAATTTAGTTCTCTTAAATCGGGAGAACTAACATAGCTTTCTTTCTTGATTTATGAATCTGGATTGTACTAGTGCTTAAAGGGATTTGCTATGTTTGTAGGAAGGGGAGAATTTGAGCCGGTGATTATTCACCGGCTCAATATATGTAATGCGCCTTACCAGTCTATAGCTTGACGCGAATCGAGGTTGGGTACCGTTTTCGGTACAAATGAGGTATTTTTCATAATGGTTTACCTCCTTTCCTCGGGAATTATTTTATCATATTTTGGTAGAGAAAGCAGGACAAAATACGATATAATATAGTTGCGTCCGTTCAATAAGCGAGTTCGGGGAACGAATTACTCAGATGACTCTTTTTTCTAAAGCGTGGGCTATGCGGAGCATTCATCTGGGTAGCGGACGTGCGAGGGGACATTAGCGCGGTTTGGAGCGCACAATACCGGCAGTGTTGGTGTCACGAGTTCGAGTCTCGTATGCTCCAGTAAGCAATCTATATATTGTGGTTCGGTATGATCCCAAAAAGCCGACCAAAATTGCATTAAATCGGAAGTTAATTTAGTTGGAAAATTTCAGTTTTTCTCAACAGCACTTAGTGAGTTAAACCGCAAGATAAACTCGGAGAGCATTTATTGATTCTGTATCTGGTATACAGAATAATAACGTACACAAAATATAATACCAATACGATACACCAAAAATAGTGTATGGTTCAACTGAAGGGAGCGAATCACAGATGCAGTTAATGAAGAAAGTTACGGCAGTTTTCATCCTTATTATGTGCATCATTCCGGCCGGCGCGGGATGTACGGCGAAACAACCGGATGAAGCAATGCAACGATTAACCAATCGTTACAACGATTCCTTTACGTACATCGGTTATTACGAAGATTTTCCAAGGGCCGATTATGTTTATCAGTTTAAAAGTTCCAAATATCCCGGTTACCCGATAGAAGTAGGATTCAATAAAGACCCGTATTCCTGGCTGCCTTCGTATGAAGTTACCGACAATTACCAGGCAATTCGCTTCGAATCGGATATGATTTCGCTTGTGGACGGAGCCGCTCAAAAGGTGTTTATCAATGAAAAATACAGGCTTGGAGAATATGAATATATACTGACGGATTATCCGGTGTGTGCTACTTTGGACGAATATATGAAGCATGCATCGGCCATACTGAGCCTGGTGGTTTATTATGATCTTAATGCGGAAGGTTCCTATACGGCAGACGATTTCAGACAGATGCTGGAAGATGAAATTCCGGACGGAAGTGGTCATATATGGGTGTATGTATATTTTGAAACTAACGACCCCAATCCTGATAAAATGTCTTATGATCAGATGAGAGATTTTGTCATTTATGAAAAGTATGACAAGATGGTTGTTTTGAATCGCTGATGGTGAGCGCGGTGTACTGCAGAACAGGGATCATTTTAACCAATACGATACACCCAAAATAGGAGTTGTATAACATTCTTGAATCGGAAGAATGCTGCATTTCTTGGCAGGAATTATAAAAGATAATTACATTTTTTCTCAATAGCACTTGGTCAATTAAACCAAAGATAAACTCGGAGAGCATTTATTGATGCCTGCATATAATTATGCATATTTATACTGGTTTTCAGTGAGGGAAAGGGAGAAGAGGAGAAGAAAAAATGGGACTATTTAGTAAACTTAAGGATAAGATAGCGGAACAAAAAGAAATACAGAGGCTCTGGGCAGAAAGAAAGGCAAAAGAAGCAGAGGATGATGCAAAACGTCCAAGCACGACGACAATTCCTTTTTCTAAGATAGATTCAAGTATGCCTAATATTATTGCATTGAAAGAGAAAAAGATTGAAAAAAAATATGAGAATGATATTGCCGAGTTTTTAGCTTGCGTTGATGAAGGCAAGGCGGAATATACCGAAGCGATGGTTGTATCCCAAGAACAACATTGCGTTGAAGAAAAGGAAAATATACTTTTAAGTGGCAGTTCTGATAATATTGACAGATATTATCGCTATTATGTGAAAATAGCCGACTTGAATGGCACTGTCTATCGAGAATTGGTTTTAACAACGAAAAAGGATCTTGTCAAAGATTGGAAGAAGAATGTTGATTGGCAGAAAGCTGAGAATCCCGATGTTGTAACAGATACGGACTATCCGCGTGTGTATGTTTTGCATTATTATCTGGGAGACGAGGAATTTTATCTGGCATTGGATAAGGCGGAATTTGATAATATTGCAAGCATTGCGAACAAGATAAGATTCAAGACAAATCAAGGAG
>JAILAD010000002.1 GCA_024681795.1 Lachnospiraceae bacterium | reverse complement strand
TTCACTTTTCTTTGCTATATTTCTTTTCTCTGTTTCTTTTCTCTGTTTCTTTTCTCTATTTCTTTTTCTTTTCGGCAACTTCCTTCCGTACGGCCAGGAGCAGATTTGCCTCCTCCTCCGTCATTCGCCTTGCCGGAACAGGCTTTTTCTTCGCCGTCCCTTCCTCCGCACCGGTTTTCTCCCCGTCTCCGTTCTCCGCCCGGGGCAAAGCTGTTTTCGCGCTTTCCGTCGGGAATTCCCCGACTCCTTTTTGCTCCGCGCCGACCTCACAACCGTGCAGAAATGCCTTTTTATTGATTTCGACAAAATCCTTCTTTACGGTTTTTTCAATCGTGCTCAGGATTTCTTCCCTGGAAAAATCCAAAAGTCCCGCACCCGCCGCAACACCGAGTACCGCAATGTTGAAAAACCTGACAGAACCGAATTCTTCACAGAGCGTATCCGCATTGACAACGATCAGTCTCGAAACGCTTTTTTTCAGATAGGCAATCATTTCGCTTCCGTCATATCCGCCAGGCTGCAGGGACTCCGTAACCGGTTTGATGCAGACTTCGTTTACGATTACCGCACCGTTACTCTTTAAATAGTCCAGCGAACGTACCGCTTCCGCCGGTTCAAAGGCGATGATTAAATCCGCGCTTCCCTTCGGAATCATCGGGGAATAGGCATCCTCTCCGATTCTGACATGACTCGTTACCGGTCCGCCTCTTTGCGCCATTCCGATGGTTTCCGCGGAATGCACCGTAAGTCCGGCTCCTCCTGCGGTTGCCGCAAGCAGCTTGGATGCCAGAACCGTTCCCTGACCTCCGACTCCGCAAAGTAAAATATTATAGGACATCAGCGCACCTCCTTATCAATCGCACCCATGGGACAGATTTGCGCACAAAGGGTACAGCCCGTGCAGGTTGCGGCATCGATTACGACTTTGCCGTCCTTCGTGCTGAGTGCAGGACAGCCGATCTCCCGGATGCATTTTTTACATCCGATACAGGAGTTGTTTGTCACACATTTCGCCGTCGGTTTTCCGAGTGCAATGCAGGGCGATTTCATAATGATGGCTTTTACGCCTTTTATCTTAACACATTTGTTGACGGCCTTTACCGTCTCTTCCTGATTCAGCGGATCGACCGTTATTACTTTCTTTACGCCGAGACCTTTTAATACCGCCTCAATGCTGATTTTATTTACCACCTCTCCCATCATGGTAATTCCGGTTCCGGGATGGGGCTGGTGACCGGTCATGGCCGTTGTGGAATTATCAAGAACAATAAGCACCAGGTCCGCGTCGTTATAGACTGCATTTGCCACTCCCGTCATGCCCGATGCAAAGAATGTGGAATCTCCCACAAAGGCAAAGTTTACGACCTCGGGATCCGTCCTGTAAAGTCCCTGTGCCATCGTGATTCCGGCTCCCATGCAAAGACAGGTATCCACCATATCAAGCGGCATTGCGTTTCCGAGCGTATAACATCCGATATCTCCGGAAAAATTCGCCCGCTTTCCTTTCATTGCAGTTTTTACCGCATAGAAGGATGCCCGGTGCGGACATCCCGCGCAAAGAACGGGAGGTCTTACGGGAAGACCGGGTTTTTCGACAAACTCATTCTGCTTTCCCAAAAGCATTCCCTTAATCTGACTGGTAACCGCCTCGATTTCCTCTTTGTGCTTATCCTCCGTTTTTTTCTCGCCAAGGAAATCCGCAATTCTGTCCGAAACGTCTTCCGCCGCGCTTTCTCCGGCAAGAGGGGAATTTCCGGTATGCTTTCCGAATATGTTTATCGCAAGATGCTCTTTTCCGGCAAGCATCAGAAGTTCTTCTTCCAGATAGGGGAATAATTCCTCCACCACAAGCACTTCCGATACCCCTTCGAGTGCTTCCTTTAAAAATCTCTCCGGGAGCGGATGCGGCGTTGCCACTTTAATCAGTTTTACGTCCGTTCTGTCCTGCAGGTATTCTTTTGCATACGCATAACAGATTCCGCCGGTTACAACCGCCTTCTTACAGTCCTTTTCTCCGGTTACGGTATTAAAGCGGTATCCCGAAAAATCCTCTCCGATTACGGGATTGCGTTTCTCAATCATTTCGTGATTCATACGGGAAAGTCTCGGAAAAATCACAAAACGCTTCGAATTCTTTACAAATCCCGGAATCTCTTTCGGGGATACATTTTCATCATACCCGATATTGGCATACGCGTGATCGATTCTTGTCGTAGGCCGGAACAACACCGGCGTTTTGTATTTCTCGGAATATTCGAATGCATCCTGAATCATCTCGTATGCTTCTTCCACACCGGACGGGTCAAAAACCGGGATGCGGCAGTATTTGGAAAACAGCCTGCTGTCCTGCTCGGTCTGGGAAGAAATCGGTCCGGGATCGTCGGCGGAAACCACTACAAGTCCGCCTTCCACACCTACATAGGCAAGCGACATAAGCGCATCCGAAGCTACGTTTAAACCCATCATTTTCATGGTTACAAGACATCTGGCTCCCGCATAGGAGGCACCTGCCGCCACTTCCATAGCGGATTTCTCGTTTACGGACCACTCCACGTGAATGGCTTTCTTCGGATTATGCTTTGCAATTGTTTCGATTATTTCCGAGGACGGGGTTCCGGGATAACCGCTTGCAACATTCACACCGGCTGCAATGGCTCCCAGGGCGATTGCCTGATTCCCCATGACATATTCCTTTTTCATACTATCCTCCGGGTGATTTCAATATTCCCGCAATTATTTTTCGGAATGTTTTTCGTAAAGATTTCCGGATTTCTTCTCCCTGTTTTTCCGAATGTTTCCCTGATTTTGCGGATTTTACACCCAATTTTCATTATACAATAATCACCCCCGGAAAACAACGAAAAACCCCGCAGACATATCCGCCTGCGGGGTAATATTCATTTCTTTTTTTAACTTTTAACTATACAATACCCTGTGCCTTCATGGCATCTGCAACCTTTAAGAAGCCTGCAATGTTTGCACCTGCAACATAGTCGCCTTCTTTTCCGTACTTCTTTGCAGCATCGTCAAGGTTATGGAAGATGTTAACCATGATTCCCTGAAGTTTTGCATCAACTTCTTCGAATGTCCAGGAAAGTCTCTCGGAGTTCTGGCTCATCTCAAGAGCGGATGTTGCTACACCGCCTGCGTTTGCAGCCTTGCCGGGAACGAAGTAAACTTTGTTCTCCTGGAAGTACTGGGTAGCTTCCAGAGTGGTCGGCATGTTAGCGCCTTCGCAAACTGCGATAACACCGTTTGCAACAAGTGCCTTTGCATCCTCAAGGTTAAGTTCGTTCTGGGTTGCGCAGGGAAGTGCGATATCAACCTTAACACTCCACTGATTGGTTCCCTCGGCAGCCTTGTCATGATACTGAGCGGAAGGTCTTGCTGCAGCATACTCGGTAAGACGTGCACGCTTTACTTCCTTAACTTCCTTAAGAAGAGCAACATCGATTCCTTCGGGATCATATACCCAGCCGGTGGAATCGGAGCAGGTTACGGGCTTTGCGCCGAGCTGCTGTGCTTTCTGAATAGCATAGATTGCAACGTTACCGGAACCGGATACCGCACAGGTCTTGCCTGCGATATCGATACCGTTGCTCTTTAACATTTCCTGAGTCATGTAGAGAAGTCCGTATCCGGTAGCTTCGGTTCTTGCCAAAGATCCGCCGTAGGAAAGTCCCTTACCGGTCAGAACACCTTCGTAAAGTCCGGTGATTCTCTTGTACTGACCGTACATGAAACCGATTTCTCTTGCGCCCGTTCCGATATCACCTGCAGGTACGTCGGTGTCAGCGCCGATGTATTTGAAAAGTTCTGTCATGAAGCTCTGGCAGAATGCCATAACTTCTCTGTCGGATTTACCCTTGGGATCGAAATCGGATCCGCCCTTGCCGCCGCCGATCGGAAGACCGGTTAAGGAATTCTTGAAAATCTGCTCGAAACCTAAGAACTTGATAATACCAAGGTTTACGGAAGGATGAAGTCTCAAACCTCCCTTGTAAGGTCCGATTGCGGAATTAAACTGTACACGGAACGCATTGTTAACCTGAACCTGTCCCTTGTCATCAACCCAGGGAACGCGGAAGAGAATCTGTCTCTCCGGTGTAACAAGTCTCTCAAGCAATGCGTCTTTTCTGTACTCTTCTTCGTTTGCTTCGATTACAACACGAAGAGATTCCAGTACTTCCTTAACAGCCTGATGGAATTCGGGCTGAGCCGGGTTCTTTGCTACGACATAATCGTAAATCTCGTCAACATATGACATAACTTTGTCCTCCTTAAATACTTTGATCTCCTTTTTGAGGAAACACTTTATTGCTTTAAACAGTTAAAACAAAACCACGAAAAATTATAATTCCATTTTTTTTCCGTTGCAATATTTTTTTTAAAATTTTCACATTTTTATTCAAAATAGAAAATCAGCATACGGTAGATTCCCGCTGCCCAGAGTATAAGAATCGCAAGCCTTCTTAACAGAACCGGAACCGTTTCTTTTTCCCTCTCGATCAGACGTACGGTCGCAATTAAAAGGAATGCGCAGATTCCGAAAATTGCCCTGTGGGGAAAATGCGGCGTCATTACCATGGCCGCCAGCGCAAGTGCGGGAATTCCCATGAGGATATAATCACCCTTCTGCCATTTGGCCCTGCGAATCCCTTTATAGAACACAACCGATGCCAGAAAGACCGGAAGCATGTGGGATAAATAAACGTAAAATGCAAACGTCACCATATACGTGCGCATCAGCGCCGATTTCATTCCGGACAGATCGCTCTGCCCGACTGCCTCATCGGCTCTTGCGTAATTACCCGGAGCAAGAATCAGAAAGGCACAGCCGATCAGGGTAAATACCGCACCGACAATCATCCACGCCGGACATTTTTTCCGTTTCAGAATCACCATAAAGATACAGACTGCCATTCCGACAAAAATCGAAGGGCCCATGTTTTCATTGGACCAGCCGGATAAAAGCCCCAGAAACGCCATCGCCGGTATCATCAGAATTTCAAGGATTTTTCTGTCCTTTTCCTGTTTCCCTTCTTCCCCGGCGGACTTTACGTTCACGGATGAAGGCAGTTTCTCCGCCTCCCGGATATAGAAATAAACCACGGGCAGATAAATGATTGCAAGATACAGATAATTTGCTATTCCGGTCTGCCAGAGTTCTGTCTCATACCAGATGGGATTGAGTGCAAAAATCCCTGCCAGAACCGCAAGAAGCGTCCATAAATTTTTCTTTCTGAAGAAAAGATTTCCGACTGCCGCAAACGCAAGGCAGGCAAAGGGATTGAAGATGTCGATAAAACGGTCTCCGAGAAGGAAAAGAATCTGCAGAATCGTATGGGCAACACTTCTTCCTCCCCAGTTGAAATAATGCCAGACCTGGCTTTCAACGATATCCCGGAAACTCTTAAGCGGCTCCCCCGTTACCAGATTGGTTGAATATAATATATCATCCTGCGCATAAACGCCGAGTTTTACGTTGCAAAGCCAGTAAACCCAGAGAAATACCGCAATTAAGGGAATCGGAAGAAACGGTTCGATTTTTTTGAAAAACTCTTTCATACGCTCCTCCTATAACCTTCCGCTTAAGTATTCCCGCACGACCAGAAACATGGAGTATCCCACGGTGAATACCTGAATCAGTCTTCCCCACTGGCGTCTCTTTCCTTCAAACGGGAGTCCTTCGTTCATACCCGATACGATGACGACACTTAAAAGTAAAAGAGGGGATGCAATGTCCTTATATCCGAAAAAGCCGAAAAAGCCCGTGACAAACGCAATAATTGCGGCGCCGGTTAAGCAGATGAATTTTTCTTCCCGTGAATCCTTCGTCGCAAAAAAGAGTACGAGCGCCATACCGGCAGCGGGAATCAGAAAGCCCAGTGACCCCTGTGAACAAATGGTAAGCCACGTGAAAAAGGATTTAATGCTTAAGGGGTGTTCCGAGAAATAATGAAAAATACCGTCCGGAATACGGTATCTTAAGATTTCAAACAAAGATACGCCGAATGCAGAGAATACAGCAATCAGGTAATAATGTGTTTTTTTCAGTTTTTCCTCACGATAGAGAATCGTGATAACACCGTAGATTACCAAAAGTACGATGCCCGGCAGCAGGACGTACCAGTTCACCCACATATCCTGCATGACACCGATTCCGCAGGAAAATGCGGTAAAGGTTAAAAAATAGTTCGGAAGGGCTGCGATTTTTCTCTCGTGAATCATGGAGAGCGCAATCGTGCTGACCAGAAACAAAAGCAACGAAAAAATGGGATTCATGTAGTGGCTTGCACCATATACAAAGAGTCCCACCAAAAGATACGTTGCCAGTGCCTCGGCGAAATACAGCTTCGATATTCGGTTTTCCTTCTTCCCGTCTGCCATTCTAATCGAAATCCTGATAGGTTCCTTTTCTCTTTAAACGGAGTCTTGACATCTCCCTCTCGATACGAAGACGGCTTGCGCGGAATTCGCGGATGGACTGCTGTCTCAGCATTTCCTCCTGCTCCTCCTCGAGTGCCCTTCTTGCGCGGTTTTCGTCGATTTCCTCCGGGCGTTCCGCCGTAATGACAAGAATTAAAACCTGATTATCCTCCATCATCAGCGTCCCATTACTGACGGCCGCAAAAACCTTGCCCTCGTCCGGTGCGATAAATTCAAGAATCCCCGGGACAATGGCCGCAATGGTATTCTGATGATCCGCCAGAATCCCGTAATGTCCGTCGGAAATCGGAACGATTAAGGATTCGCAGGGACCGTCATAGAAGGTTTTTTCCGCTGTCAGTATTTTTAATTCGAATGTCTTCATGGTTATTTCCGTCGAATGTCTTCGTAGTCACGTTTTTTAAATCTCGCCCTTGCGGATTTTATCGGCCTTCTGGAAGGCTTCCTTCAGGGTTCCGACATTGTAAAATGCGGCTTCCGGAAGGTCATCCACCTTCCCGTCCACAATTGCCTTGAAACCTCTCAGGGTTTCCTTGATCGGAACATACTTTCCTTCCATGCCGGTGAATTTCTCCGCCACGTGCATGGGCTGGGATAAAAATCTCTGCGCTTTTCTTGCGCGTTTTACGGTCAGCTGGTCCTCGTCACTTAATTCTTCCATGCCGAGAATTGCGATGATATCCTGTAATTCCCTGTACTTCTGCAGGGACTCCTGTACCTTTCTGGCAATCTCGTAGTGTTCCTCTCCGACCAAATCCGGAGAAAGAATACGGGAGGATGACTCGAGCGGATCCACCGCAGGATAAATACCCTGCTCGGCGATTTTTCTGGACAATACCGTGGTGGCATCCAGGTGGGTGAAGGTCGTTGCCGGCGCGGGGTCGGTCAGGTCATCGGCCGGTACGTAAACCGCCTGTACACTCGTTACGGAGCCGCGTCTTGTAGAGGTGATTCTCTCCTGCAGGGCACCCATTTCCTCTGCCAGTGTCGGCTGGTAGCCTACCGCGGAAGGCATACGCCCGAGCAGTGTGGATACCTCGGAACCCGCCTGTACAAAACGGTAAATATTATCGATAAACAAAAGTACGTCTTTTCTTCTTTTATCACGGAAATACTCCGCCATGGTAAGTCCGGAGAGCGCAACCCTCATACGCACACCGGGTGCTTCGTTCATCTGTCCGAAAACAAGCGCGGTTTTCCCGGAAACCCCGGACTCCCTCATCTCACGCCAGAGATCGTTTCCCTCTCTGGAACGCTCCCCGACTCCGGTGAAAATAGAGTATCCGCCGTGCTCCGTTGCAATATTGTGAATCAGTTCCTGAATCAAAACCGTTTTTCCGACACCTGCGCCTCCGAAAAGTCCGATTTTACCACCCTTTGCGTAGGGCTCAAGCAGGTCGATAACCTTGATTCCGGTCTCCAGAATTTCCACACCGGGACGCTGCTGTGCAAATGTGGGAGCTTTTCGGTGAATCTCCCACTTCTCGGTTTTGGCGGGAATTTCTCCGAGTCCGTCAATCGGCTCTCCGAGGACGTTAAACATACGTCCGAGCGTTGCCTCCCCGACCGGTACCTGAATGGTCTTTCCGGATGCTTCCACATCCATTCCTCTTGCCATTCCCTCGCTTCCGGTCAGCATGATGCAGCGGACTTCCTTGTTTCCGATATGCTGTGCCACTTCCATAACACGTTTTTCCCCGTCAACGGTCACGCTTAATGCCTCTTTAATCCGGGGCATGTGTTCCGCGTCAAACCGGACGTCGATTACGGATCCCGAAATCTGTGTGATTTTGCCTTTCATGAATCTGTCTCCTGAATTCTTACTCTTCTTCGTTTTTCTTCTTTAACATACGAATGAGTTCTTTCTGGGCATCCAGTGCCTTTCTTTCGCGCTTTCTCTTCATTGCCTTTGCGCCTGCGGAAATCTCGGTGATTTCCTGTGTGATCATCGCCTGTCTCGTATGGTTGTACTGCACTTTCAAATCATTTAAAATTTCCTGCGAGTTCCGGTTTGCCGAATCCATCGCGTTCATTCTCGCGCTCTGCTCGGAGCAGAAACTGTCGACAAGCGCACCGTAAACAATTCCGAGTACATAACTTTCAATGGTATTGTTCAGTACCTCGCTTAAGTTCGGCATGAATTTAAACGGTACTTTTACCTTCTTTTCCCAGGCCGGCGGCTGAACGTTAAAGTCCGCCTTGTGGAAGGGAAGAAGCCTCATTACCTGTGCTTCTTCGGAATAACTGTTCTGATAGTCGGTGAAAATTACATACATTTTCGTAATTTCACCCCTGTCATAACGGTCCAGAAGTACGTTTGTAATTTCCCTCGCCCTGTATAACGACGGGTTCTGCGCCGTATAACGGAAGGACTGCTCAATCGGGATATGATGCGTCGTAAAATAGTGACGGCCGCATTCCCCGACGACGAAAAGAAGATTGTCCTCATGCTCTTCGAGCATCCGCACGGTTTCCTTGATTACGTTCTGGTTATACGCTCCGGCCAGCCCCTTATCCGCCGTAATTACCAGAAATCCGTAGGTTCCCTCCAGATTCTCAATTACGCCCTTCGGATAAAAATAGCGGCTCTGAACATTTTCGTCGATACGGAAAATTCTCTTAATCTCATGGGAAATCGCATCGAAATAAGGACGCGTGGCTTCGAAATTTTTCTTTGCCTTACGAAGCTTCGTGGACGAAATCAGATACATCGCACTCGTAATTTTACGGGTGTCCTGCACACTCTTGATTCGGTTTTTGATTTCTTTAATGCTTCCCATTTACTTCCTCTTCGCAAGAAACTCCTTCGCAATATCGAGAATTTCCTTTCTGAGTTCATCGGTCAGTGTCTCACTTCCCTTGATACGGTCTGCAAGATCCATTCTGTTTGCCCTGAAATACGCAAGCATTTCTTCGGATACTTTATTGATTTCCTTCTCCGGAACCGGAATGAATACTCTTCCGAGAGCACATACCAAAAGGATGATTTCCTCTTCTCCGGAGTACGGCTTATACTGCTTCTGTCTTAAAATTCTCATCAGGCCTTTGCCGTACAGCAGCTGATTCTTGGTGGTATCGTCAAGGTCCGAGGAAAACTGGGTAAATACCTCCATCTCACGGAACTGTGCCAGATCCAGACGAAGCGTTCCGGTTGCCTTCTTCATGGCTTTGGTCTGCGCATCGCCGCCGACACGGGATACGGACAGTCCGACATTGACTGCGGGCCGTTGTCCCTCAAAGAAAAGCGCACTTTCCAGGAAAATCTGTCCATCGGTAATGGAGATGATATTGGTCGGAATGTAGGCGGATACGTCGCCCGCCTGCGTTTCGACAATCGGGAGTGCGGTCATGGAACCGCCTCCGAGTTCGTCGCTTAAATGTGCGGCTCTCTCCAGAAGTCTTGAATGGAGATAAAATACATCTCCGGGATATGCCTCACGTCCCGGGGAACGATCCAGCAAAAGACTTAAGGAACGGTATGCTATCGCATGCTTGGACAAATCGTCATAGATAATTAAAACATCCTGTCCTTTCTGCATGAAATATTCGCCGAGTGAACAGCCCGCATAGGGGGCAACATACTGAACGGGTGCCGCGTCCGATGCGGAAGCGTTTACGATGATGGTATAATCCATCGCACCCTTGTTTTTCAAATTGTTAACCATCTGGGCAACGGAACTTGCCTTCTGTCCGATTGCCACATAGATACAGATTACGTCCTTCCCTTTCTGGTTGGTAATCGTATCCAGTGCGATTGCGGTTTTTCCGGTCTGACGGTCACCGATAATCAGCTCACGCTGTCCGCGGCCGATCGGGAACATGGAATCGATTGCAAGAAGTCCCGTTTCCATCGGCCTGTTTACCGGCTGACGGTCGATAATTCCCGGTGCGGGACTTTCAATCGGCCTGTAGTCCTTCGCTTCAATCGCCCCTCTTCCGTCAATCGGCTCTCCGAGCGGGTTTACAACTCTTCCGATAAAATCGTCGCCAACGGGTATACCTGCGGTTTTTCCGGTTCTGTAAACGCTGCTTCCCTCCAGAATGGGTGCTTCATCCGAGAAAAGAATACATCCGACCTCGTCACGTCTTAATTCCATGACCATACCGCGAATACCGTCGGTAAAAATCAGGATTTCGCCGTAGGTGGCATTCTCCAGTCCTTCCACGGTTGCAATCCCGTCTCCGACCGTAAGCACCGTTCCGACTTCACGCGCGATTGCTTCCGGGGTCCAGTTATGAACCGTATCCTTCATTAAAGGAATGACGTCATCGGAATGTTTCGCAAGATACGCAAGTTTTTCACGAAGCTGTTCGAATTTTCCCTCTTTGCTCCAGTCGTAAACGTCATTTCCGATTTCCAGACGGAATCCGCCCGGAAACTCTTTGCTCTTTACCCAGGAAACCTCGATTTCCCTTTCGTATTTACGGGAAAGAAATCTGACAAATCCCTCCATCTGGGCATCGGTAGGTTTCTCGGCGGAATACAGATATGCTCTTGTATTGCTGCTTAAACTACTCATTCTTCATGTTTCCTTCCGCGCTCTTTAAGAATTCGTCATAACTCTTTGATACGTCCGCACTTAATACAATCTTCTCCGTTGCGGTCGTAACAATGTCCGCAATCTCCTTCTGTGCTTCGGCGATGATTTTGTCGTGTTCCATCTCGCCTCTCTTCTTTGCAGCTTCCACAATGCCTGCAGCATCCGCTTTCGCCTGCTCAAGCATTCTGGTTCTTTCTTCGGCATTCTTTGCGCCGGCCTCGGATTTCATTGCGGAAATCTCTTCCTCTGCGCCTGCGATTTTACCTTCGTATTCGGTCTTGATTCTGTCGGCTTCCTCCAGCGCATTTTTTGCATCCTCATGCTGCTGCCGGTACTCTGCCTCTCTCTTTTCCATAAAATCCTTCACGGGTTTGTATAAAAAGAAATACAGAATTCCGAAAAGAATCACAAAATTTAATAAATGGAGCAGTATCTGCTGCCAGTCAATATTCAAAGGCACGTTCATTTTTCTTCTCCCAAGCCGCCCCGACCGGTGGCTTTTTACAGTCTGAATTACTTTTACCGATGGCTTTTTCAGCCCGAATTACTTTTAACGGTATCCTGTTACAGGACGAATACAATCAGAATCGTAACAACGAGTGCATAAATAACAACCGTCTCGATAAATACCATACCGAGCATCCAGAGAGACTGGATTTTACCGCTTGCTTCCGGCTGACGGGAAATACCCTCTACGGATTTCGCCACGCCGATACCCATTGCAAGAGCACCGAGTGCTGCGGGAATTGCGATTGCGATTGCTGCCGCAAGAGCCTTCATGGAAGTGGTGGAAAGCCTGTAAGTTGTCTCTCCCGCTTCAACCGCAAGACCGGTTCCGTCTTCCGCCGCGATATCGCCTTCTGCCGCAAATGTTTTCATGGGAAGTGCAAGAGCACCTGCGATTGTAAGAAGTAAAATCATAGCCACTGCAAATTTCATTATGTTTTTCATTTGGATACCTCCGGAATAATTGTGTTGTTTCTTAATGTTCGTTTCTTTGTGTACGTTTCTTTTCGTTATGTTTCTTTATTATTCTTTATGTTTCTTTATTTTTCTTCTTTTTCTTTTTCCCCTTTTCCAGCTTCTTCTCGGAAACCTCACCGTAGAAGATGGAAACCAGAAGCGTCAATACATAGGCCTGAATCAGTGCATGTAAGAGGGTGAACAAAACTCCCACGATAACCGGCAGACCGAAACTTAAGAACATCGGGTAATAAACCAGTTCCGTAACCAGTGCACCGCTGAGCAACGCTCCGAACAAACGGAAACTCATGGAAAGCGGAAGGGAAAATTCCTTAACCGTTCCGAACAGACCGTGAAATCCGTTGTTAAATATTCCGCCCAGCAGGATGAACAGGTAGGATCCGCATCCCATCGCAATTGCACCGTTTATATCGGAAAGAGGTGCGGGGAGCGAAACCGATGCGCCGTTCGTGGTAACAATCTGAACCCCGACGAGTTCAAACATCGTTCCGACAAAGATGTAGATTCCTGCCGCGAAGATATATGCGCTTAAAACTTCGTTCTTTTCCGGCGAATTCCCTTTTGCAAGACCCCTGAACATTCCGACCAGTGTTTCCAAAACCAGCTGGAACTTCCCGGGAATCTTCTTAAATTTCGGAATCACGAAAATCCGGACGATAATTGCAAACACGGCAAGAATTGCCGTCACCGTATACGCGGAAATCAGTCCGGGATTGACTTGGAGTCCGAAGAAATTCACCTTCATCGTCTCGTGCAGTACCGCATCTCGCATTACCTCCGGCAAAGTTTCCGCATGGGGTCTCGGTGCCCCGAGCAGAATAATACCGGTAACGATTGCGACAATCAGCACGAAAAAGATGATGATACTTACGATTCTCTTTTTCTTACTCATGTCCGATTGTCCTTTCTGACAGTAAGTTTTCCTTTATAAAATTTCATTTAATTCATTTATATAAAACTTATCGCTTTACAATCACATATTTGTATATGGGATTTCCCATGGAAGAAAATTTCTCCTCATACTCCGTCATCACGTTTCCGGCACAGAGTTCCGGATCCTGATGCAGATTTCTTGTAACTGCCTTTATTTCCCAGGGTTCCCCTTCCAGCTCACTTAACGCAAAATCAAAAAGCGCTTCGTTATCCGTTTTAAATTCGATGACTCCGTCCGCTCTTAATATTTCATGGTACTTTCTTAAAAACAGTTTATTCTCGAGTCTTCGCTTTGCGTGTCTGTCTTTCGGCCAGGGATCCGAAAAGTTCAGATAAATCCCGTCCGCCTCTTCTTTTTCAAATAGCTCCGCGATTCCCTCGGCATCCATTCTTAAAAACCGGATATTGGAAAGAGGATTGGCTTCTACCTTCTGCACCGCGCGAATCAGTGTGGAGGAATATTTTTCAATTCCGATATAATTATTCTCCGGATGCAGCTCTGCAAGGGTGGTAATAAATTTGCCCTTTCCCATCCCGATTTCGAGAAAGAGCGGATTTTCGTTTCCGAAAATGCCCTGCTTCCAGCTGCCCTTATATTCTTTCATTTCCCCTTCGGGAATCACGAGTTCGGAGGCCTGAATATACTCTCTCGATCCCTTTACGTTTTTCAGTCTCATAATAAAAAACCCAAATTTTCACGAATATCATCCCTATAATACTCCTCTTTTCCGTAAAAATAAAGTAAAAAAAGAGACTCCGCAAAATCGCCCAGAAGGATAATAAATGCCTTTTCGGGACCGGACAAATATCATTATGTCTTGACAAAAAAATGCTCAATTTAGTATAATCGTATGAGCGTTACAGGAAAAAGCGCGGTTCGGATAGTTTGAGGAGAAGTACTCAAGAGGCCGAAGAGGCGCCCCTGCTAAGGGTGTAGGTCGGGCGACCGGCGCGAGGGTTCAAATCCCTCCTTCTCCGCATAAAAAACACTGCAGAAATCTGCAGTGTTTTTTTATTCATCTATATAATCATCCCGTCTTCCCTTCCGCTTTCTGTGGCGGTTCATGGCGCTTTTCCTCTTTCTGGAAAACTGATACTGGGAAATTACACTCCTTGTGATAATCACGAGAACACTAAGTGCAACCAGGGTTCCGAGTCCGATTAAGGCATTCTTTACATTAATGAAAATACCGTTTTTGTTACGATTCGTAACCGGTTTCTTTCCTTCGTCCTCCGAGCTTTCTTCGCCTGTTTCACTTTCCGCTTCCGTATTTTCCATCACTCCGACGGTTGTAAGAGACAACTCCTCCGTCTTTTCCCCCGAAACGGAATGGGTGTGAGGATTCTTCATTTCCACTTTTTTCTTAAATTCATCAAAGAGGGAGGCATTTTCCGCCGTCATATTTAAGGCCGCTACTCCGACCGGATTCGAGTGATACAGATATAACACCCTTGCAACCCCTCCCGCGGCATTTGAATTTGCGCTCAAATCATACTGCACTTCCGAAAAATCCGCATTTTTCGGTAAAATCACAACCGCCGTGGGATCCAGTGTAAGAATGGATTTGTTCGAGCCGAACACATCCTGACCGACGGAGAAAAATCCGGTGGAAAGCATATTGCTCTCCTCCATATGGTCCGAAATATTTACTTTTTTGAAATTCTCAAATCCGTAATTGAATAAGGCAACCGTATCCTCAAACTGATACGGGGTTTCCTCTTTCATAATGACACAGATTAACTCCAGGCCGTCTTTTTTTGCCGCGGAAACAAGCGTCTGACGGGCTTCCGAAGTAAATCCCGTTTTGGATCCGACCAGTGCGTCGTACTCATATTTCTTGCCCTTTACCAGCATGTTCTTGGTATTGAGTTTGAAAGAATCCGGCTGCGTGGATGTGGCCACGAACTCACAGGACGGCTCCCTGGAAAGCGATGCGAGGTAATCATATCCGAAATAGTATTTTGCAATCAGCGCCAAATCCCTGCAGGTCGTATAGTGCTGCTCGTCATGAAGACCGTTCGGATTGGTAAAATGCGTGTTTACGCATCCGATTTCAGCCGCCTTGTCATTCATCATTTTTACAAAGGCTTCCCGGTCTCCCTTTCCGACATGTTCCGCAATGGCATTTGCAACCTCGTTTGCGGAAAGAATCATCATTCCCTCGAGTGCCTTGTTCATCGGGATGATTTCTCCTGCATCCATACCGATATTGGAATCTCCGCGCGAAACATCATGCACCGCATCATAGGAAAATTCCACTTTCTCGTCCAGTTTGCAGTTTTCGTATGCCAAAAGCCCGGTCATGATTTTTGTCGTAGACGCGGGATAAAGCCTTTCATCGATATTCTTGGCATAAAGGATGGCTCCCGTCCTGGCTTCCATCAGGATTGCGCCTTCCGCACCGATCTGAGGTCCCTGCGGCCAGTCCGGAATGGTATTGGACTGCACAACTTCATTCATTCTTGCGGCTCTTGCATCCGACATTTCGTCTGCGGACACAACACGGGGCATACCGAAAAATACCAGCAGGATTGCAAGCATGAAAACCGGCATTTTCGAAACATGACGTAAAATGCGTCCCTTGTATTTTATTTGTTTGTCTCTTTGCTTCTTTACCTGCATGTTCCGTTCTTATTCTTCCGTTTTTTTGTATTTGAGGATTGCCGTTTCGTATAAATCGGTTCCTTCGGAGTCAATTACCACGATAGCGGGAAACTCCCTTACCGACAGTTTACGGATCGCTTCCGTTCCGAGGTCGTCATATGCAATCACCTCGGAAGACAAAATCGCTTTGGAGAGAAGTGCGCCTGCACCGCCGATTGCAGCGAAATAAACGGCATCGTTTCTTACGATGGCCTCATGTACTTCCTTGCTTCTTTTCCCTTTTCCGATCATACCGGAAAGTCCGAGATCGAGAAGTTTCGGAGCATATTTATCCATTCTGCTCGCGGTTGTGGGCCCGGCACTTCCGATCGGCCGTCCCTGTCTTGCAGGAGACGGTCCCATATAATAAATGACATTTCCCTGAATGTCAAAAGGAAGCTCTTTTCCTCTTTCCAGGGCCTCGTACATGCGCTTATGCGCCGCATCTCTCGCCGTATAAATGGTACCCGTAAGATACACCATATCCCCGGCTTTTAATGTTTTTGCTTCTTCCGGTGTAAACGGAACGTTTATATGTCTGTCCATCTGATTTACTCCATACTTTCTTTACAGTTCCCTGACCGCGTGGCGGTTTACGTGGCAGCAGATATTGACTGCTACCGGAAGTCCCGCAATGTGCGTGGGATAGGTAAGCACGTTTACGGCAAGCGCCGTTGTGACTCCGCCGAGACCTCCCGGACCGATTCCGGTCTGATTGATCCGCTCAAGCAGTTCTTTTTCCATTTCCGCCACATACGGAATTTCGGAATGTTCTCCCGCTTTGCGAAGCAGCGCCATCTTGGAAAGAAGCGCACATTTTTCAAACGTGCCTCCGATTCCGACACCCACCACCATCGGCGGACAGGCATTCGGTCCGGCATCCCTTACCGCGCTTAAAACCGCATTCTTTACTCCCTCGATTCCGTCAGCGGGTTTTAACATAAATACCCGGCTCATATTTTCGCTGCCGAAGCCCTTCGGAGCGACCGTGATTTTTACCCGGTCACCTGCTGCCGGAAAATAATGCAGAACCGCAGGCGTATTATCCCCGGTATTCACTCTCTCAATCGGATCGGAAACCACGGATTTACGAAGGAATCCGTCCACATAGCCCTGACGTACCCCTTCATTTACGGCATCTTCCAAAAGCCCTCCGGTAAAATGCACGTCCTGACCGACCTCCAGATATACCACAGCCATACCGGTATCCTGACAAATCGGAATCATGTCTTCCTTTGCAATCACCAGATTTTCTTCGAGCTGCTCAAGAATCTGCTTTCCGAGTGGGGACTCTTCCGTAACGGCTGCCCTGTCCAGCGCTTCTTTCATATCGGGCGTCAGTGTGTGATTCGCTTCGATACAAAGTTCCCTGATTGCATTTGTTATTTCCGACACATCTATTTCTCTCATGTGTAATCCTTTCGTAATTTGTAATTCGATGCCATTCCGAATTGGCTCGCATCGTGCCTTCACGAACTCCGCCGAGGACTCAAGTTAGCGCAGGTTCGCCTCGGCGGAGTCCTGCAAGTCACTCGCTCGAATTCACATTAAACAGCGGACGATTGTAATGTTTCCAGCACGCGAACGTAGCGAGAGCGTGCTCGCAGAGGAAATATTCAATCGGGAGCGTTCGGATAAAGCACTCCCTGCAGAAAGTAGCCCTCTTTTAACAGCAATGCCCGGTGGGTGATATACCGCACCGGGCCAAACCAATTTCAACTCGTGAATATTTTAGAACACGAACACTGCTGCGCCGTATGCGGGAAGGGTGAACTCGATATGATAATCCTTATTGTCGCACATTCCCTCCACAGCGGTAAGCGTCTTCGGAATCACTCCGTTGTTTCCTCCGAACCTCTCTTCGTCCGAATTCAGTAACAATTTGTACTTGCCCTTCTTCGGAACACCGATCCATAAATCTTCTCTTCTCATCGGCGTCATATTCAGAACAACCAGAATGCTGTTCTTTCCGTTTTTCGCCCTGCGGACATAACTGTAAATGCTGCGGTCCTTGTCATCGGCATTCATCCATTCGAAACCGTCCCAGCTGTTGTCAAGTTCGTAAAGTGCAGGATATTTGTTGTAAATATCGAGAACTTCCTTCATGTAATCACTCATGCCGCGATTCAGATGATTCTCCAAAAGGAACCAGTCAAGTTCTCTTTCCTCGCACCACTCACGCTCCTGTGCAAACTCCTGTCCCATGAACAGAAGCTTCTTTCCGGAATGCGTAAACATATAGGTCATTCCGACACGGAGGTTCGCATACTTGTCTACCTGATAGCCCGGCATTTTATTTACCATGGAACATTTCAGGTGTACCACCTCGTCGTGGGAAATCGGTAAAATATAATTCTCGCTGCAGTTGTAACTCATCGCGAAAGTCATCTTGTAATGGTTGTTCTTACGGAAGTAAGGATCCAGTTTCATGTACTCGCAGAAATCATGCATCCATCCCATATTCCATTTGAAGGTAAATCCGAGACCGCCGTCTTCCGGACTCGCCGTAACTTTCGGCCACGCCGTGGATTCTTCTGCAATGGTGCAGACACCCGGATAGGATCCTCTTACAACGGAATTCATATGTTTGAAAAATTCAATCGCTTCCAGATTCTCATTGCCGCCGTATTTGTTGGCAACCCAGGCACCGTCCTGTTTTCCGTAGTCCAGATACAGCATGCTCGCAACTGCATCCACACGGAGTCCGTCGATATGGAATTCTCTTACCCAGAAAATTGCATTGGCAATTAAGAAGTTCTTTACTTCGCTCATGCCGTAATTGAAAATCTTGGTACCCCAGTCGGGATGCTCTCCGAGTCTGGTATCGGGATGCTCGAACAGGGGCTGTCCGTCAAAGTTTGCAAGACCGTGCGCATCTCTCGGGAAATGCGCCGGTACCCAGTCCAGAATAATTCCGATGCCGTTTTGATGCATCAGGTCAACCAGATAACGGAAATCATCCGGTGTTCCGTAACGGGATGTCGGTGCATAATAACCCGTTACCTGATATCCCCAGGAACCGTCGAACGGATGCTCTGCAATTCCCATAAGTTCCAGGTGGGTAAATTTCATTTCTTTTAAGTAGCCGAGAATTCTGTCCGCGAATTCCCTGTAACTATAGAATCCTTCATTCTCCGGAACGGGATGACGCATCCAGGAACCGATATGGCATTCATAGATTGCCATCGGTTTCTCAAATACATTCTTCTTTTCCCTTTCCTCAATCCACTTCATATCTTTCCACTCATAGTGGTTTAAATCATAGATTCTCGAAGCGGTGCCCGGACGGAGTTCCGCATAATTTGCAAACGGATCCGCTTTGTATAATTTCTCGCCGGAAGGAGTATGAATCAGAAACTTATAATAATCACCTTCCTGTACATCCTTAATAAACAGGGTAAAAATCCCGGAGTCACCCTGACGTTCCATCAGATACTGGTCTTCATTCCAGCCGTTAAAAGAACCGATTACGTGTACTGCCGCCGCATGCGGTGCCCATACCGCGAAGAATACACCCTTCTTTCCGCCGACGGTGGTAACATGCGCACCGAGTTTTTTGTAGATATCATAATGTGTACCGGTTCCGAACAGATATCTGTCATCTTCCGAAATAAATACGGGAGCCTGATTATCGTTCACAACGGGCTTCTTTTCGGGTGCGGTTTCTTTCCTGACTGTCTTCTTTACGACTGCAGCTTCTTTTTTCTCAGCCTTTTTTGCAGAAGAAGTTTCTTTCTTCTCTTCTTTTTTTTCTGCAGAAACCGCCTTCTTTACGGTCTTCTTTGCTGCAGAACCTTCTTTCTTTGCTTCCGCAGCGGTTTTCTTTGCGGTTTCTTTCTTGTTATCTGCCATATCTTCCTCCGATAATTTTGTTCTTATTTCTTACGAAACTCAAAATCTTTTTCGCGAAGAATTACTCTGTGTTCATCATCGTAACGCTTTCCTGTCATGGTTCTGAATGCCTTGTCCGGACTCGGTCTGTCCGCATGGTCGATTGCATCCTGCACGATTTCCTTCACCTCGTCAACCGATACCAGATGCGTACCGATCTGCAATTCGGAAATTCTTCCGGAAAATGCAAGCATCGCCATGTTATCAATGGAATATCCCAGATCCAGCGCATACTTCTTTCCGTACTCCGCCAGCATTTCGGGACTCATTGCTATGATATCCACGCGACAGTTAAAGAAAGATTCCAGAACGGGAGCTCTCTCCAAAAGTCTGCGAATTTCATTCTTGGTATCATGAAGGATGACCTCAACACCTCTTGCCTCCTGATTCAAATTCTGAAGGATTCCGTTGATGGTGGAGTTCGTCATCTTTCCTGCATGAGAAACAATCAGCGAACCGTTGGAGAGTTTCTCAAAAATTTCATTCATATCTTTTTTATTTAATTTCTCGGCACCGATCTTAGCCGCTTTTCCGGTAAAATTGGAATCGCTTGCTTTTAAGTACTGATAGAATAACGTTGCCAGCTTGGCAGAAGATTCTCCGCTGTCCGCCGTAATAATCAGGTTTCCTGTATATGCCGCAAGCGTCATGGTCTCAATTGCATCCAGAATCTGCTGCTTCATTCTCTTGGAATATAAGAACGGTCCGAAATATTTCTTTTCTTCCTTGGTGAGATCCCTTTCAATGCCTCCGGTCATATTCTGATCCGTGTCCGCATTTTCCTCTTCTGCCGTTTCTTTTTCCTCTTCTAAAGGAAGCATCTCAAAGCCCTGTGTGGAATGGGGATTCTTCGGCAACACCGTACCGTTTGCGGGAGATTTCTTTTTCTTTTCCGCTCTTGCGGAATCCGCTTTTTTCTTATGCTCCCTTGCAGCTTTCTTCTGTTCTTCCCCTGTTTCCTCCGTTTCAACCGGTTCCGTACTTTCCAAAGTTTCCTCATTTACGGCTTCTTCCACGTTTTCGGTTTCTTCCTCGTTCTCGGTTTCTTCCGCATATTCGGTTTCTGCCGGTTCATCCGTTACATTGGATTCCACAAAATTCCGGGAGGGCATAAATTTGGTAGCGCCCACTTCATCGGGCTCCGGATCGGAATAGGTTTCCTTCACGGGAACATTGTCCACTTCATCCCAGATATTACCC
>JAILAD010000045.1 GCA_024681795.1 Lachnospiraceae bacterium | reverse complement strand
TTATCGTCTGTAAAACCTTACATAGCTTCCGTCCGTAACCTCACGGTACCCGAAATCGTTTTCGATATACCGCATAATCCAGTTGTCCGGATTTTCCTTCAGTTCCCCGTACCAACAGTCAACCACAATGACATCGGGCTGTTTTTCCGGATAGAGTTCCCAGTATTTTAACAGTCTCTCATCGTAAGACGTCGGGTCAACGATGGAAAAATGACAGATTTCATTTTCCTTGAACATATACGGTGTGGTACCGGGTGCAAATACCATATTCGTAACAATCAGTACCTTGTCGTCTTCGTTGATGTTTTCAGAAAAGTCCTCATAATCCGCATTGTAAATATAACAGTTCATATAGTCGGATAAAATTCCGGCCGCGGGTCCCGCTTTCATAATCCCACGGATGTCAAAGGGACTTTTTAATTCCCTTCCGGCCTTAAAGGATGCGCCTTTACCGATGAGTGCCGTCAGAATCACTCCGAGAAAAAGAACATAAATCAGTTTCTTTCCCTTCTCTCCCGTCAGACTCCTTATTGCAATTGCAAGAATCGGAAGGGATAAAACCACGCCGAGCATTCCGTGCGGAATTGCATTGTAAAACTGCAGATCACTGATATAAAATACCGCAAACACCGATATTACCGACCCGGTAAAGCCGTACATATACGGCCGTATTTTTTCGCGAAAACCCTGATCTTTGATAAAGGTTAACATAACTATTATTGTCGCACTCACCGTAATAAGCAGGTGAATCTGCGGATACTCATATCCTTTTCGGAACACAAACCAGTAAATCATCTGTACAAAGTCGGATACGAGGATGACCAGAACCGCATAAAATACCCCGCCCGCTCTTTTTTCAAACCGGTCTCTGATTTTTTTAAAACACAGGAAAAGGATTCCGGCAATCAGACAGATTCCCAGAATCATCAGCGCGGTTTTCCAGAGATACTCAATACTGCCGGTCAGTTTTCCGTCCGTGGAGCCGGACAGGTCGTGAGTCAAATCAAAGTCGAGCGTATTTTTCACATTGCGTACAAAAGTCGAAAAACCGATCCGCGGTATGACAATAAGAAGCCAGACTCCTGCCGATAAAACATCCGTCATGAAAAAAAGGAAAGCGTCACGAATTCGTTTTTTTTCGGATTTAAAAAGAATGTAACCGAGCGTTACCGGGAACAGAACCAGCATGGACGGGTAACTTAAAACCTCCAGTGCCATCGCAACGGAAGAAAGAATTAAAAAAATAACCTTCCCGGTCTGGTCCCTGTGATCGTAATAATAGTGAATCAGGGAAAGTACCATAACGGTAAAGAACCACAGCTGCATATTGGAAAATTCGGGAATTTCGATTAATTTCGGTACAGAGTTAAAATACAAAATTCCCAAAAGCGCCGCTTCTTCTTTGTCCGAATCGTTTTTCAAAACACGGTAAAGCCAGAATGCCAGTCCCGCCTGAATCAGTGTCGTTACAACACGAAGTGCGATAACGACACCGGTATAAGTACCCGTAATCAGATGGTACAGATACATAATGCCGATACAAAGAAAAGCAGATGTCTGGTGTGGTTCCCACATCTGCCCGAAAATCGCGTCTCCCCTTAAATTCCGGTACGCCATTACGATCTGGTACTCTTCGTCCATCGTGTAATCCGTAACAATCAGTTTCAGCGCCGCAAGGCCGCTTAAAAACAGTAAAACCGTAAGGAGAATATTCCATTTCTTTTTCTCTTTATTTTTCATTTCTGCTTAACTGTTTTCTGCAGTTATTATAAGATACTCTTTATTCTTCCTTTTTTTGAGTTTCTTCCCCTGCACTCCGTTCTTTTAAAACCTCATCAATGATAAAGACGGGACGGTTTCTTGCAGCATCCAGGACACGCCATAAATACTCGCCCAGAATACCGAGCATCATCAGAATCAGTCCGGAGGAACACAGCACTATACTCACCAGCGAAGCCCAGCCTGCAACCGGAACTCCCTTTGTAAAGTATTCCACCAGAACCGAAATGAAAAACCCGAGTGCACAGATATCAAAAATAGTTCCCACCACAATCATGAATTTAATCGGGGCATTCGAAAAACTGATCATGGTATCCATTACCAGACGGAGTTTTTTGGAAAGTGTCCATCTGGATTTGCCCTTTTCCCTGTCCTTTCTGTCAAAATACACTTTGTCGGTTTTAAAGCCGGACCACATCACCTGCAACGTAAGGGATGAATTTTTTTCATCGAGTCTTTCGATGACTTCAATTACCCTTCTGTCGATCAGGTAGCAGTCGCATCCGCCGCTCGGCATCTCTTTGTTCACAAACCTTCTGACCATCGAATAATAACGGTTTGCGAAAAATACCTTGATAAAATTTTCATCCCTGGATCTTCGAATTGCCAGAACAACTTTGTTTCCCTGCTTCCAGCTTTCAAACATCTCCAGGATCAGGGTGGAATCCTCCTGTAAATCCGCCTGTTTGGTCACTGCACAGTCACCGGTACATACGGAAAATCCTGCAAGGAGAGCCGAGTGTTCCCCGAAATTTCTGGATAACTTTACAAGTTTGACACGCTCATCCATCTCCCTGATTTCATTCATCACGCCCCAGGAATTGTCTCCCGAGCCGTCATCCACCATTACGATTTCATAATCCGGAATCGAAGGAAAAATCTTTTCCTTCATGTCCAGATAGAGATCCATCAGGGTGTCCTCGTTATAATATACTGGAATAATAATAGACAGTTTACTCATTTTCCGACTTGCTTCTTTCAATTCGCTTCTTGTTTGTCACGGGTTCGGTTTTTCCGGTTTTCACCGGCACGGTTTTTCGACGGTTCAGTCTCCCTTTATTTCCTTCAGGTATTCCTCATAATTCCGGATATATTCATTCCCGTCGTAATGGCGGCTTGCAAGTACCAGAAGTACCGAATCCGCGGAAAAATCATACATATCCTTCCAGAGCATTGCCGGAAGATAAAGTCCCATTCTGGGCCGGTTCAATTCCACAATCATCTCTTCCGAACCGTTATCGACACGCACCTTACTCGTTCCGCTGACGTTGACCAGCAAAAACTCCGTCTCCCGGTTTGCATGACTTCCTCTAACTACTTCCGAATCGGAACCGTAGATATAAAAAACTCTCTTAATATCAAACGGAATGTCCATGCCGTCCCCTTCGATGACAACCAGGTTTCCCCTCTCGTCACCGAAATCCGCAAACTCTATGATCCTGATCTGTTCCTCTATTCTCAAAATCGTTCCCCTTTCAGTCCCGGGTAATTATTTCTCAAAAACAAACACGCTTAAATCCATCAGAATGCATTTAATGCTTCAATCACGTACTCCTCTTCCTCTTCGGTCATTCCGTTGTAAAACGGAAGTGAAAGAACTTCATTCGCATATTTTTCCGTAATCGGAAAATCTCCGGCCTTATGACCGAGTGCTTTATAACACTCCGAAAGATGAGGCGGAATCGGATAATGAATTATGCTTCCGATTTCTTTTTCTTCAAGATATTTGATCAGTTCCTTTCGTCTTTCGGTCCGGATTACAAACTGATGCCAGACACTTGTGGCGTCTTTCCTTACGGAAGGAATAAGAATGCTCTCATTGTGAATACCTTCCAAATACCGTTTTGCAATTTCCTTACGCTCTTCATTCAGTTCATCCAGATGTTTTAATCTTACGGAAAGAAGAGCCGCCTGCATTTCATCAAGCCTTGAATTCATTCCGACTTCTTCAAAATAATAGCGCTTTCTGCTGCCGTAATTGCGAAGCATTTTCAGATCCGCCGCAATTTTTTCATCGTCCGTCACAACTGCACCGCCGTCTCCGAATGCACCCAGATTTTTGGAAGGATAAAAGGAGAAGCAACCGATATCGCCGAAAGTTCCGGTCATCCGGTCATTGTATTTCGCACCGTGCGACTGCGCACAGTCCTCAACAAGCCTTAAATTGTGCTTTTTGCAGATTTCACAAATGCGGTCCGCCTCACAGGCCTGTCCGTACAGATGGACAATTAAAACCGCTTTCGTTTTTTCCGTAATTGCCGCTTCTATCTTCGATGCATCGATATTATAGAATTCATCCGGCTCCGCAAAAACCGGCGTGGCACCGTTTATCGTAACCCCCATGACACTTGCGATGTAAGTATTTCCGGGGACGATTACCTCATCGCCCACGCCGATTCCGAGTACTCGGAACGCCAGTATCAGGGCATCCAGGCCGCTTGCAACACCGACTGCGTATTTCGCACCGGTGTATCCGGCAAATTCATTTTCGAATTTTTCAACGCGCGGTCCCAGAACATACCAACCGGAACGAAGCACCGAAAGTGCTGCTTCTTCGAATTCTTCCTGATATTTATAAAAACTTCTGTCCAGTCTGTTTGCCGCTATACGTTCCATTTATTCTCCCGAATTCCGGTTTTGTTTCATCCTTCCCCGGCCATTAATTCTTCCGGTCTGTAATTCTTTCGTTCAACGCATCTTCCGCTCTTTTATAAAAGCGGCCGGATCGCCATTAAAGAAAATCCGCCATCACATAATTGCTCAAATCACGTCCGCGAGGTGTCAGCATAATCCTTCCGTCGTCGCTCTCCGTAAGCAGTTTTTCGCGTTTATGTTTCTCTATTTCTTTCGCATATACATCCCGCAGATGCTTTCCGTACCGACTGTAAAAATCCCCGTCGCTTACTCCCGCATTTAACCGGAGACCTAAAATTACCGTCTCTGCCATGCAGTCTTTCAAAGTTAATTCTTCCGAATCGGTTCTGAGTTTCTTTAAGGTCTCATAATGATCCGCACCGAGATAGGAATCGATTGATGCGGTGTTGGTATATCTCTTATTTCCGATCAGGGATGCCGCTGCAATCCCAAAACCCGCATATTCCTTTCGGGTCCAGTATCCGACATTATGCCTGCACTCAAATCCGGGCAGTGCATAGTTGGAAATCTCATACTGCTCAAAACCGTATTCCGACAGAATCCGGCCGGTCATCCGGTACATTCGTCTCTCTTCTTCTTCGGAGGGTAATTCCAAATCCATTTCATAAAACGGAGTTCCTTCTTCCACGATGAGACTGTATGCCGAAATATGCGTAAGATTCGATGCTGCGATTTCCCTGAGTGTCCTTTCCAAAGACTTGGCACTTTGTCCGGGAATTGCCGTCATAATGTCCGCACTGATATTGGTAAATCCGGCTTCTTTCGCACTTCTTAATGTTTCTTTAAAATCCCCGTAAGTGTGAATTCTGCCGAGGGTTTTCAGTTCCTCTGAATCGGTACTCTGCACTCCGATGCTGACCCGGTTTATTCCGGATTCAATGTATTTTTCAAATACTCCCGGCTTTACGGTTCCCGGATTCACTTCTATGGTAATCTCCGGAGAGTCAAAAACCAGATATCCCTTTAGTTTACATAATATTCTGTCAATCTCTTCCGAAGGAAGAATTGACGGTGTTCCGCCGCCGAAAAAAACGGATGTACAGGTGTATTTTTCCGCAGATTCTTTTGTGGCTTCTTCAAAAAAAGAATCGATTTCCCAAAGCAATTTGTTTACATAACTTTTCCGTACTTCCGTCCCGTACGGTCCGGACACGAAATCACAGTACAGACATTTTCTGACACAAAACGGAAGGTGAATGTAAATTTCAAGGCTGCGATTTTCTTTTCCCATATAAAACAGCTTACTTTCCATCATCCAGCTTCAGCACGGACATAAATGCTTCCTGCGGAATCTCCACATTTCCGACCTGTCGCATACGTTTCTTTCCTTCCTTCTGCTTTTCCAGAAGTTTCTTCTTACGCGTAATGTCACCGCCGTAGCATTTTGCAAGAACGTCTTTTCGCATTGCCTTTACGGTCTCTCTGGCAATAATCTTGCCGCCGACCGCCGCCTGAATCGGAATTTCAAAAAGATGTCTCGGAATCTCCTCTTTCAGTTTCTCACACATTTTTCTGCCGCGTTCATAAGCGGTATCTTTATGCACGATAAAAGAAAGTGCATCCACTTCCTCGTGATTGACCAGAATATCCAGTTTCACAAGTTCCGACTGTTCATAGCCCTTCAGGTCATAATCAAAAGATGCATAACCGCGGGATCTTGATTTTAAGGCATCAAAGAAATCATAAATGATTTCGTTTAAGGGCAGCTCGTATTTGAGAAGTGCCCTGGTCTGCTCCATGTATTCCATGCCCAGATAACGGCCGCGGCGTTCCTGGCAAAGTTCCATAATGGATCCGATATAATCCGTTGTCACCATGATTTCGCCGCTTACAATCGGCTCTTCCATATATTCGATTTCCGACGGATCCGGTAAGTTGGACGGATTCGTCAGATCAATAACGCTGCCGTCGGTCTTGTGAACCTTGTAAATAACGCCGGGTGCCGTGGTTACGAGGTCAAGATTATATTCCCTCTCGAGACGTTCCTGAACGATTTCCAAGTGAAGCAGTCCTAAAAAACCGCAGCGGAAACCGAATCCGAGTGCAATGGATGTTTCCGGCTCATAGTGAAGTGAAGCATCGTTTAACTGCAGTTTCTCCAGCGCATCCCTTAAATCGGGGTACTTGGCACCGTCCGCGGGATATACGCCGCAGTAAACCATTGACTGAACCTTTTTATAACCGGGCAGGGCTTCCTTACAGGGATTGTTTGCATCCGTTACGGTATCGCCGACTGCCGTATCTCTTACATTTTTAATCGAAGCCGTGAAATAACCTACCATTCCGGCGGAAAGCTCATCACAGGGGATAAACCGTCCTGCGCCGAAATAACCGACCTCCACAACCTCTGCTGTCGCTTTGGTTGCCATCATAAGCACTTTTGTGCCCTTCTTTATAGTGCCCTCCATCAGTCGCATGAATACGATTACGCCTTTATAGGAATCGTATAAAGAGTCAAAAATCAATGCCTTCAAAGGTGCATCCGGATCTCCCTTGGGAGCGGGTATTTTTTCAACGATTGCTTCCAGAACCTCATCAATTCCGATTCCGTTTTTTGCAGAGATTAAAGGACATCCCTGTGCCTCTATTCCGATGACGTCTTCAATTTCTTCGATTACCCTCTCCGGTTCTGCAGAGGGAAGGTCGATTTTATTGATTACGGGAAATACATCCAGATCGTGATCGAGTGCAAGATAGACATTTGCAAGTGTCTGCGCTTCGATTCCCTGAGCAGCATCCACAACCAGAATCGCCCCGTCACATGCCGCCAGACTTCTGCTGACCTCATAGTTAAAATCCACGTGTCCCGGAGTATCAATCAGGTTGAATACATACTCTTCGCCGTTTTTCGCCTTATAAATTGTACGAACAGCCTGGGATTTAATGGTAATTCCGCGTTCGCGTTCCAGGTCCATATTGTCGAGGACCTGAGCCTGCATTTCACGGCTGGTTAAAAGTCCCGTCCTTTCAATGATGCGATCCGCAAGAGTGGATTTGCCGTGATCGATGTGCGCCACGATGCAGAAATTTCTGATTTTTGACTGATCTGTATTTGACATTCTGTATAACTCCTATGGTAATCGTCTTTTAACGGACAAGATATTTTACCATATTATCCCCTCTCACACAACCGACTCTCGGTCTTTCACACGGGTCTTTTTTATTCTGCCGCTGTGTAACAAACAGGAACAAAGCCACCCGCCGCCGGAAAATAAGCAGGCCGGTCATTACAAAAGCATGTTATTATTTTACCACGGAACCGGAAAAAAGAAAAAGCATCATCTCTTGACAAATCAGGCTTTCATGAATAAAATAGATACCGTATGTGTGCATTAAAAACGTCCGTGTCCGGCTTTAATGCAATGAAACCAAATATAAACGGAGGTGAAAAGCATTGGCTAATATCAAATCTGCGAAGAAGAGAATCCTTGTTAATCAGACTAAGGCTGACAGAAACAAAGCAATTCGTTCCGGCGTTAAAACTGCTGTAAAGAAAGTTTACGCTGCTATCGATGCTAACGATAAAGAAGCTGCAAAAGCTGCATTACTTGCTGCTACCAGCACGATTGATAAGGCAACCACAAAGGGCGTTTATCATAAGAATTATGCTTCCAGAAAGATTTCCCGTCTTAACCTTGCAGTAAACAAGATGGAATAGTCTTTGAAGCAATTTTAAAAAAGACAAAATAAAACCTCTTCGATACCGTCATGTCGAAGAGGTTTTTATTTCTTCCGCTCTGCTGTTTTTATTTTTACTTTTGTTTATTAAGTTTCCGTTATTTCAGTTCTCTGTAGCCTTCTACAAACAGCGCAAGCATTACAACCATCGCCGAATTCCAGTAAAGCGTAATCTCATTTGTGGAATAACTTAAAAGTTCGTCCACGTAGCATTTTGCACTCGGCTGGCCTTTTAAGTACTTCTCTGCCGTCGGATCGTGAAGTCCCGAATCCGGTCCTCCGACAACCATTCCGGGCATCGGCTTTTTCTTTGCAGCTGACGGTCTGTGGTGAGGATTTAATACCCGGTTGGTTCCGAATCCGGTCAGGAAGCAGACATTGCAGGGATTTTTCCCGAGAATATAATGCGTATGTTCCTTGGCAGCTTCCAGATAATCGTCTTTCTTCGTAAAGAAATAAGCCGTATAGAGGTGAAAAGCATTCTGCATAAGATACATATTGCTTCCCCAGATAAAACTCTTCTCATTAAAAGAAATATTATATCCGTTGGATTTGCAAAGATACAAAAGGGAATCTGCCTTAGCATCGATAGCCGCAATAATGATGCTCTTTAAAGTTTCGTCAACGGGAAACTCCGAAAGAATATATGCCACGTTTCCGAAACTGTAAACATCCTCCCAGCCGTATCCGTGGGAAATATGTTTGTAAGCCATTTCTTCAAAAGTTTTTCTGTATTCTTCTTCACCGAAAGTTCTGTAAAGTTCTGCACTTGCCCAGTATAATTCATCTTCCAGCGATTCGTCACCGTATTCACCGGTCACAATCCCCTCCGGATTATGAAAGCCCTTCACTTCCATTTTCTTTGCAGCCTCATATGCCTTTTTGGAAGCATCTGCAAGAATATCGGCATATTCTGCGTCAACCGGCTTGAAAAATCTCACTGCCATTGCCAGCGATGCTGCAAAATCAAGGGTAGCGGCATAGGATACCGGTGAAATCACCAGCTCATCCTTTTCTTCTTCCGGCATAAAGAAATCACAGAAATGAGTACAGGAAACTTTATGATATACCTCTCCCGATTCAGTATCCTGCATTTTTAACATCCAGTCAGTTTCATATTTAATTTCAGAAAGAAGCTGACCCAGGTCCGGATTTTCAACCGGAATCCCGAAATCAAACTTTATAAGATTCGGATCCAATTCCATCGCCAAAAATAAATGACCGATTGTTACAGCCGCCGGAACGATATATCTTCCGAAATCTCCGGCATCATGCCATCCTCCGCTTACGTCGATGAACCGGTCCGTACCGTAAATTCTGGCATTCGTATCATGGCACGGTTCATGTGCAAACTCACCGGCAATCTCTTCCGGAAGTTTTTGTCCGCATCTCTGCAGATAGAAGAACTTCAGCAATGCCTTCATTGCATCACTGTAAACCCACTCTTTAATCACAAAAGGAACACTTTCCTCTCCTCCTGCTTTAATGATGTATTCGCCCTCTTCGACTACTCCGTCAAAGCTGATTATCCGGTTCTTTTCCTCTGCCGCACTGCAGATAATCTCACGTCCGGTAACACCTTCGTAGACTTTTTCTCCGGTTTTTCTGTCTATAACGGAAAATTCCATCGTTCCTTCTCCACGATAAACGGCACGCTTGGGATCCATCGGTAAATATCCGATTTCATTTACTAAAATATTCTGACTCATACTCATTCTCCGTCTGTTGTGGCCGTATCAGGCATACCGTTCCCGGATACACCGGCATCCGTTGTTACTTTTTCTGCGGAAGTGTCTTCTGAAACCTTCGGTTTTCTCTTATAGGTTCTCTTGGGTTTCTTTTCTTCTGCAGGAGCGGAATCCGTTGATGCGGAATCCGCAATATCACTGAGTGTCAGCTGATTCTCTGCCTCTGTGTTTTTCTTTGCACGGGGTTTTCTCGGTTTCTTTGCAACTACTACCTGTCCGTCCTCCCCGATAACCTCTTCTCCGGATGCGGTCTTTGTTCTTCTGGTACGTTTTTTCGGAGCTTCCGTACCGTCGGAATTATCCGTTTCCGTTTTCGGTTTACGTGTCGTCTTTCTTGTCTTCGGCGCCTTTTCCTCAACCACAGCCTCTGCTGCCACCGTTTCCGTTACTGCAGGTTCTGTAACATTTTCCGTTACCGCAGGTTCTTCTGAAACAGTTTCTGCGGTTGCAGGTTCTTCTGTTGCAGTTTCCGCAATTGTTTCAGTCTCAATCCCTTCTGCAGTTTCTGTCACGGGTTCGGCAACCGCTTCTTCAAATGCTTCCGCTACTGTCTCAACCGGTGTTTCTTCAACTGCTTTTTCCGGGAACAGGTCTTTCACAACACGGTGGGAACCGTCGTTCAGGTGAAGATCAAGCGTAAACCCCGAAGACTCCGTATTCTCGTAAGGAGCAGTTGTTTCATTTACCGCAGGCTCAGTTGTTTCATTTACTGCAGGAGCCGGAATTACATTTTCATTTATCACCGGCGTACTTTCTGCTTCCTTCTCATCCATAAAAGATGTTGATGCAAAAATATTTGCAACGGAAGGTGCAGGTGCCTTCGGACGCGGTGAAACAACTCTTCTTTCGGAGGTACCCTCCAGCATGCTTGCAACGGACTGAATTGCTTCTTCCTGTCTCTTTGCACGAAGTTTGCGAATGGACTTCACTGTTGTTGTTTCAAAATCGGAAGTATATTTTTGAATTGTTTTCTTTACCGGCTGTGACGTAGACGCATCGGATTTATCCGCTACCGTCGATGTCTTGACACCATTCTTAATTACCGCAATTACACGGGCATTTGCAAAGAGATCCTTCGGAACTTCAATATCCTGAATGCTCTTCTTCGCGGGAAGGGGCTGACGAACAGGTTTTGATTCTGCCTGTTCTTCCGTTTTTTCCTCTGTTTCGGTTTCCTGCTGATTCGTAACCGCAACTGTTTCGGTTACGCTTTGCTCTGTAACGGAAGATTCTGTTGCCGGAGCTGCGACCGTTTCTTCAAGCGATTCTGCAACCGTCTCGGAATATGTCTCGCCAACTGCTTCCGTAACCGGTTCCGCAACCGGCTCGGTATATGACTCTGCAAAAGTCTCTGTAACCTGTTCTGCAAACGGTCCGGCAAACGGTTCCGGTTCAGCCTGTTCCGCAACAGGGATGTTTACCGTACCGGTTTCTCTCGGCACCGTGCCGTCCGAATAGGGAACAAAACCAGAAGCACGCGTAAACAGTGTCGACGTTCCGGACCCTGCGGCAGCAGTCTGTTCTGCCTCTTTTACCCTGGCAGCCTTCAATTCCGCAGACTGAATGGATGCCGCTATTGCAGCGGAGCCGGCGGAGGATTCCTCAACATTGGTTTCTCCGTAAGACATTTCCGCATAAATATCGTATTTCGGAAGATCGCTCTTCTGAACTTTGATTTCAGGAGTTTCTTCCTTCTTTGTCTCCATTTCCGGGAGTTCACGAAGCGTTTTTGCATTCATGGATTCCCAATCTGCAGTAATCGGAACTGCAGGTTTTGCAAAATTTTTCTTTCTTGGTCTTTGTTTCTTCGATTCCTCTTCCTTTGGAGGTTCCGGTGCTTTCTTGAAATTGATGGAAGGAGCAATCGGTCTCTTTGCCCTTTCTTCCGCCTCGATCTGCTTCCTTTCCTCTTCCGTAATGGGTTTCGGAGTGAACACTCCTTTTGCGGTATGATAGCTCGGTTTCGGAACGCTTACCACCAATACCTGAGGTTCTTCCTTCTTTTCTTCTTTCTTCGGTTTTAACGTAATCTCGGTCTTTAAAACCTTCTCCACTTTTTCTCTGGAGAATCCGGTCTGATTCAGGAATTCCTTCTTCTCTTCCTTCTTCGGTGCGATGGTAATGGTCGGCGCTATAGGAGTATAAGGCATATCGAATGCCGTCTGTTTCTTTTTCGTCTCGTCTTCCGTAGGCATTGCAAAAATGCTTCCGAAATCATTGGATTTCTGAATTCCGACTTCATCTTTCTTTTCTTCATTTTGAACCGGAACCGAATAGTTATCCTGCTGCCCGGAATAGGTTTCCGCAACCGGTTCTTCCTCTGCAGGCTGTTCCTCGTAATATGTTCCCTCTTCGTAAGTGTTTTCATATCCGTAGCCGTCACTGTATTCCGGTACATAAGTGGAATCATATTCTTCATTGCGGGAGGAATAATCCGCATAATAATCTTCCTGATAACCTTCCTGGTCAACCGGATTATCATATCCCTCTGCGGGATATGCCTGTGTATCATAAGCATTCCTGTCATAAGAAGGCTGTCCGTAAGCTGCACCGTTTTGCTCGTAAGTGTTCTCCGTATATGCGGGTTCGGTATAAGCCTGCTCTGTAAATGTTTCTTCGCTATAGGCAGGTTCTGTATAAGTCTGTTCCGTATATGCCGGTTCGGCATAGGTCTGTTCTGTATAGGCATATCCCGCATCGGCCTGTTCTGTATAAACGGGCGCAGCAGAGGCACCTCCCGTATAAGCTGACTCCTCATATACAGGTTCCGTGTAGGCGGGTTCCGCACTTACAGGTTCCGTATACGCTTCCTCAGCATAAGCAGGTTCTGTGTAGGCAGGTTCCTCACTTACAGGCTCCGTATATACTGCCTCGTCATAAGCAGGCTCGGTATAGGCAGGTTCCGCGCTGACTGGTTCCGTATACGCTGACTCCGTGCCGGCAGGTTCCGAATAAGCAACGGGTTCCTCAAATACAGGTTCTTCCCTGAAATATCTCGGAGTAAATAAAGTTCCTGTAGAACTGCTTTCCTTCGGAGTCTCTTCCGTTTTCTTTTCATTCGGATTAAACTTCGCGGATGCCACAACGGTTTCCTCCGCATTTTCCTCAACTGCAACAGTTTCCTCAACCGCAACTGTCTCTTCGGATACAACGGATTCCTCTGTCTCAATTACTTCCTCTGCAGTAACGTTTTCTTCTGCCGTAGCTTCGGCGGATGCAGGGTAATCTTCATAAGCGGTCTGCTTCTCAACTGTATTTTCACTTTCCTTAAGTGCTTCATTTATCTCATCAACAGGCAGTTCCGCAGTATCGTAAAAGCTGGTATCCACTTCAATTTCTTCAAGCGGATCGCCGTAATATCCCGGCGTAATATTCGTTCTTTCCTTCTTCTTTTCCGGTGCTTTCCTCTCTGCCGGAACTTCATATTTCGGTTCCTCAAAAGAGGCAGCGGTTGTAAATAACGGAGTCTGGCCGGACGTCTGATTCACCGGTTCGTTTCCCGCAACGGATGCCGCAGCATTGGATGTTGCGGTCTCCGGACTGATTGCTACCGGAGAATCCTTCTTAACCGGTGCGGAATTAACCACATAGGTATCTTCCGGCATAGTGGCATTGTTCCGAATTCCGCTTGGTTTTCTTACGGCTGAGGAACCGGACGCAGAAATCGTTCCTGCCGGTTCCTGATAATTGGAACGAATCGGAACCGCCGCATTCCTGTAGGAATTGCGTTCCGTTGATTCATCCCCTGAAAGAAGCGCATAATTGACCGCCGAAGACGGCTGTTTCGGTTTTCTTAAACTTCTGATGCTCAGTCTGTCCCGAATGGACATCATCGGATTGAAGCCTTTTTTCTTCGCATTGTCTTCTTTTGCGGCGGCAATCGCTTCCGCAAATTCATCTCTTTCGGGCGTCGCTTTCCCCGGCTTGTTGTCGGCAGCACCCTCCACATAAATAATGGGACGGTTTTGTACTGCCGGAGCATTGCTCTCATGATATTCTGCCGCCATATTAACGGCCCAGATTTTCGTCTTGTCCGTCTTTCCCGCAATAATGTTACGGGCGGTTTCAAACGAAGTCATCATGGTGTGATCCATGTTATTATAGCGATGCTGTCCGTTTCTTCCGACACAGTAAAGGTTCGGGAACATGTTCAGATAAGTCTTAATCTCGTCAAATCTGGAATAGGTATCAAAATAGGCAGGATATGCCTTCTTTACCATTTCCTTGTGGAAATCCAGTATAACGGGAGGGTCGTCAATAATACCCATTTTCACAAGTTCCGATACCGCAAGCGTCTGCCACTGGATATCACTCTGATTCCAATAATAATCCCCTTCATTACAGAAATATTCCAAACCGATCCAGACATTCTCCTGAGGCTTGGCAACCAGATACGGAGACCAGTTATTGTAAATCTGGATTCTGCCGAGTTTTACGGCTGTATCCTGAACATAAATCCAACAGTCCGGAACAATGTTATTCAGAGTCTTAATCTTGGTTGTATTCTCAATTTTAAGTTTCGGAACAAGAAGTCCGAGTACAACAAAATCCCTGTAGGGAAGCCCTCTTGCCACCTCCAGGACATTCTGCGGAACATTCTTCATTCCGAGAATCAGGTCTTTCACGGGCATGGATGAAATTACAATATCTGCTTCCATAACGGCAGCCTGTCCGTCCTGAACGTAACGAACCCCCTTGATGACGTTGTTTTCCGTTTCGATTCCGGTTACCTTGCAGCCGAATGCGATTTTTCCGCCCTTTTCAACAAAACGGTTTGCCGCAATTTCCCACATCTGTCCGGGTCCGAGTTTCGGATACAGGAATTCTTCGCTTAAAGATGTATTCTCTTCATAAGATTCAGGGTTTTTGGATTTTTTATGACCGGTATCTTTCAGAATGGAGGACACGGTAACCCCCTTCATCCTCTGTGCCCCCCAGTCTGCAGAAATCTGGGACGGATGACGTCCCCAGAGTTTTTCGGTATACCCTTCAAAGAAAATCTGATAGAGCTGTTTACCGAAATGATTCATATAGAAATTCTCAAGATTGTCTTCTTTTTTCTTGAAAATCGAACTTTCGAGATAACTGAAACCGGCCTTCGCCGTCTGGCCAAGGCCCAAATTCTTTATGGTATTACTGTTGATTTTTACCGGATATTCAAAGAATTTTTCATTAAAGTAAATGCTGGAAATACGCTTTCTGACAAGCATCACTTCGTCTTCAAATTCGGGATCCGGTCCGCCGGGCTGTGTATTGACATATCTTTTTAAAATACGGTCATCCAGTGCAGGCTGTCCCTGTTTTGAAAGAATCTCTTCCCACCATTTTTTTACTTCTTCATTTTTCGAAAAAAACCGATGACCTCCCAAATCCATTCGGTTTCCGTTTACTTCTACGGTCCTGGCAATTCCACCGACCTTCGTATCCGCTTCCAGAATCGTAACGTCAAAATTACCCGATTCCTTCATCAGCTGATATCCTGCAGTAATTCCCGCAGGTCCGGCTCCGATGATTACTACCTTCTTCATCCAAACATAAACCCCTTTCTGCTAACCCTTTTTGAGATGCGCCCACAGAAGACAACATTCCTAATTATTATAGACTAAGTTTATCGTATTGTAAACAAATCCCCCTCTTTAAATCGAAAGAAAAAAGCGGGAATTTTTGTATTTACACGTAAAGCAATCTGTGTTATACTTTTTCGTGTGTTAAAGTATTAAAGTGCGAAAATTTTACAGTAAGAAAATGCACTTTTAAAGGGGGAAAAGAAATGAACAACAAGTTAAAAACCGAAGCGGTAGATCAGCTTTTTGATGCAATTTTAACTTTGGAAAACAAGGAAGAATGCTATAATTTTTTTGAAGATTTATGTACCGTAAACGAGCTTCTGGCTCTGTCCCAGCGGTTCTCCGTGGCAAGAATGCTCAAAGAAAAGAAAACCTATCTGGAAATTGCCGAAAAAACCGGCGCATCCACCGCTACCATCTCCAGAGTAAACCACTCGTTAAATTACGGCAGCGACGGATACGAACTGATTTTCAAAAGACTTGATGATAAAAATTAACCGCTGATTTCCATCACGTCCATCGGGTCGATAAATTCTTTGTCATACTGGACCTGATATCCGACTCTGGAATTCACAAAATTTACTTCAAAGAGGAGCTGACCTTTTGTAACGTCATCTCCTTCTTTTACTTTCGGGGAATCATTATATCGGTAAACGGTGATGTATCCGTTTCCGTGGTCGATTCTGACCACATGTCCGAATTCTGTATCCGATTTGATACTTAAGACTTTTCCGCTTCCGGCCGCAATAACCTTCGCTCCGTTCTGCGCACCGAAAATTACGATTTTACGAAGTTCCCTGTCCGGAAGTTCTTCCGGATTAACGTCCGGGTCCAGATTGGGTTTGGAATTGATCGTAACCTTTCCGGTAACGGGGAGTCCGTTCGGATAATGCTTTTCCGCTTCTTCCTCATCCTTCGCAAGCTGTTCCGCAACCTGGTTGGAAAGCAAAGTGATCTGCTCCTGCATTTCCGTTTTGTCCTTCTGCATTACCTGGGCGAGTTCCTCTTTCTGCGCTTTCAGAAGGTCAATCTCATTCTTCAGTTCGCCGTTCTCTTTCACCAAAAGAATGATGACGACCCCCAGAACAAACACGACCAAAATTCCCGCAAGGAAAAACAGCCTTTTGTTTCTGTTCAGAAAGTCCTTTAAATCAAATTTCTTCATAAAATCCCTTTCGTAATATACTCTTTTAAAACCTCCATTGCCTCTTTGTATCCGGCAAATCCGTGTCCGGCAATTGTTTTGATACAAGCCTGTCTGACATACGAAATCTGCCTGAAATCCTCCCTGCTGGAAACGTCCGAAATATGGACCTCCACGGCAGGAACGGAAACTGCTTTCATTGCATCCAGAATTGCCACGGAGGTATGCGTATACGCTGCGGGATTTATAACAATCCCGTCAATCTTCCCGTACGCTTCCTGAATGGCATCCACCAACGCACCCTCGTGATTGGACTGAAAAAACGAAACCTCCAGACCGAGCTTATCCGCTTCCTCTTTGCAGTAGTTTAACAGATCCTCATAGGTTTCCGTTCCGTATATGTTTTTTTCCCGAATCCCGAGCATATTAATGTTCGGACCGTTTATGACCAGTATTTTCATCATTCTTCTCTCCTGCTTTGTGCCCGGCTGTCAAAAATCAGGCTTTTTATCTTTTCCGCCGTCTTTTCGGGTTCGTTTTCGAGTACCGGAACCGTTATATCTGCCGCACCCGTATACAGATTTTTCCTTGCTTCATATAATCTTTCAACGGCTCCGTCCCCCTTTGAAAGAGGTCTTCCGTCGGAAGACAGCTTATCGATATTTCTTGTTATGTAAACCACTATTCCATTTTGTTTACATAATATTATGTTCTCCGGTCTGGTTACGACTCCGCCGCCTGTTGCAATCACAAGACCGTTACGGGCTGTGATTTTTCTGACCGTCTCCGTTTCTTTTTTGCGGAATTCCGCCTCTCCCTCCGATTCGATACATTCCGCCGGAGTCCGGGAATACGCCTTTTCAAATTCCGTATCGGTATCCGTAAATTCCCGTCCCAGCAAATTCGCAAGGAGCTTTCCGACGGTACTCTTCCCGCTTCCCGGCATCCCGATCAAAATAATGTTCTCTTGTTTACATAATATCTCTTTGTAAACGTTTTCGCTCCTGTCTGAAATTTTATGTAAACTATCATTTCCCTCAAAAAACAAAAGTTCCGCTTTCAACGCCTGCATTACAAGCATGTAAAGACCGTTTGCAGCGGGAATTCCGAGTTGTTCCGCCTTTTCCGTCAGTCTTGTTTTAAGCGGGTTATATACCACGTCAAAAACACATTTCAGATTCGGAAAAATCCCCGGGTCAACCGGCATACCGTCCGCATTCGGAAACATGCCGACCGGAGTGGTGTTTACCAGAATTTCCGCATTTTTCACGCATTCGGGCAGTTCCCCGTTTTCACATCCCTCCAGGTGATAAATCGTGACGTCTTTTCCCTTTAAAATCTTTGCGGCTTTTTCCACGTCCCTTGCAAGGACGTAAATATCGGAAACCTTCTTCTGTTTCAGTACATACAATGCGGTTTTGCAGGTTCCGCCCGCACCGAGAATCACTGCACTCTCCCCGTTTGCAAACGTTACCTCTCCCCCATCCGGGCGAAGCGTCCGGTCCATTAAAGACGAAAGTCCGAAGGCATCCGTATTGTATCCGTAAAGTTTTCCGCCCCTTTTTACGATTGTATTGACGGCACCGATTTCCGCGGCCGCCTCATCCAGAATGCAGTAAGGCATCACATCCTGTTTATACGGGATGGTGACGTTTAAACCTTCAAAATCCTGCTCCGTCAGAAATTCCTCCAGTTCCTCTTTCGGAATTTCTTTCAGAATATAATCCGGGTTTCCGAATGCATTATGAATGGGTACAGAAAAACTGTGCCCGAGTTTTTCGCCGATTAATCCATACTTCATCTTTCGGTTTCCGTCCTGTTTTACTTCATCTTTTCCTTTTCAAAAAGGCAGGTTTCGTCAATCAGTTTTCTGTATACATTCTGAACGTATTTTGCCTTATCCCTGCCGGCTCTTTCCCCGACATGCGTTAAAACGGCATTCTCACGTGCCTCATTCTTAACGCCGAGTCCGGATTTTTTCTTCTCTGCGGCAATTTTTCCCGCAAGATTCATGCGCTTTGCCATGAGAAATGAAATTCTGTCATCCAGTTCATCAATCTCGTCTCTTATGGATTCAAGAGTTTTTTTTTCCACACGCGGGATTTTTACCTTTTCGCTTTCCATTAACAGGTTGTAAATCGCAATGGCACAAGCTGCCTCCACACACGGTAAAGCTCTCGGTACAATGCACGGATCGTGGCGTCCTTTTAAGGATAACGTCACTTCCTTCATCTCTTTCATATCCACGGTCTGCTGTTCCTTAAAAATACTCGGCGTAGGCTTGACCGCGACCTTGAAAAGAATCGGCATGCCGTTACTGATTCCGCCCTGGATTCCGCCGGAATGATTCGTCTTTGTAACGATTTTTCCGTCCTCGATCCCGAACGGATCGTTGCATTCGCTTCCCTTCATCTCGCTGCATTCAAATCCGCTTCCGAACTCGATTCCCTTCACCGCAGGAATCCCGAATACAAGCTGCGAAATGGTGGATTCCACACTGTCATAAAGCGGTTCCCCGACACCTGCCGGAAGTCCCGTCACCGCACACTCTATCGTTCCTCCGACGGAATCGCCTTCTTTTGCGCATTCCGTCATTAGGGAAATCATCCGTTCACCTGCCTCCCGGTCCAGCACCGGAAAACGAGTTTCGTTCTTTCCGATTTCATCCGCTTCCGGTTTCAGCGGGTTCAGGCCCCGGTCCTTAATCTCTCCGACAGAAGAAACATGTGCAAAAATATGAATTCCGCGGTCCTCCATAATCTGCAGGCAAACCGCGCCTGCAAAGCAAAGGGGAAGAGTCAGTCTTCCGGAAAAAATACCGCCGCCGCTTCTCGTCAGTCTGTCCCCGTATTTTACATAAGAGGTATAATCCGCATGGGAAGGTCTCGGAATGTACTTCATCTCATCATAATCGGAAGATCTTGTATTTTGGTTATAAAAAATCGCAGTCAGATCCTCTCCCGTTGTCAGATAAAGAGAATCGTTTCCTTCTTCCGCTTTTACAAGACCTCTTTGAATATCGGGAGTATCCGCTTCCGCTCTTTTCGTGGAATAAGCATTCTGCCCGCCTTTCCTGCGGTCCAGAAAGGACTGGATTTTGTTTAAATCAATCTTTTTTCCTTCCGGAAGACCGTTTATGGTCACACCGATCTCCGGTGCATGAGACGCTCCCCAGACTTCAATATTGACTTTGTTTCCGACTGTTGAACCCATTTCTTTCCCCTTTACTCCATATAAAATATAAAAATGTATTTGGTTTACATAATCTTCGAAACTTTTTCCGTACCTTCACGGATTATTTCTTCCCATTCATCCACGGATACATCCTTTAAAACAACCTCTCCGACGGAAACCGGCAAAACAACTTTTATCAAATCGCCGTGCCTCTTTTTATCCGCTCTTGCCTGAAGCGCCAGCTCGTGAAGTTCAAATTCCGTTTTCACGGGGAGTTTCCGGTCAAGCAGAACGGACAGCACTCTCTTTGCTTCCGATCCCGGCAGTTTTGCCGCCGAAAGAACCGCCATTCCGATTGCGACTCCCTGCCCGTGTCCGATGGTATACCTGCTCAGTGTTTCCACTGCATGTCCCAGGGTGTGCCCGAAATTCAGAATATGTCTCGGTCCTTTGTCAAACTCGTCCTTTGCAACCACTTCCGCTTTAATTTCAACGCAGCGAATTACCAGGTCTTCATCAGTGATCTCATTTTTTTCGATTTTTTCAAAAAGACCGGCATCATAAATAATACCGTACTTAATCGACTCTGCCATTCCTTCCGCATAGGTCTGCTCCGGAAGTGTCCGGAACTTGTCCGTATCGCAGAATACCGCTATCGGCTGATGGAATGCACCAACCATATTCTTTCCGTTCGGAAGGTCTACCGCCGTCTTTCCGCCGACGGAGGAATCCACTGCCGCAAGAAGTGTTGTCGGGAACTGGACAAACTCCATCCCCCGCAGGAATATGCTTGCAACCAGACCGGTCAGATCGCCGACCACACCGCCGCCCAATGCAACCAAAAGATCCGTCTTGGTAATTCCATCCTCAATCATCCGGATCATCAGTTTTTCGGCAACTTCAAGTGTTTTGGATTTCTCACCGTGTTCAAACACGAAATGGAAAGTCTCAAAGCCCGCTTCCCTTAAAGATTTTAACGTTTCCTCACCATACAGCGAAAAAACGGTATCATCGCTTACCACCATCAGTTTGCAGGGTGCGTGTACTTCTTTCAGAAGCACTCCGTAATCAAGTCCCGAACCGACCGTTACATCATATTCTTTTGTGGATGCCGCAACATGTACTTTTTTCATTTCATATATTCCCCCGGTTTTAACCGCTGTTTTACTGCTCTTTCTTTTACTGCTCTTTCTTTTCCTGTTGCTGTCTCTTCTGTTGTTCCTCTTCGCCCTGAATATCCGCGCTCTTGCAAAGTCTGCCCTCTTTCAGTAGTTTACATAACTCTTCTTCATTCCGATTTTCCAAAGCATCATGATATTCTTTCATATGTTCCATGAACTCTTCCATTTCACGAAGAAGGCAGTCCCTGTTTTCCAGAAAAAGTTCCGTCCACATAGTTTCGTTTAAGAACGCAACCCTGGTCATATCCTTAAAACTTCCGGCCGAAAAACCGTATCTGGTTTTGCATGCCTCACTCTTAATATAGGCACTCGATACCACATGCGCCATCTGGGAAGTATATGCTATTACCCTGTCGTGTTCCGCAGGAGTACTCTCTTTGACATATCCGAATCCGATTTTCAGGAAAAATTCCTTAAGCTTTTTATATACTTCATCATATGCCGAATCATAGGAATCCCCGGTGCTTTGATTCAGTTTACATAAAATCATACTGGCATTGTCAAACAGTCCGTCAAAAGAATAGTCATATCCGGATTTTTCAATACCTGCCATCGGATGTCCGCCGACAAAATAAAGCCCATTTTGTTTACATAACTCGTAAAGTGCATCGCAGATTTTCTGCTTCGTTCCGCAGCAGTCCACTATCACCGCACCCTTTTTCAGTTCCGCAATATGGCTTTTTACAAACTCAATGCAGGCATCCGGATATAATCCGAGGATGATAAAATCCATTTCGTCAAAATCCGCATCCTCTTCGATAATTCCGTAAAGAGCGCCTTCTTCTTTCGCTTTTTTCGAAACAGCCTGATTTCTGTTAAACCCGTATACCCTGCAGTCCGTTCTTTTTGAAACGGTTTTGGCCATGGAACCGCCGATCAGCCCAAGCCCGACCACTGCAATTTTATTAAATCCGTAATTCATTTTTATTCCTTATTCTTTCCCTTTTACAAATTTTGGGCGGTGTTCCGCCGTTTCCTGTTTTAATTTAACTTCATATCGCCTGCTTTGATTAAGCCTGCCTTACGCATTCCGAATCCGATTCCCCAGGAAAGAAGTGCCGGAAGAACGAAACATAAAAGCGCAATCTCAAGAAGTGCCATCCAGGGACTTACCCCTGCTTCCGTAAGGGTATTGTATGCATTAATCGGACCTACCAGACCTGCGGTACCCATACCGGAACCAGTTGCATTGTTTTGAAAATGGAACACCATTGTGGAAAGCGGTCCGAGAATCGCACTGGAAATAATAGCCGGAAGCCAGATAATCGGCTTTTTCACAATATTCGGCATCTGTAACATACTGGTACCGATTCCCTGAGCAACGAGTCCGTTTACCTTGTTGTCTTCATAGCTTGCAACCGCAAAGCCTACCATGTTTGCACAGCATCCTACCGTTGCCGCTCCCGCAGGAATTCCGGAAAGTCCGAGAATAACTCCGATTGCCGCAGAAGAAATCGGTAACGTCAGGGCCATACCCATAACAACGGAAATCAGAACACCCATGATAAACGGTGCCTGGTCAGTTGCATATACGATGAAATTCGAAATGGCACTCATTAAAGTGGAAATCGGTTTTCCGAGAAGTAAACCGACCGTTCCGCCCGATAAAATACAAGCCATCGGGGTTAACAGGATATCCAGTTTGGTCTTTCCCGCAACCAGTCTGCCGATATAGATGGTCACCATTGCCGCAATAAATGCACCGAGCGGTTCGCCGGGGCCAGCATATACAATTGCTCCCGTTTCCGCAAGTACCGTTCCGGCCAGCATTTTTGCCGCAAATGCACCGATCATTCCGGAAACCGCCGCGGAAACCAGAACCAGCGGCTTCGATTTTAATTTAATCGCAGCACCCAGACCGATTCCGGCGCCGGTAACGGACTGTGCCAGTTTTCCCATCAAAAGGATGATGCCGCCGATATAGGCCGCCGTCGGATTCTTAACGGCTGAAATCCAGGTACCGATCTGTGCAATGATCGTTCCGATAATAAGTGTGGCAAAAAGTCCGGTCGCCATTCCGCCGAGTCCGTCAATAAAAATCTCCGTAAGTATGCCTTTCGCACTTATTTTTCCGGCATCATTCTCTTTTTCTTTTCTCATCTTTTTTTCCTCTTCTTTAAATGTTTTGTTTCCCCAAACATACATTTACGGCTCTGCTTTCCCGACCGGAAAAATGTCAGCTGTTTCATTCTTTGAAACGGCATTTTTCAAGAATACCTCAATCTAAAAAAATAACATAAACTCCTCTTCCTGTCAAAAAAAGCCGGAATTTGTGAAAAAAGTATGTTTTTTTTATGTCCAAAAAAGGCAAATAAACTTTACTTTTTTTACTACTTATGCTATTCTATATTTTGTTGTAGTAATTATACTTTCAACAACTGTAACAATATTTTTTTGGAGGTAATGGTTTCATGAGCAAGGGTACAGTTAAGTTTTTTAACAACCAGAAGGGTTGGGGTTTCATTTCAGGAGAAGACGGAAAGGATGTTTTCGTACATTACACCGGAATTAAATCCGAAGGTTTCAAGTCTTTAGAGGAAGGCGCTGCTGTTGAATACGAAGTAATCGATGGTGAAAAGGGACCTCAGGCAGTAAACGTAACTAGATTATAATTCCATTTCGATTTATAGATATCAATAATTACGTTAAGACCTATAAAAAGAGATATGCATCGGCATATCTCTTTTTTTATACTTTTTTATTTTTATTCCTTTTATGCAAGTCCGGAACAAATCCGCACTATCCGGTCAAACTCAAGGTTTCCTCCGAATAAATCCAATGCACTTCCTACCGTAACATGAATTCTTCCCTCTCCCGTTTTTCTTAACAGGTTCAGATCCTCATAGGAATGCACTCCCCCGGCATATGTAATACTCCGTCCGGTATATGTCCGCAGGGATTCCACAAGATTCGTCTCGATTCCGGAATTTTTCCCTTCCACGTCAACCGCGTGGATCAGAAACTCATCACAGAACTCTTTCAGGTCTTCCAATAGGCGGAAATCCAAAATTTCTTCCGTTTTCGTCTGCCACCGGTCCGTCATAACATGGTAACCGTCTTCAAAATGTCTGCAGCTTAAATCGATTACAACATGCTCTCTTCCGACAACGTCTTTCAGTTTTCTTAATCTGTCGTAATCAATTCTACCGTTTACAAAAAGATACGACGTCACTATCACATGGGAGGCACCGTTACGGATAAAATATCCGGCATTTTCGTCCGTTATTCCTCCGCCGATCTGCATACCACCCGGGTATGCCGCAAGCCCCTTTAAAGCCTCTTCTTTCGTTGCCTCGTAATATCCGGAGTCCTTCCCGTTTAAAAGAATGATATGTCCTCCCCTTAAACCGTACCTCCGGTACAGGTCCGCATAATAATCCGCACCCTTTTCCGAGACATAATTTTCTCTTGCATAATCGCCTTCGTCCTTTAACGTCCCGCCGACAATCTGCTTTACTTTTCCGTTGTGTATATCAATACAAGGTCTGAACTGCATGTGTTTCTCCGATATTGTAACTCTCTCTTCCGGCAGAACGGTATTATCCGATTACATCCTGCATCGTATAATATCCGGACTTTTTATCCGCAAGGAAATATGCAGCAGAAACCGCTCCTTTTGCAAAAAGTGTTCTGGAATATGCCCTGTGCGAAATGGTTACGACTTCATCCTGTCCCGCAAAAATCACGTCATGATCACCTACTATGCTGCCGCCGCGAACTGCGGAAATACCGATTTCGTTTTCCGGTCTTACTTCTCTTCTTTCCGTCCTGTCGTAAACATAGGAATATTTTCCGTTGCTTGCGTTATTTACCGCATCTGCAAGCATCAGTGCGGTTCCGGAAGGTGCATCCATTTTCATCTTATGATGTTTTTCCACAATTTCTACGTCAAATCCGGCTTCTGTCAGAACATTGGACATTTCACCGAGCATTTTTACAATTAAATTCACGCCGAGTGACATGTTTCCGCTTCGAAGAACAGCTGCGTGTTCGGAAGTCTCCTCCACTTTTTTGATTTGTGCTTCGGACAGTCCCGTAGAGCATAAAACCACCGGCACTCCCGTTTGCACGCAGAAATCCAGAAGATCGTCCGTCGCTTGGGAAGAAGAAAAATCTATGATAACGTCACACGGAACATTCACTTCCTTAACGGAAGAAAAAACAGGATAGGGATTTGCAATCTCCTGATACGAATCCACACCCGCAACGATTTCCATTTCTTTTTCCGTTGAAACAATATTGTGAACGGCTCTCCCCATTCTTCCGTTACATCCGCATAACAAAACTTTAACCATATTTTTAGTCTCCTTTTTCTCTGTTGTAATCCATGGTACTTTATTGTTTTTATTTCTGTTTTCTGTTTCGAATTTGCTTTAAAAAGGCACTCTCCGAACAGAAAGTGCCTTTTCGTCTTTGTTTTGAATTTCAGTCAGAATGTTTCACCGTAAGGACTGCCGAATCGCATTTGTCCGTTACGGTACCTCATTGATCCGTTACAGAATTCCGTAATTGCGCATCTCTGTTTCAAGAAGCTTTGCATGTGCCTCATCCATTTCGCAAAGGGGCGATCTGTAAATCTCTTTGCATTTTCCCATAAGAGCCATTGCCTTCTTTACCGGAATCGGGTTTACCTCACAGAACAGTGCATCGATCAAAGGAATCGCCGCGAGCTGCATATCCCTTGCTTCTTTCACTTCTCCGTCAAAGAATTTCTGACAGATATCATGTGTCTGCTTCGGTGCTACGTTCGAAAGAACGGAAATAACACCGATTCCGCCGAGGGAAAGAATCGGAATTACCTGATCGTCGTTTCCGGAATAAATATCCACTTTTCCTTTTGCAAGCTGTGCAAGCTTTGCAATCTGGGAAATATTTCCGCTTGCTTCTTTAACTCCCACAATGTTTTCCACTTCCGTGCAAAGTTTCACACACGTTTCAGGAGTGATGTTAACTCCCGTTCTCGAAGGTACATTGTAAAGGATGCAGGGAATCTTTACGCTCTCCGCAATTGCTTTAAAGTGAATAAAAAGCCCCTTCTGTGTAGCTTTATTGTAATAAGGAGTTACTAAAAGAAGGCCGTCAACACCGCGCTTTTCGGCTTCCGTTGACATATAAATTCCTTCTTCCGTACAGTTGGACCCGGTACCGGCAATTACGGGGATTCTACCGGCCACCTGCTTGACGCAGAACTCGATTGCATCCAAATGCTCTTTCTGTGAAAGCGTTGCTGCTTCTCCTGTAGTACCGCATACAACAATTGCATCGGTCTCACCGGCAATCTGTTCTTCAATGTTTTTGGCAAACTGATCGTAATCCACGCTCAAATCTTCATTGAACGGTGTCACAATCGCTACTGCCGCACCCATAAATAATGACATCAATTTGTCCTCCTTATAAAAAACCTTTTATATCGCTTAATATTATAATAAAACAGTAAAAAAAGTCAACCTGACAAAGTTTCCGGAAACGGAGTACAAAGGAGTGTATTTTGCCTTTTTAAGTAGCCTTGAAAAAGAAAATATGATAAAATATTTCTGTTATTATAACGGGGTTCGGATGAAACCCCGACGGTACTCAAAGGATACCCTGACGGTATTTGAAAATACAGAGAACAGGATGAATCTATGAAACTCTGGCGTAAATTTCTTGATTTCATGAATATGACTCCCAGAGAAGGAGCGGAATTAAAAGACCTGGCTGTCTTCATCAGGTTCCTTTCCGTAAGCTGCCTGTTTTATTTTATTCTGACCTCTGTAGCCCTGTTTGCCGCAACCTATTATGTCTTTGCAATCGTGGAATTTCTCTGTGCCGGTCTTTTTCTGGTTGTCTTTATCTATACCTACCGCGGAAAAACCAATTTCGCCATGGATTTTTTCGGTTCCGTCATTGTTGCGGTACCGACGGTTTTGGCTCTGACCACCGGTTGGAAAACCAATTTCCAATGGTGTCTGCTTGTGGAAATTCTGGTTCTTTATTTCTCACTTGAAATCAATATGGAAATTAAGGTAAAACTGTTCTGGGTAATATCCCTGGACTTTATTCTGATTGCATTCTTCACGCATGTATTCCCGAACAGCCTCGATTTTCCGAGGGGATGGGCAATCTACTTCCATATTTTTTCAGCTGTATTTTACGCAGGCGTTTTTCACATCATCGCATTCTTTTATTCCAATAAATTCAATGCCGCGGAGCAGAACTTACGGGACGTAAACAACAAACTCCGTCAGATGGCCTCCACGGATACCTTAACTTCACTGCCCAACCGGCGTACGATGAACGAGCATCTTACCATGCTCGCTTACAATTACGAACGTTCCAACCAGCCATTTGTAATTGCCATTGCGGATATCGATTTGTTTAAAAAAATCAACGACACCTACGGTCACGATGCCGGCGATTATATTCTGCAGTCCGTTTCGGCGATTTTCCGGGATACAATGGAAGGCAACGGAATGGTAGCCAGATGGGGCGGCGAGGAATTTCTTTTTGCATTTGAAAATGCCTCCGGGAACCAGGCAAAAAACGTTCTCGAAGGCATGCGCAATCAAATAGAAAAAACCAATTTTCAATATAAAGACGAAGTAATCAGGGTCACGATTACTCTGGGAATCGAAGACTACTCCGTCGTCTCCGGGGTAGAGGCCACCATCTCCAAGGCGGACTCAAAATTATACCGCGGAAAATCCGAGGGAAGAAACCGGGTCGTGTACTGATCCCGTTTTCCTCTGTCTTTTGATTCTTATTTCTTTCTTACATATGTAACGTAGTTATAAATCAGATCAAAATACGTCTGTTCTTCACTCTCTTCGGAAATCTCCCACCCGGGATCTTTATCGAGATCAGGGAAAAAAGTATCCGCTTCGTATTCTTTGTCGATTCTGGTTACATAAACGGTATCCACGTACGGCAGAAACTGTTTGTATATGCTTCCCCCGCCGATAACATAGATTTCTTTATCCGGATATTTGGCAGCTTCCTCCATTGCCTCTTCCACGCTTCTTACGAGAACCTCTCCGTTTCCGGAATCTTTTCCGTTCTTTGTCAGAACGATATTGACTCTGTTTTTTAAAGGTAATCCGTTCGGGAAGGATTCCAGTGTCTTTCTTCCCATAATGACAACGTTTCCGGATGTTTTTTCACGGAACTGCTTCATGTCGGACGGAATGGAAACCAGTAACGAATTGTTTTTTCCTATTCCCCAGTTGGCATCTGCCGATAAAATACATTTCATAATCATCCGCTCCTTTTATATCGCAATCGGAATATTTTCAATCTGCGGTCCGGTCACGTAATTTTCCGCCTTTACGTCATCTCTGGTAAATTTATAAAAATCATGGATATCCGGGTTCAGCCAGAACCTTGGTGCATCATAGGTCGGCCGCTCTATCAATTCTTTGATAATCGGAATATGCCGGTCATAAATATGTGCATCCGCTATGACATGCACCAGCTCACCGACTTTCATATCGCAGACCTGTGCAAGCATGTGTACCAGCACGGAATACTGTACAACATTCCAGTTGTTTGCCGCAAGCACATCCTGGGAACGCTGGTTTAAAATTGCATTCAGCGTAAGTTTATCATCTCCGGGTTTTTGCGTTACATTGAAGGTCATACTGTATGCGCAGGGATACAAATGCATTTCGCTTAAATCCTGATGCACGTAAATATTGGTCATGATACGGCGGGAAAAAGGATTGTTTTTCAGATCGTAAATTACCCTGTCCACCTGATCCATGTCGCCCTCTTTGTAATGATGCTTTACACTCATCTGATAACCGTATGCTTTTCCGATGGAGCCGGTCTCGTCTGCCCATGCGTCCCAGATATGGCTGTGAAGATCGTGTACGTTGTTGGATTTCTGCTGCCAGATCCAGAGCATCTCGTCCGTAGCGGATTTCAGCGCCGTCTTCCTCAATGTAAGAAGCGGAAATTCCTTTGATAAATCATATCTGTTTACGACTCCGAATTTTTTAATCGTGTATGCACTGCTGCCGTCCTCCCATTTCGGACGTACCTTTTCTCCCTCGGTACTGGTTCCGTTTTCGAGAATGTCTTTGCACATATTGATAAATACCTGATCTGCGTAACTCATTTTGTTCTCCTGTCTTTTATATTTCGTCTGTTTATATTTCGCCTTTTTATATTTCGCCAGTCTTCTTTACTTCACCTTTCTGATAATCGTACACGGGACGGAATCGGAAATCTGAACTTTCCCCTGTGTGATATCAATCAGCATTTCACGGATTTTTCCGTCTTCTTCCGAGGGAACCCGGACATTTGCGGTTACATTTTCCGCAAAAATCACATCCTCCGTTTTCACGCCGATTCCGGAAAATTCATACTGCACTTTTCCGTAGGAAGCATAGTCCAGTGTAATCCCGATTAAAACACCTTCCAGTTCTTCCCCGACGGAACTGTTTTTTAACGCTTCCGCCACGGCATCCGAATAGGCTTTAATAAGACCTCCCGTTCCGAGAAGCGTTCCGCCGAAATACCGGGTTACGACACAAACGACATTTCTGACCTCACTGTGAAGAAGTACCCCAAGCATCGGTCTGCCTGCCGTCTGCGCGGGTTCTCCGTCATCACTGCATCTGGTAAGTTCGGCATTTTTTCCGATTACCATCGCAGAGCAGTTATGCTTTGCGTCCCAGTATTTTTTCTTCATTTCCCCGATAAACTCCTGCGCCTCCTCCTCTGTGGTCACGGATTTCAACGTGGCAATGAATTTCGATTTTTTCACTTCGATTTCCCCCGTACCGGGGTTCAGTAAAATCTTCATGCGCAACATTATACCATAAAACTATCCGAATCAGCAGTTATTTGTAATTGTACCATAAAAATAGCATTTATTTACCGTAACAATTCCGGATACAAATTTTTCTTTCTTTATTATTATATTTGAGGTATAATATCAACATCTATGAGTATTTTTTTAGTGTACTGCAAGATAAACCTGAACGGGTAATTTGGAGGCTGTTATGAATTATGGTCGAAAAGGAGTTCGGAAAATTCAGGACGAACTCATTTCACGAGGCATAAAATTTAAAAAGATGGGAAGCGTCATGCTTCTAAAGATTCTGTTAGTCGGAATTCTGGCGGTGATTCTCGCATCCGTCTGTATCGTGATCGGTGCATTTAAGGGAATCATCTCTTCCGCTCCCGACATTTCGTCCCTTGACGTTGTTCCGGAGGGTTATGCAACCACGGTATACGACTCCGAAGGTCATGAAATGACGAAGTTAATTGCGGAGAATTCCAACCGTACCTATGTTTCGATGGAAAAAATCCCGCAGAATCTTGCAAATGCATTTGTTGCAATTGAGGATGAACGTTTCTACACCCATAACGGTATCGATATCAAAGGTATTATCCGTTCCGGTACGACGATCATCTCTTCAGGCGGTGAGAAATCACAGGGTGGTTCCACCATTACGCAGCAGCTTTTAAAGAACAACGTATTTGAAGGCTGGGCTACCGAAAAAGATAAAATGGCCAAGGTACGCCGTAAAATCCAGGAACAGTATCTGGCCGTCAATATCGAGCGTGAACTTTCCAAAGAGCAGATTCTCGAACTTTATATGAATACCATCAACCTTGGTCAGAACACATTGGGTGTTCAGGCGGCTTCCATGCGCTATTTCGGAAAACAGGTTTATCAGTTAAATCTTTCCGAATGTGCCGTTATAGCCGCAATCACCCAGAACCCGACCAAAAACAATCCGATTTCCAACCCGGAAAAGAATAAGGAAAGACGTGATATCTGTCTGAAATATATGTGGCAGCAGGGCTATATTACCGAGGCGGAATATAACGAAGCCATGGAGGACGACGTATACTCCAGAATCCAGACCGTAAACCAGTCCGCTGTCGGAAACACCGTTAACTCTTATTTCGTAGACGAGTTAACCGAACAGGTTGTGGAAGACTTACAGGAAATCTGCGGATATGATTCCCAGCAGGCTTATCGTATGTTATACAGTGGCGGTTTGAAAATCTACACCACCATGGATCCGCAGATTCAGTCAATCGCGGATGAAGTTTTCTCCAACGAGGACAACTATCCTGCGAATGCAAGGTATCTGTTAAGCTATAATCTTACAATAGATAAAGCAAACGGTGATGTGGAAAACCACTCTCCCGAAATGTTCCAGACATATTACAAACAGTTTAATCCGAATTTTAATTCTCTCTATAACTCGGAAGAAGAAGCGAATGCCGCAGTTGAAGATTACAAACTCGCGGTTTTGGAACCGGGTGATGAAGTCCGTGCGGAAAATATCAACATTACGATTCAGCCGCAGGTATCCTTAACCGTTGAGGAACAGTCCACCGGTTATGTGGTTGCGATGGTCGGCGGCCGCGGACCGAAGCTTGCATCAAGAACCTTAAACAGAGCTTCGAATACCAAGAGACAGCCGGGTTCCACCTTCAAGGTTGTAGCTGCCTACGCTCCCGCTTTCGACAGTCTCGGACTGACGCTCGCCGATGTAAAGGTGGATGAACCTTACAACTATTCCAACGGACGTCCGGTATCCAACTGGTACGGCGGTGCATACCGCGGAATCCAGAGTCTGAGACAGGGTATCGCGCAATCCTTAAACATCATTGCCGTAAAGACCATCACACAGGTAACACCGAAACTGGCTTATGAGTATCTTTTGAAATTCGGTTTCACTACCCTGGTAGAATCCAGAACCACTCCGGACGGACGCGTGGTCGGTGACATCAACCAGTCTCTTGCACTCGGCGGTCTGACCGACGGAATTACCAATATGGAATTAAACGGTGCATATGCGACGATTGCAAACCAGGGACTTTATATTAAGCCTACCTTATATACGAAAATCCTTGACAATGACGGCAACGTCATTCTGGACAAAACCGCACAGGAAGGCAGCCAGGTTATCAAAGAAACCACCGCATTCCTTCTTACCGATGCCATGGTAAGCGTTGTTACCTCCGGTACCGGCGGTGCCGTAAACTTCGGAAACATGTCCATTGCAGGTAAAACAGGAACGACTTCCGACTATAACGATGTCTGGTTCGCAGGCTTTACTCCTTACTATACCGCAACCGTATGGGCAGGCTTTGATAACAACGAAAAATTACCGGGAGACGGTTCCAGAGGTCTGGCACAGAAATTATGGAGAGGCGTAATGTCCAGAATCCATGCGGACAAACCGAACAAGTCCTTCCCTACTCCGAACGGAATCGTTACCGCAACGGTTTGCTCCAAATCCGGTAAACTGCCGATTTCCGGCCTTTGCGACGGAACTCTCAGAAGCGAATACTTCGCGCAGGGTACCGTTCCCACCGCATCATGCGACGTTCATTACGTCGGTGCGATTTGTGAATATTCCGGTCTTCCTGCATGTGAAGGATGTCCGTTTAAAGTAGAGGGTGTTGCGGAATTACATCCTTCCGAAACTTTAAATACCATTCAGAGTGAATATAATCTTGCAAAGAGCCGTATGTGTCCTCACAACACGGACTTCTACTTAAAGCCGGGCTCACAGGCAATTATTCAGCAGCAGGCCATTGAATTAGAGCAACGACGTGCAGCTGCACAGGCTGCTCTCGAAGCCGCTGCCGCTGCCCAGCAACAACAGGAAGAAGGCGGCGAATAAAACAGTATTCTTCTCAGGAAAAAGAAAATGCACAGACGCGTCTGTGCATTTTTTATTATTTATATATTATTTTTTATATTATTTTTTCCTGTTTTCGTTGCTGCTTTTGAATGACTAATCGGCTGCTGCAGGTGCGGTTCCCTCCTGACCGGCTTCGCCTTCCGGAGAGGCTCCGTTTTCGTCTTCCCATACCGTCATCTCATCCACACCGAGTGCTCCCGCACCGAGATATTCGGTATATTCACCTTCCACATTCATTACCATCGGAATCAGTTCCACATACTCCGAGAATACATAGGCAACCTTATTATCATACTTAATCTTTGTCCATCCGTCGTGTGACTGGGATATATACTCAAACGTATTGCCGTAATATGCACTTCCCAAACGGTCGAAGTCCGTACCCGGACCGGTTCGTACGTTAATATTGTCATCGATGATTTTTGCTCTCGCCACAACATCCGCCAGACTTACTTCTTCCGAGTTTTCCTCAAAGAATGTGATTTCTTCCTTTTTGCTTACGACGGAGGAAGATTCCTCCTCCTGCACGATGATTTTCGGCCTGGTACTTAATTTCACACCTGTCACAACAATGGCAATCACCAGTACAATGATGACTCCGTACATGATTGCATTTAATGTACTCTTTTTCATTGCAGTCTTCTCTTTCGCTACTCTAATGTAATTAAATCCGCACTGTTATAGTTTTTCTTTACTTTTTCCTTCAGGTTATACTGTTCCGACATGCAGAATTCCTTGGACCATGTCATAAAATACGCCCAGGGAATTTTACTGATTTCCCACAAATCCATATCCGGCATAACTCCGACCTCACCAAGAGCGGCAACTTTATCCGCCTTTGTTATTTTACGGAGTTCCTCATATTCCTTTGCATAATCCGTTTTGGAATGCGGAGTGACGTATACGTCTCTGGAAATAACGTCCACAAACTCGTCTCCGGGATATCCTTCCGGTGCAGGCGAATTCCAAACCCAGATTAAATGATCCAGATGCAGTTCGTCTACAAAATAGCGGAACATTTTGATATAAAGCTGTTTTCCGGTCTCATGACCCCTTGCGCCCCACCAGAACCAGTCTCCGTCTGCTTCATGGAACGGTCTCCACAGAATCGGAATATTTGCATCCTGAAATTTACGAAGTTCTTTTGCAATCACATCCAGGTCGGAATAAAATTTCCGCTCCGCTTCCGACCCTTCCCGTAAGATTTCTCTTGCATCAAAATCCGTATTTTTCTGATAGAAACTCTTATCATGGCCGCCGATCGGAGAAAACCAGTGGAAACAGTATTCCACGATTCCGTCGGTTTCTTTTGCCCAGTTTAACGCAGTTTCAACGGTATGTAAATTTTCTTCCACTTCTGTTAAGCATTCTTCGGAGGCATCCTCCCGGTTTATGTTTGGCGAATACCCCAGAAGTTCAAAGCCCTGAAGTTTCGGCTTCTTACCGGTCAGTTCATAAAGATATGTGATTTCTTCACAGGGAACCGTCTGGGTATGCTGACCGGAAATCAGTTTCTTCCCCGCTACGGAATAAAGGTATTCCAACAGCTTAACAGCTTCCTTTGTTGCATTTTGATTCACCGGTCTTAAACTCATTTTACTCCCTCACAGTTTTCTGATATTTTTACGAAAAAAGACTAATTGTACCGTCAGTTATCGAAGTCAAAATCCTCGAAATCCGAATCTTCAAAGTCATAGTCATAGTCATCATTGTCGAAACCGTTGCCGTTTACCATATTGTAATACTCTTCCATAGAGCAGATATAATCAACGGAATAACTGTATTTTACCACATACGGTTCTTCCATGTCTCCGTACCAGAGCATAATGGTATAAGTTCCGTCAATTCCGTAATTCCCGTTCAGTCTGCCTTCCCGGAAAGTTCCGGTAAGTTCGCTTCCGAAATCTCCGGCGTCGATATCTCTGACATAATTTTTCAATAAATTGGAAGCATATATTTTCCCTTCGTCTGGAACCTGACGCTTTAAGGAGAATTTTCCGTTTTCCGGACGGATTGTAATGAGATCCGCATAGTTGCCGTTATCTATCTCCGCATTGGTAAGCATGTCATAACCGGTAAAACTACGATACTCCGGAAACATAACTCCGCAGGCATACGGAATCAGAAGTGCGAATTCACCATCATAATAGCTTTTTCCGTTGGGATCCACATCGTTTGCGGAATAGATACTCATCTGCATGTTCGGAGAAGATGAAATGTCCGGATTCCGGAATTCTTCTTTCTCGCTATCGCCCATCGGTATACCGGATGCTTCTTCGAGATATCTGATTAATTCATCCGCACCGGATACGGATTCGATTTTAATACTTCCCTCGTAAAAAGCGTTGGAAACATCTTCCGTTGAAACATCCGCCGCTTCTGTACCGTAATTGTAATCATCAATGGAATCGGGGGAATCGGGATCCGTACTGTCAGGCTCGAACTCACTGAAAATACCGTCTATATTCGATTCCACTTCGGAAGTAATCGCATTACTCAGTTTTTTTGTTTTACTCCTTAATACGGCAAATCCGATTCCGCAGCCGCCGCATCCGCAGACTAATATAAGTACAAGTACAACAATTAATACAATCAGCCATACCTTCGGTTTCTTCTTTGCCGGCTCTGTTCCGGCAGGTGCGCCGGAAGCATTTGATGTCATATTTCCGGCCTGTACGGGTTCCGCTGCAGGTGCGCTTTCAAATGCGGGTGCAGGTTCTTCCGCAGGTGTGGAATCCATCACGGATACAGGCTCTGCTGCAGGTTCAGGTACCACTGCAGGCCCGGGTTCTGCAACCGATACAGGCTCAATCGGTGCTGCTTCTTCCACTACAACATTCTCTACCGCAGGAGCAGGTTCAACGGGTACTGCTTCCACTGCAGGTGCAGATTCAACAGGTACCGCCTCCACTGCAGGTGCAGGTTCAACAGGTACCGCCTCCACTGCAGGTGCAGGCTCTACAGGAGTTGCCTCTACTTCAGGTGCAGGCTCTACAGGTACTGACTCAACCACAGGAGCAGGATCTACCTTGGCGGTCTCCACTGCAGGTGCGGGTTCAACAGGTACTGCCTCCACTGCAGGTGCAGGCTCTACGGCGGGTACCGGTTCCACGGAAGGACCGGGCTGTGCTATCGTCATAACTTTTGCTCCGCACTGCATACAAAATTTCGCATCATCGACCAGTTTTGCTCCACACTGTACACAAAACATATCATTCTCTCCTTTACACATTATATTTTTGCTGATGATTTTATTAACCGTTTTTATTGTCCGCCATTCGTATTTCCGTAATACTGCGGATTTTCGGTTCCGTATTGATTTGTATTATTCATTGTTCCGTACATTGAATTATTGCCGGTATAATACGAATCGTTACTCATCGTTCCGTATAACTGCGTTTCTTCCGTTTCAATTCCGCGTCCGAGCTCATACTCAAGCGGAATCACAAACTTTTTGTTGGAAACGGACAGCGTTATGGAAATAATGATGGCAACGTATGCAAGCCCGTTTAAAAAGGATAAATAACCTGTCACTGTATTTAACGAGGACGTTAAACCCAAATATACCGCCGATCTCATTCTTGACATAACAATGCTCATCACGGTACCGACCACAGTATTGATGATGGGAATCACTATGCAAAGTATCACATAGCCGGCGATCTCCACTCCTATTTTTTCACTCTTACCTCCTGCCTGATAAATCATCAGAATGGAAAACAGCAGATAAACCAGAAAAACAAATCCGCCCATGATTAACTGAAACACAATATAACCGACAAGATCGGAATCAGATGTACGTAAAAACATCCCTCCGCCTCGATAAAAAAGCGGTGCCAAAACAATCGGTCCGACGATTCTTCCTATAATCCAATAAAACAGTTGCATCGCGGCTGCAACCACCGCAGTGATACGAATTGCCTTTTTCATTTTTTCTCCCTTTTATCCGGTTAAAAATAACAAATAAATTTTATCATAAAACAGAAAAAATATCAGTCGAAAATCCCTCGTGTTCAGAAAAGAAATGAAAAGAAAAAACTCCGAAGAATTATCTCTTCGGAGTTTTCCTTCAGCTGATGACGGGAATCGGACCCGTGACCTCCGCCTTACCAAGGCGACGCTCTACCGACTGAGCCACATCAGCACGGTTTTTCACACCGAGAGATATCTTAACATATTCCTCTTTCTTTTGTCAATGTAATTTTATTTTCAACTTAAAAAGTCACACAAACATACGAATCAAATGTTATTCCGAAAACGAAACAGGCTTCGGAAGCTTTACTTTTCCGGCATCCGACCTGTAGGATTCAAATTCCTCCTCCGTAATGGTATCGCCCCACTCCCATGCCCAAACCGGAAACATTCCGGTTTCAAGAAAGGCCTTTTCCGCTCCGGAGGGATCCAGTTCTGCCGAATAAATAAAGCATTCTACATTCTTCTCTTTATCCTTATCCGGCACATATGTTTTTTCCACAATCGGTAAAAATTCGGCAGACAGTGTGTGATAACGGTACCAGTACTCCGCTGCGCTGTTCATGGTTCCGAACAGTACCTGAAGTTTTCCGTCTTCATAAAGAAATGCCTCGTGACGATACGGAACATTGAAACTTAAATCCGCTTCCTGTCCGTTAAATCCGTATACTGCAAGGATCGATTCTCCGTACAGAATAATCAGTTCATCCTCGCCGTTTCCGTCAATATCGTAAAAAACATATCCGCCGTCTCCTCCTTTTTCAAATCCGCCGGGCCAGACGGAATCAAATACGGAATCCGCAAGTCCTTCTTCTGTCGCTCTCTCCCGGTCCCAGCCTTCCTCTATTGCTTTTTTGTAGGTATCCGTTACCATCTGAAATGCTTCTTTCGCATTATTTGCCACAAATGGTCCGTTCGGCGGAATGTTTGCTGAAACGTTTTTGGTCCCGGCGTTGACCGGCTCAAAGGAATCCAGACCGGTAATTTCAATTTCTTCTTCCGTATACTTCACACCGTTATCAGCAATGCTGTCAAGTTTTATTCTGCTGTAAGTGTAGCCTTTCCAGACAAAATCGGTATACCTGTCGAAATCCGCAGATGTCACATCCTCTAATGCTTTTGCTTCCGCTTTGATAACAAACGCGGAATCACCGGCAATTTCAGCCTTCTGTAAAATCGTTACCGTATCTCCTTTTTTTGCAAGGAACGGATTTTCTTTCAGATAATCCTTCGCAATGATACCGGCGGACAAAATGGAATCATACCATACCAGATCTCCCTTACAAAACTCGGAAAGTCCCACTTCGTTTCCGGAGTGCGTATTCACAATAATCTCATTCGCATAATTCAGCCCGAAATACGGATAACCGCCGTTTTTACAGCATTCCGGATACTCATCGTAAACAAGTTCCGGTTCCCCGGGATTTAGCGTATCCAGTTTTACAACCGTGAAATCCGTGATAATCTCCGCATTATCCACCCAGGCAAGACCGGCATATATATCCCCTTCTTCCCAGACTGCATTCTGGAAGCGGACAAAACCTTCGTGCTGATCCTGTACATTAAATCCTCCGAAAGCCGTCTTTTCTTCCCCGATCGGGTCAATCATTTCAAAGGATACAAAACCGCTCTCCCCATTCTGATATAAAAGAATCAGCTTGCCGTTACAAAACTGCGCGGATAAAAGCACGTCCTCATAGGAAGGAGGTTCATATTCCTGCGGGTAACCGAATCCGTCTGCAACGTATGTTTTTGCGGAATTAAAATCATTCCAGGCAAGATATTCTCCGTCTTCGGAGATTCCGAGAATATTGCTGAAGTTTTCCTCATGCAGATATTCCGCGCCGCTTCCGTCGGGATAATATGACATGAGATACTGCACCGAATATGCATCGTTTACATCATAATATTCCGAAACAAATTTTCCGTTCAGGTAATAAAGCGGACCTATAACCCCGTCCCTGCAGGCCACTCCGGTTTTGCCGGAAACGGTATCATAGTAGCAGATACAGGAATTCTGTGCCTGGTCCTTATCGTAGAGAAAGTTTCCGTCAAATCCCTGAAGAGAAGGCATATTGTCATTTGCAAAATAGCGGAAAAAAACGAATTTATCCGCTCTTACAAAATACCCGCCGTTGTTTTCCACCTCCGTAGCCTCAAGAAGCTGCGGAAGCACCGTTCTTGTCTTCATATCGGGAGCATTGATTGTCAGGTTGTTCCCGTATGCTTTTGCATCGTCTACTGCAAAGCAGGTCACGAGCGGAATCTCTTCCCTCTGTGCTTTATTCAGTAAAATTCCTTCATCGGACGGCTCAATTCCGTTAAATACCCTGTCCCCGGAATGGATTTTCACGGAATCCGCTCCGGAATCTTCTACCGTAAATTCAAAATACGACGGCGCGGAGGAACCGAGAATCCGGTAATTTGCACGGAAATTTCCGTCGGTGTCTTTCACCACGGTACCGCGTCCGAGAGACACTTCCTTACCGGGTTTCTTTTCGTAAATCTGAAAACCGAACGTCTTATCATCGGAGCCTTTCATGAATTCCATAAAACAGGTTTCATCATCCGCTGCCTGCCAAAAACCGCTTAAATCTTCCGTAATCGGCTGTTTTTCAAAATCTCCGCCGCCCGGTACATCATAGGTAAAGAACCCTTTTATCGAAGAATCCCGCACAAAATTCATTTCCGTACCGGCTAAATAAAGCGGATTTGCGCTGTCATCCTTTGCTACAATCTTAATTCCGTTATCTGTCAGCGAAATAACGCCGAGTCTCGGCATATCCCAGTATCTCGACAGATTTGACATATCGGAAAATACCATAAATCCGGCTTCTGCGGTTTCCGTCCCCGGACTTAAGGTGATCCCTGCCGAAGTCGGCATGATTTCCAGTGCGCAGTATGAATAAACATTGTCTTCCGGATTTACGCCTTCTTCCTCCATCGCCAGACCCAGATAACCGTATAAATTGCCGCCGACGTTATATACGGATAAAAGGGCAACTTCATCCCCGGAAATCTGATAAGAATAATTTCCTGCGATTTTGGACGCAAACGATTTTTCGCCTTTGTCTTCTCCTTCATATTCCGTTACGATTGCCTCGTCGGTTACCGCTTCGGAGGATTCCGCAGATCCGGACTCGATTTCACTTCCGGTTTTATTACCGAGTACCTGTGAAATCTTTCCGCAACCTGTAAGCATAAGTGCTGCCGCAAGAATTGCGGTTGCTGCCGCAAGTCCTTTTTTTCCAAAAAAAATCTTCCTCATCTTTTTCCCTTTTGATTCCGCTAAATACGGTTCTTTATATGTTTTTTTGCTTTTGTCCGGATTCTCGTAATCGCATTGTCCACGGACTTTGATTCTTTGCCGAGTTCTTCCGCGATTTCTCGGTATCCGAGTCCCGTAATCATTAGCTTAAATACCGCTTTTTCCGATGTACTCAAATCATTCTGAATGGACTCCATCAGGAATTTGTAATTCTCCGAATCAATCAGAATCTTCTCCGGGTCATCTACACCGAGGCGTTTCAGACTGCTGACCGCCTGGCTTTCCAGCTCCGATGCGGTTCCGTTTTCGGAGGCGGCATTTAAGGATACCGACGTATTTAACGGTTCCTGCTTTTTTCTGTTTGCCTTATTGACCGCAGACTGGATATTCCTTGTGACACATAACTTTGCAAAAGTTCCGAAAGATGCATCCTTACTTTCGTCAAAATCGCGTACCGCTTTAAAAAGTCCGATCATTCCTTCCTGAAGGATATCCTGCTCATCCGCTCCCGGGATAAAATACTGACCCGCCTGTGATTTTACGAGGTTCTTGTATTTGTTTAAGAGATAGTCCATGATGTCATCCTGACCGTTTCTGAAAAGCCGGATCAGTTCTTCATCAGTACACTGTTCATACTCCTTTTTCATGCTTTCCCCCGTCTTCTGCGAACAATTTCGTAACAGAGAACCCCCGCTGCCACGGAAGCATTCAGGGAATCAATCTGTCCCTTCATGGGAATGGAAACGGTAAAATCGCATTTCTCCTTTACGAGCCTCGAAACACCCTCTCCCTCGCTTCCGATTACCAGACCGATCGGACCGGTCAGATTTGCATCATACATTTCGGCCCCGTCCATGTCAGCAGCTGCAAACCAGAGTCCTTCCTTCTTCAAATCCTCAATCGTTTTGGAAAGGTTGGTTACCTTTGCAACCGGCAGGTAATTAAGCGCACCCGCGGATGTTCTTGCTACCGTTGCCGTAAGACCCACCGCACGGTTCTTCGGAATGATGATTCCGTGTGCTCCCGCCTGGTGTGCGGTTCTGATGATTGCACCAAGATTATGCGGATCCTCGATATTGTCCAGAAGCAGAATAAAGGCATCTTCCCCCTTTTCCTTCGCGGCATTTAAAATATCATCCACTTCCGCATAATCATACGCCGCCGCATATGCAATAACACCCTGGTGCTTTCCCGTCTCCGAAAGCTGGTCAAGTCTCCCTTTATCTACATAACGAATAAGGGTGTCCTGTTTTTTGGCTTCTCTTTTAATTGTTAACACCGGGCCGTCCTGACAGCCGTCAAGAACAAAGAGCCTGTCAATGGTTTTGCCGCTCCTGAACGCTTCCAGTACGGCATTGCGGCCTTCTATCGTAAATTCATGATATCCCATCTTTTATTCCCCTGTGTGCTGATCCTATAAACTGATTCCTGCGTATTCTGCGTATGCTTCGATTCCAAGTTTACATAACTCCACAGCGCGTTTCTCCCGGTCCGTCAAATACAGATACCCCATCACCGTCTCAAGACCGGTCGCCCTGTGATACGCTGACAAACCTGCATTTTTTGCGTGATTTGCGGTTTTTGCGTTTTTTCCGCGTCTGTAATAATCCGCTTCCTCTTCCGTAAAAAGATTCCCGCTTAAACAATACTCCGCAATCCACGCCTGCGCATCCGCTTTTACCAGGCTGCTTTTTAATTTGTGAATATCGTTGACCCTGCGCTTTCCCATGGTAAGCACTACGGTTCTTGCAACCAGATCAAACACATTGTCTCCGACAAACGCAAGATTCAGGATGCTGTATTCACCGATATCCATTTTGGGAAGCGCAAATTCGCTTTCCACCATTTCATGAAAGGTCATGCTCTCTTCCACTTAACGCCCTCTCTGGTATCCTCAAGAACGATGCCCTTATTCAGAAGTTCCGCACGGATTTCATCCGCTCTGGCAAAATTCTTCTCTTTTCTGGCATTCTGACGTTCCTCAATCAGTTTCTCTATCTCCTCATCCAGAAGCTCTGCTTTGCGCTCCGTGGTAAGGCCCAGAATATCCATCAGTTCATTCAGTTCGGCTAAAAGAGCCGCATCGAATGCTTTTGTGGTCTGATCCGTAATATTCGTATTCATAAACTTCACGAGTTCAAAAATTGCAGCAATTGCATCCGCCGTGTTGAAATCATCATCCATGGCTTCTTCGTATTTGGCTCTGAAGACTTCTGCTTCCTTTATAAGGTCAAGTTCGCCTTCCTTTAATTCGCCTTCCTCCGCCTTTGCAAGAAAATCTCTTGCCCGGTCGGCAGCGGTAAGAATTCTGTCCAGGGAATTCTTCGCCGCTTCCATTAAGTCCGCGCTGAAATTCAGCTGGCTGCGGTAGTGAGCAGATAACATGAAGAAACGGAGTACCTGTGCATCGTATTTTTCCAGAATATCCCGCACGGTAAAGAAATTGCCGAGTGACTTCGACATCTTGCGGTTGTCAATATTTAAAAATGCATTATGCATCCAGTATCTTGCAAACGGCTTTCCGTTTGCGGCTTCGGACTGGGCGATTTCATTTTCATGGTGGGGGAAAATCAGATCCTCACCGCCTGCGTGAATATCAATTTCCTCTCCCAGATATTTACGGCTCATTACGGAGCATTCGATATGCCATCCGGGACGTCCTTCGCACCACGGGGATACCCAGAACGGTTCTCCTTCCTTCTTCGGTTTCCAGAGTACGAAATCCAGGGGATCTTCTTTCTGGTCCTCACCGGAAACCAGAAGGGATCTCATACCACCCTGCAGATCGTCCAGATTTTTATGGGAAAGTTTTCCGTAATCTCTGAATTTTCTGGTACTGTAATAAACCGTACCGTCTTTGGCAACATATGCATACCCTTTTTCAATCAGGCTCTGAATCATTTCAAGCATTCCGTCGATTTCTTCGGTTGCCTTCGGGTGTGTGGTTGCAGGCTTTACGTTTAAGGAAGCCATATCCTTTTTGCATTCCTCGATATAGCGCTCGGAAATAACGGAAGGATCCACGCCTTCTTCGTTTGCGGCTTTAATAATTTTATCGTCAACGTCCGTAAAATTGGATACATAGTTTACTTCATACCCCTTGTATTCCATGTAACGTCTGACGGTATCGAAAACCATCATCGGACGGGCATTTCCGATATGGATTAAATTGTATACGGTGGGACCGCATACATACATTTTTACCTTGCCCTCTTCAATCGGTTTGAAAGTCTGTTTGCTTTTTGTAAGTGTATTGTAAATTTGCATACTGTTACCTCTTAAATTCTTTATTGATTCAAATTAGCGATACATTTCTCAAGTTCATCGAGTCGTTCCTTCAGGTGCTTATTTTCTTCCGCAAGCCTGTTGATATCATCCATAACGGGATCGGGAAGATGAACCTGATCCAGTGTATCTCTCGGAATTGCAACATTGTCACGTTTTACGATACGTCCGGGTACGCCTACCACCGTACAGTTCGGCGGTACTTCCTTTAATACCACGCTGCCTGCGCCGATTTTGGAATTTTCTCCAACCGTAAACGACCCGAGTACTCTCGCTCCGGAAGATACCATTACATTGTCTTCCAGCGTCGGGTGACGTTTCCCGTGTTCCTTTCCGGTACCTCCCAAAGTAACGCCCTGATACAGGGTTACGTTATTACCGATAATCGTGGTTTCGCCGATTACCACACCGTTGCCGTGGTCAATGAAAAGTCCCTCTCCGATTGTCGCGCCGGGGTGGATTTCAATTCCGGTTTTACGAACTGCTCTCTGCGAAATAAATCTTGCAAGAAAATAATGTTTCTTCAGATACAGTTTATGAGCCAGTCTGTAATGCATCATCACGCGGAAACTGGGATACAGAAAAACCTCCATGTTGGAATGAATTGCCGGATCACGCTCTCTAATAATCGCTGTTTCTTTTTTTATTCTTGAAATAATTCCCATTGGTTTACATAACTACTCGCATATAAAATACGGCCTTTCCATACATTTTAATTCGTTCAGATTTCCGAAGATCTCTTCTTCCCTTGCTTTGACATAGATTTTGAAGCAGTCCTCCGCTTTTTTAAATCCGAACAGGAAGCGTGTCAGGTTTTCAATCGTGATTTCTCCTTCCGCGGAAAGTTTTTCTCCTGCGGCATTCTTCATCTCCGAGTCACCGATTTTGATTGCGGAAAGATTTCCTCCCGTCGGACCGCAGTGAAGCATATATAATCCGGCATTCTCAACGATTCTCTCATCGTAAATCCGAAGTGCCATCACGAATTCCTTCGGACATCGTACCGTGCTTAAAATCGATTTCACATCAATTATTCTGGCCATCGTCACAATCGGTTCCGGTTCTTCCAAAAAAAGATCCTCTTTTTTGAAACCGTCTTTATAAAGTGCAAAGGAAAGCCTTTTATCACTGAATGTCGTACTCTTTCCGTCCGCTTCATTTACGATTTCCTGCTTTACCAGGGTATATGCGAAAACACAGACCGTCTCGCCCTTCAGTTCCGCCATGAATAGGTTTCCGCCCTTTTCCTTGCAGGTATTTTTCAGATTCATCACGGTATGTTCGGATTGTATGATAAAGCAATCTGACTTTGTCTTCAAAAGATTGTTAATGAACTCTGCAGCTTTTTTTGCTTCCGCTTCGCGAACCGGATGAACCAGATAATCTTCGGAATCCTTTACAAGAAGATGAAATTCCGCATCCGTTTCGTTTGCGCCTATTAATAAATCGTCCGTCAGGCGAAGTCCGTTGATACGAAGGCCCTCTCTTTCCTCAACGTTTACAAAACCATAGGGAACAAAATATTTTTCTGCCATCGGACGAAGGAACGTATAAGGTTCTCCTTCACTCTGCATGCAAAGAAAAGCTTCCTTCATCAGGGTATCCATACAACCTTTTCTGCGGAACTTCTCTTTCGTAAAAACATTCTTGATTTCGCAGAGTTCCTCTCCCCTGCTTGTATAATGGGGAGCGAGATAAAGCGAACTGACTGTTTCTAAATTTTCCCTGCCGGCGAAAACAAGATTATCGCCTTCTGCAAGATATACAACATTCATAATTTTTATCCTTATTTCCGGTATATTGATTTACATAATACTTAAAATTATGTTCACTGATATTCCTATTTGTTTACATAACTCTTTAATTTATGTCCACCATTCGTGCTGTATGTTTACATAATTATAGAAATTATGTTTACTATAATACTTTGCTTTACTTTCTTACTCCGTTTTCTGCTGTACCGAACAGCCACCGCAGGTACTGCAGTCCTGTGTCACCGCATAGGATACCATCTCATTTGCTTCGGAAAGCATACAGACTGCCTGCGAGGATATTCCCTCCCCGCTTCCCGTAAAGCCAAGCCCCTCTTCCGTGGTTGCCTTGACATTCACCTGCGAGATATCAATTCCGAGCGCATCGGCAATATTCTTTCTCATCTCGTCGATATAAGGACGCATTTTCGGAGCCTGGGCGATAATCGTGGCATCAATGTTATTGATCAGGTACCCTTCCTCTTCCAGTAATTCACCGACATGCTTCAAAAGAATCAGGCTGGAGATGCCTTTATACTTCTCATCCGTATCCGGAAAATGTTTTCCGATATCTCCGAGTGCCGCTGCCCCCAGGAGTGCATCGGATATTGCATGGAGCAGGACATCCGCATCCGAATGTCCCAAAAGTCCTTTTTCATACTCGATTTTTACACCGCCGATAATTAAATCCCGGCCTTCCGTCAGGCGATGTACATCATATCCCATTCCTATTCTCATATAATCCTCTTATTCCTCTGCCGGTCCGATAACTTTTTCCGTATAGTTTTGCAGTAACCATGCAGGTCCGTACCACCGGATATTATCATCTGCAACCGCATTTTTCGCACTGACGGATACTTCCCATTCAATTCCTCTGTATGGGAATTCGTAATTCAGGGTAACGAGCGGATTTTCCTTCAGTGTCCTCATAAATTCCAGGGGAAGTGCGTAATTCCCTTTGAAATTCACCGTCTGTGCAACGCCGGTACTCTTTGCCTGTTCTGCCGCAACGGAAAGTTCGGTTCTTAACGAATCCAGATAATCCGGTTCTTTTGCCGTCAGATTGAGATACTGCGTGATTGCGGCAGATAAAATCGCTTCATTGGATACTCCGGCAGCCTCTTCATCCGTCAGACTGACATATGCAAGCAGTGCATCGATAATTCTGTCAAAACACTCCTCAGAACCGTCCACCGTTCCGATCCGGTCAATTAAATCTTCCACATATTCCACGGTAACCCTTTCCGTATCCTGTCCGCTGTGTTCCTTACCGTCCGCCGCTCTTGCCTTTATCGTATGAAAAGGCAGTGTTCCGCAGATTCCGGTTAACAAAACAAAAGAAAGTAAAACCAACACGATTTTCAACATTTGTTCTTTTTTTCTCATCACTGGGCCTCCGCAGATTTGGTTATCTTGCATTCAGAAATGCATTCAGTAAATCCCTGTATTCTTCATACGCAGGGATATCCGGATAGTCTTTCTTAATACTCTCCGTCGTACGGAATAAAAATCCCGCCTTGCCTGCCTGAATCATGGCAAGATCGTTAAAACTGTCACCGGTTGCAATTGTATCAAAACCGCAGCTCTGAAGAGCTTTAACGGTAGTCAGTTTGGATTTCTCACATCTCATTTTAAATCCGGTGATTTCCCCGTTCGGTGCCACTTCCAGCGTATTACAGAAAAGTGTCGGCATCCCGAGTTTTACCATCAGGGGTTTTGCAAACTGTTCGAACGTATCGGATATAATAATTGTCTGCATATTGTCACGCAGTTCATCCAGAAATTCCTTCGCTCCGGGAAGCGGATCGATTGTCGCAATCGTATCCTGGATTTCTTTTAATCCGAGTCCGTGTTCTTTTAAAATTCCGATTCTGAAACGCATCAGTTTATCATAATCAGGCTCATCCCTCGTAGTTCTTCTGAGTTCCGGGATTCCGCTTGCCTCCGAAAACGCAATCCAGATTTCCGGTACCAGAACACCTTCCAAATCAAGGCATGCCACATTCATTCCCATTTTATTCATCTCCTTTTTTTTCGTTTTTTACAACTTTTTCAGTTTCCGCTTTATAATACTCTTCCAGTCTCGGTCTGGCCTTTACATAATAATCCTTAAGCTGCGGATCAAAATGCGTTCCCATTCCTTCCATGATAATCCGGTCGGCATCTTCGAAACTCATGCTTTCTTTGTAACAGCGCTTACTGACAAGTGCATCGTATACATCCGCGATGGCCATAATTCTGGCCTCAATGGGAATTTCCTCCCCTTTCAGACCGTCCGGATATCCGGATCCGTCAAAACGTTCGTGATGGTAATGTGCCACGTTTTCCGCAAGCACGTGAAACGCGTCATCATCCGTATCCTTTAAGATATTATGAACGATTTTTGCACCCTCGGCTGCATGGCTTTTCATCTTTTCAAATTCCTCGGGTTCATATCTTCTTTCCAGTTTCAGAATATTATCCGGAACGGCAATTTTACCGAGGTCATGCATGGGCGCCGCCTTAATCAGATTCCTGCAGAATTCATCGGAAAGTTTTAACTTGTTGTCTTTACGGATTTCATCAATCAGAATCCTGATACAGTCACTGGTCCTCTTAATATGTCCTCCGGTAGAATTATCACGACTTTCAACCATGGTCGCCATGCTTAAAATCAGATTATTATGCATCTGAACAATTCTGGCGGTCTTTGCTTCCACCTCTTCTGACAGTTCGGCTCTGTAGTTGTTTAAAAGTTTAATATATTTGATGTCGTCGGTATCGTCCTTTAAGAATATCTGATAACCGATTTTGCTTTTTTCGTTGTATAAATAATCGATTTCAATCGTGTAATACTGATTGTTGTCTTCGTCTTCATCGTTCTTTTTTACGTAAAATTCTTCTGAATTACCTTTCGTAGAAAAAGCATCCACCCATTTTACGAAATACTCCTTCAGAATCTCATCCTCTTCCAGATTGTCGTCGACAGGCACATTTTTCAGGCCGGGGAATATTTCCTTGGCCGTCAGGTTGCTTCCCAGATAGTGATGCTTTAAATCCATCATGACATAGCCGTTCCTGCCGTTCATAAGAAGCGTGTCGATTGCCATATCACTGACTTTATAAAAGCTTAAACGTCTCGAAATAAACAGATAAACCAGCTGCGCTATCACAAAAGTAACCGGTGACAATTCATAAACCATACCGAGAAGTTTCCCGCCGAAATAGCCGATAACGCTGAAAAACTCCGGCAGGAACAAAAGATACAGCATTACTCTCGAGACTTCTTTCTTTTTGAAGTAGGTATATACAATGGTTCCCGTTCCGATCAGAATATAAAATGCCAGCATCAGGATAAACACGGTATGGACGGGACCGTATTCCTTCTCCATGTATGCGACACCCTTACTGTATTTATAAACTACACTTTCATAGAACAGTTTATTTCTTCCGACCAGCAGAACGCAGACATAAACCGAGGAATTCAGCATAATGAGAATCGTCCGTATCCACGGTTTTACCTCGATTTTACACAAATTGAAAATGGAGAACGTAATAAAATACGGCAGAAAACATCCGCCCAGATAAATAATTCTGTTCGCCACCAGGGCCTGATCCAGATTTGACGCTTTTGCCATGAAAATATATCCGAGATTCACAACCGGAATCAACAGAAAAATGGCCGTAATATTCACATCGAAATGCTTCTGAAAACGGTAGACGTAAAAAATGGATAAAAGAAATGAAATTATAAAAAATGTATTGTAATAAATCATTCTTTTCCCTTCTGTGCATAATAAATCATATTATTATAGCATTTTTCCTTTGAAATGAAAAGAAAGACAGATAAGAAAGGTGAAAAAGTACGCCCGATAGAATCAGCGAATCAATAACGAAAGCAAAGGCAGGGTAAAAATACTTAAAAGCGTACTTAAAAGAATACAGTTTGCCGCAATATCCGCACTTTTCCCGTGCATTTCCGCCATACCGAGAAGAACCGAGGCGCAGGGTGTTCCGCCCAAAATCAGAACCGCATAGCGAAACGTATCGGGAAGCGGAAACAATAAGGAAATTGCATATCCGAAAAGAGGCAGGATAAGCAGTTTCAACCCGCAGGTTAAATATACACGAAAGTCGGAAAACAGTTTTCCGATCGGTATTGTGGCAAGACGGATTCCCAGAATCAGCATGCATAACGGTGTCGTCATTTTTCCGACAATATCGATTCCGTTTCCGAGAAAATGCGGAAACCAATCTCCCGCATCGGAAAGGTAGAGCGGAACGGCAATCAGAAAAGACACAAATGCCGGATTAAAAAATGCATTTTTAACGGAGATATACTTCTTCTCTCCCGTTACCCCGTAAACACCGATGGTAAAAACAAGCAGATTCATACTGATCACAAAAATGCAGGAATAACACGGCACTTCCGGACTTTCCGGAAACAGTGCCTTTACAAGCGGCAGCCCGAAAAATCCGACGTTTCCCAGCACCGCACCTACATTCATAATGCGATATACGCTGTCCTCCTGTTTTTTCTTAAGAAACAGAAAAAGAAGAAAAAAGAACAGTGTCTGTACAAGAAGCGAGAACACAAAAAACAATATCATATGCCGGATATTTTCTCCCGACCTCGGAAGCTGCAGAAACGATGCAACCACCATGCAGGGTGAACAGAAATAAATCAGGATATATGACATTGTCGATAAGTGCTCCGGGGCAGCTTTCTTAATCCTGCAGAAAACATACCCCGGAATCATATAAAGCAATGATAATAATACGTTAAAAAAAGTTATTCTGAACATTCCCTTACTCAAAATCCACTACATCAGCCCACTTAAGCAGGAATTCCTTCTCTTCCGGTTTGCCCTTTACGGACTGGGAAGCCGCTACGATGGGAAGCCATTTTTCCACATACTGACGTGCGGTATCGGTCTTTTCACAGAACAGATTCAGGTATTTGGCAGCAAGCTCGTCCTTTCCCGCAAGACAGAATAAAAGATAGGTTCTTGCTACGTCTGCGGACGCATTTCCTGCCGTTACATGTGCCCAGTCAAGAATATGGGGAACCCCCTTCTTGTCAATAATAATGTTGGACGGGTTAAAATCACCGTGGCAGACTTTATTGTGCGCCGGAAGTGCGGCAAGACGTGTATGAAGCTCGTATCTTGCAGTTGCATCAAGCGCGGACTGACTGATTTTACGCTGCATTTTTTCCTTCTGGGAATTTAAATTTGCAACGGTATGGGAATGAACCTTAATCTGCAAATCCACAAAGAGTTCCAGATATTCATCCAGTTTCTTCGGATTCTTATCCATCAGTTCCTGCAGTGTCTTACCTTCCACGTATTCGGTCGCAATTGCCCATTTTCCGTCAATTTTTCCGACCTCACGGATACGGGGAATGTGAAGATCCTTAAGGTCTTCCACTCTTGCCTGGTTGCAGGCCTCGTTTAAAATATCAGCCTTGGAGAATGCCTCGTTTTCGAAAACCTTGATGGCCAAATCCCCGTCTTTATACACTTTCTTTGTGCCTCTGTCGGCAATCAGTTTATCCAATTTCATAATATCCCTCCATTTTATGTCAACCATTTTTGATTGGACTTGTCAAAATCCGCCTTATACTTCCGTGTGCTTTCCATAGTAAGCATTTAAGTACATCTGCTTAATTTCACTCATAAGCGGATATCTCGGGTTTGCACCGGTACACTGGTCATCGAATGCCTGCTCGGTCATATCGTCAAGACGTTCCAGGAACTCTTTCTCATCGATTCCGTATTCACTGATGCTCTTCTTAATTCCGATTTTATTCTTAAGCTCGTCAATTGCCTTAATTAAGCTTTCCACTTTTTCCTCATCGGTCTTTCCCTTAAGCCCCAAAGCCGTTGCAACTTCTGCATAGCGGGCAAGGGTATGAGGATGATCATACTGGGAGAAGGTTCCCATCTTGGTCGGAACTTCCACCATGTTAAAGCGGATTACTTCGTCTATCATCAGTGCATTTGCAACACCGTGAGGGATGTGATAGAATGCACCAAGCTTATGAGCCATGGAGTGGCATACACCGAGGAATGCGTTTGCAAATGCCATACCTGCCATGGTTGCTGCGTTTGCCATCTTCTCTCTTGCTTCCGGATCGTTCGGTCCGTTGTCGTATGCTCTCGGCAAGTATTCGAAAATTACCTTCAGCGCCTGAATTGCAAGTCCGTCCGTATAATCCGTTGCCATAACGGAAGCATATGCTTCAAGGGCATGGGTTACGGCATCAATACCGGATGCAGAGGTAAGTCCCTTCGGTGCATTCATATGCATATCGGCATCAATGATTGCCATATTCGGAAGCAGTTCGTAATCAGCCAGAGGATATTTGGTTCCGGTGGTTTCATCGGTAATAACCGCAAACGGAGTAACCTCCGAACCGGTACCTGCAGATGTCGGAATTGCTACGAAATATGCTTTCTCTCCCATTCTCGGGAAAGTATAAATTCTCTTTCTGATATCCGAAAAACGCATTGCCATATCCATGAAATCTGCTTCAGGATGCTCGTATAATACCCACATGATTTTTCCTGCATCCATTGCGGAACCGCCACCCAAAGCAATAATCGTATCCGGCTTAAAGGAAGCCATTAATTTGGCACCTTCCTTAGCGCATGCAAGATTGGGATCCGGAGCAACATCCGAGAATGTCGTATACTGAATTCCGAGTTCCTCCAGCTTATCTGTAATCGGTTTAGTATAACCGTTTTCGAAAAGGAACGTATCCGTTACGATAAAGGCACGTTTCTTTCCGTATACCGTCTTTAATTCGTCTAAAGCTACCGGCAGGCAGCCCTTCTTCATATAAACCTTTCCGGGTGCTCTGAACCACAACATATTCTCTCTCCTCTCCGCTACGGTCTTGATATTTAACAGATGCTTGATGCCTACGTTTTCCGAAACGGAGTTCCCGCCCCAGGAACCGCATCCGAGCGTCAGTGAAGGATTGAGTTTAAAGTTGTATAAGTCACCGATTCCGCCGTGGGAAGAAGGTGTGTTGATTAATATTCTGCAGGTCTTCATGCGTTCGCCGAATTCCGCGATTTTTTCCTGCTCCGTAATCACGTTTACGTAAAGGGAAGAAGTATGTCCGTATCCGCCGTCCGCAATCAGTCTCTCTGCTTTATTCAATGCATCCGCCCAGTCTTTTGCGCGATACATTGCAAGAACAGGAGACAGTTTCTCATGTGCGAATTCCTCGGATAATTCCACACTCTTTACTTCACCGATTAAAATCTTGGTCTTTTCGGGGACTTTCACGCCCGCCAGTTCCGCAATCTTAAATGCGGACTGACCTACAATCTTGGCATTTAAGGATCCGTTGATTAAAATCGTTTTCCGCACTTTTTCGATTTCCGCGGGTTTTAAGAAATAGCAGCCTCTGTTTTTAAATTCTTCTTTAACGGCATCATATACGCTGTCAAGAACGATGGTGCTCTGTTCGGAAGCGCAAATCATACCGTTGTCGAAAGTTTTTGAATGGATAATGGAATTTACCGCAAGAATGACGTCTGCGGAATCATCAATGATGGCAGGAGTATTTCCGGCACCTACACCGATTGCCGGTTTTCCGGAGGAATAAGCACTCTTTACCATTCCCGGTCCGCCGGTTGCAAGAATGATATCCGCTTCTTTCATAACAAGTGTTGTCATATCAAGGGAAGGAACGTCAATCCATCGGATAATACCTTCCGGTGCACCTGCTGCAACTGCAGCATCAAGAACCACCTTTGCAGCCGCAATCGTGGACTTCTTTGCACGGGGATGCGGGGAAATAATGATTCCGTTTCTGGTTTTCAGTGCAAGCAGCGATTTAAAAATTGCCGTAGAGGTCGGGTTTGTGGTCGGAATAACTGCTGCAATCACACCGATCGGCTCCGCAATTTTACGAATGCCGAAAGCCTTGTCTTCTTCTACCACTCCGCAGGTAATACTGTTTTTATATTTGTTATAAATATACTCGGCAGCATAATGATTCTTAATAACCTTATCTTCCACAATTCCCATGCCGGTTTCTTCCACCGCCAGTTTTGCAAGCGGAATTCTTGCCTGGTTTGCTGCCACGGCAGCGGCTTTAAAAATTGCATCCACCTGCTCCTGCGTATACTGCGCGTAAATCTCCTGCGCCTTCTTTAATTCCTTTAAGGCTTTTTCAAGAGTTTCCACGCTGTCAATGATTCGTTCTTTCTTTTCTGTCATTTCGCGACCTCCTTTTCGGCACGTTATGATCTGCCTTGATTTTTATTTCTTTGTTATTTTTTTAACAATGTCATTATATGTTTTTTTCCGAAATCTGTCAATATCCTATCGATTTCCCACTTCCATCCTCATTTTTTTCTTCTGTTCGTACATATACTCGTCTGCTTTCCGGATTACATCTTCCAGTCTTTCTTTTTCGGAATTGTAATCCGCATATCCGATGGCAACGCTTAACGGTATTTCAAGTGCTCTTGCCCTGTTATATGCTTCTATATTCCGGTTCAAGCCGGCAAGCGAATTCCGGAATTCCGGATTCGAAGATTTCTTCTTTGACAGAATCAGGAATTCGTCTCCTCCCATCCGGAAACACTTCTCGTTTTCAAAAGAGTCCTTTATAAATTCAGCCAGTCTCTTAATATACTCATCACCGATGGCATGTCCCAGTTTGTCGTTCACCTTTTTTAAATGATTCATGTCAAGCATGACAACCGTATAGGAATGATTTCCGTCCTTCTGTGAATCGATTTCCTCGTTATACGCTTCCCTGTTAAGCAATCCGGCGGATTTACCCTGTAACGGATGATTTCCGCCGCACCGATTAAAATCGGCAGCGAAAACGTTACGGCAAGAACAATGATAATTCCTTTTTTCAGTTTTCCTTCGACGGCACTCCGGATAAAAAGATACATTACCGCCGCAATCGCCAGCACAATAATAATATGGCTTACAAATAAAAGTTCATGGTAATCCTTTACACGAAGTGTGGAAAACAGCACGGAAATCATAATATTCAGTGCAGCCATGGCGCTGATAACAAGCACGATTTTGGACCCTTTGTTTTCCGTAATATAGGAAGCAAAAAGGACCGAGGGAACCGGAAGCATGGCAAGCATCATATAGTCGATAAAATGAACGGCAACCGGCAATCCGGTAATCAGCGGAAACGTTGACGTCTCCGTTGCCACCCAGAGCGCCGCAACCATCGCAAACGTTCCCATGCTCATGATCTCATACCGTTTGTCTCCGTAATAACGGCCGAATACACCGATGAAGAAAAGAACGATTCCGAATGAAAAAATAAGTAATGACAGGATAAATTCCGGGATACTCTTCTGCATCTCGGAAACAATGAAATACATTCCGTTATTCAGGGAAACATCCCGAATAAATCCGACGGTATCCGGATAAATATTTTCCGCCTCAATGGTGAGCATCCCGTCATCCGCAAGAATGGGCATGGTAACGGTATGCGGAAATACTCCGTAGGATTTGCCGAAAATCGAAGGCGGTTCCGGATGAAACCGATAGATGATTTCATCATCCATACAGACCGTAAAATAAATGTTTTTAGTGTAGAAACAAAGGGATTTGTTATTGATGACATCGCCTCTGGTCATTTTATGAATGACCACGTGATTTTCTTCCATCAGGCTGTCAAAAGAAACTTCTCTTCCGTCTTCGTATGTCCATCCGGATTCATATCCGGAATCGGCGGACTGCATGAAACCGGTTATTTTCCCGGTAACAAGGGATGCAATCAGGATAAAAGCCACAAAAAATACCACAAGCAGACAAAAATAGAATCTGCCGCTCAGGAATATCTTTTTTTGAAAATCTTTTCCTGTCATAGCATCTGCCCCGGAATAAAGATAAAACATCAAAGATGAAAACGTTTGCGAAATTCATTCAGTACAATTCTTCCCCGGAAAATAAAGAGTGCCACAAAAGCCAGTACATTGATGACAAGGCAGATGGACCAGGTCATCGGAGGTTTACCGGCTATAAAGAAAAGGGTAATCCAGGGAACTACACCGACCAGTATATTCATAAACATATAAATTAACGAATGATCCGTAAACTGTTTATCTACAAATGACAAAACAAAATTGGCGACCATGTTAAGGCTGCAAAGAATCGGAATAATATAACCGGAAGTAATCTCAAAATACGGCACGTTCCAGGCCACATGAATATAAAATTCGGACAGTCCGCAGAGGACTGAAATCGCAATCAGCGACACAAACATTGTTTTTAAAAGATTATAATGTTTCTTAATCACATTTTCCAAAAGCCATCCGGGAACTATCATCCATGCCATTACCAGCGGACCGAAAGAAGGATGTTCCTCTTTCAAAAACAGAAAATCCATGGCCAGTGCCACAATGCTGACGGAAATTACCGCAAACATCACAATCTGAAAAGCCTTTACCCGTTTTGAATTAACGGTAAGTTTCGGCCAGTAGTCACGCTCGCCTTCCCCTTCCAGTGCATTCTGGCAGACGGGACATTTCTCAGGATTTCCTCCGATATTCAGTTTGCAGTAAGGGCAACGTTTCATGCCGTTAGCTACTCTCCTTTAAATAATTTTGTTCTCAAGAGCAAAATGACAGTTTTTAATCGGATATTTCCGTGGAATACACCGTAACGGGAATCCCTTCGTCCGTAAAATTCTTCAGAAAATCACGAATCACCTGCGTATTACGGTACGCATTGCTGATTCCGAGGATCAGATCATCCTTGCAGGTATCCATAACAATGAACAATTTCTCGGTACTGCAGTATGCACTGTAGGATTCAATTTCATCCTGTACTTCCGGCGGTACCGAAAGTTTACCGAGGTTGGAAAGAACCAGTGTGACTTCTTTTCCTGCCCGTTTGTTTACCATGTTGATTACGGGATTTTTGATAAAAAGCGGCACCAGCCTGATAAAAAACAGGCTCTCCATTTTCTCGTAATTGAGCATTCTTTTTTCCACCGCTTCCGGTGTAAGTTCCGCCTTTAATTTGACCTGATACTCCTCCGCCAGACTCTCAACGGTCTCTCCGCCTTTAAATATGTGACTTACCAGAACGGAATTAAAAAAATTCCGGGAAGTCATGGACGGATAATAGTTCCTTAAATTCACCGGCATACTTACCGTAACCGGTTTATTTCTCATCAGTGTCGGCATATCATTATATACCGCAAGCATAAAAAGCGTTCCGACATAGGAGGTCATCGTAACATTCAGTGCCTTTGCCCTTGCAAGCACCTCCCGCACGGGCATATGCACTTCGATATACTGCGTCTGATTGTACGGATACTTGATTCCCCTGATATGATATGCTTTCGGAGGGCGTTTCATATTCGGAATCTTTTTCTTTTCCTTTGCGTAAAATTTACGGAAACTGTCTTCCGAAAGGCCCGCTTCCGAAGCTCCCGATGTCATGGAGAGTTTGCCGTATTTCTCCGGATCCTTCTGCTTTAAATAATGCTCCACAATCAGATTTAAAAAATCGAGTGCGCCGTTGCCGTCGGCAATCGCATGGGAAAATTCGAGATTAATCCTGTTATGGAAATACGTTACGCGAAGATGCAGCTTTCCGAAATTTTCAGGTCCCACAAGCATCGGACAGATTCTTCCGTCCTCTTCTTCCACGACCGGAAGGTCATCCGTTGGTTCCATATAGTGCCAGAATAACCCTCTCAGAATCGTAACATGATACTGCGGTCTTTCTTTCAGCGCATTCAGCACCGCTTTTTGCAGCAAATCTTTTTCAATTTCTTCTTTTAAGGTACAGGTAATACGAAAAGTTCTGGTATCGCGGTCATTCGCGCTAGCCAAAAAAACTTTCGCCACATTATCCATTCTGTACCATCTGTCCTGTGCCATTTAAGCCTCTAAATCAACTACATTTGTAGTTTATTATCCTAATTATTCTAATAAAGAATATCCAGAAATTTTTCTATGGAATCCATTGCAAGATTCGTCTTCTTTCCGGGAGTCATCTGGAATACATGCCATGCATCCTCGTACTCCTCCAGCGTTGCCATAACCCCCTCCGAAAGGAGTTTATCATATAATCTTCTGGAATCGTCCTTTAAAATTTCATTGGAACCCACCTGAATCAGGGTTGGAGGGAATCCGTCCAAATCCCCGAACAGCGGACTGTATTTCGGATCGGCATAGTTAAAATCAGTATCCTCGATTTTATAATTGTCAATCTCTTCGTTGTATTTGTCATTTAATCCGACATAGGAATAACGTGCATGTTTGATATACTCTTTCGTCAGCATCGGATCCGCATCCTTACAGGTTTCGTAAGTTTCTCCGGACAATGTCATGTCGGTCCACGGACTCATAAGAACCAGTCCTTTCGGAAGAATCCTTCCCTGGTTTTTAATCCTGAGAAGAAGTTCAAGCGCAAGGTTTCCGCCGGCAGAATCTCCGACTACCACAACATTCTTTGCACCGATTCCCAAAGACATTAAATAATTCCAGATTACGGTAGCATCCTCAAGTGCCGCAGGATAGGGATGCTCCGGAGCCAGGGCATACTCAAAGGAAACCACTCGAAATCCTGTATGAAGACTTAACCTGGAGCCGACGATTCTTGCATATTTTAAACTGCCGCAGGTATAACCGCCGCCGTGACAGTAAAGTATAATTCGGTCTGCATCATGTTTGTAGGAAGGTGTAATCCACTCACACGGAATTCCCCTTACGGAAAACTCACTGGTATCCACCCCCACTACAGGCGTTGATATTCTCGCATACACATCCTGGCCTGCTCTTTGTTTCTTTATATCCTCAAGCAAAAGCGAATCTCCCGATGAAGAAACGGAATGAATGGACTTAATTGCCTTCATTAGCGGTGTCATCTGGGAATCGTTTTCCTGATTCTTTGAAGAAACAAATCTGCTCATACTGTAGAGTCTCCTTCCGGCATTTTTCATTCAGAGTATCTGTTTATTATACCCCTTTTTCCCTTTATAAACAATAAAAGGATTCCCCGAAATAACAGGAGAATCCTTTTTAATACAATTTTAAATTTTTTTACATTCCGGATTATTTGATTACCTTGATCCATCCTTCGGGTGCTTCGATTTCGCATCTCTGGATACCGGTTAAAGTATCGTAAATCTTCTTGGTCCAGGGGCCCATTTCTTCCATTCCGCTCGGGAATAAAATGTCCTTGCCGTGATCGTTAATACGTCCAACGGGAGAAACAACCGCTGCAGTTCCGCAAAGTCCGCATTCTGCGAAATCCTTAACTTCCTCAAACAGAACTTCCCTGCACTCAACCTTCATTCCAAGATAATGCTCTGCAACATACATGATGCTTCTTCTTGTGATGGAAGGTAAAATACTGTCTGACTTCGGAGTTACAAGTGTGCCGTCTTTGGTGATAAAGATAAAGTTTGCACCGCCGGTCTCCTCAACTTTCGTACGGGTCTTTGCATCAAGATACATATTCTCTGCAAAGCCTTCTCTGTGAGCCTGCTGAATCGGATATAAACTCATTGCATAGTTAAGACCTGCTTTGATATGTCCGGTTCCGCACGGTGCTGCACGGTCATAGTCGGAAACCTTGATGGAAATAGGCTTTGCGCCTCCCTTGAAATAAGGTCCTACAGGTGTAGTCAGAATTCTGAATTCATATTCTTCCGCAGGTTTAACACCGATAACGGAATTCGTTCCGATCATGAAAGGTCTTAAATAAAGGCTTGCACCGGTTCCGTAAGGAGGAACAAATTCTTTGTTGGCAGCAACTACCTGTTCAACCGCCTCCACAAAACGATCCTTCGGGAACGGAGGCATCTCAAGACGAATCGCAGAATCATACATACGCTCTGCATTCATGTCCGGACGGAAGCACACAATATTGCCGTCCTTTGTATAATATGCCTTTAATCCTTCAAAACAGGACTGGGAATACTGAAATACACAGGCACATTCGTTAAGCACAATGTTTGCGTCGGTAATAATTGCACCGTCATCCCATTTTCCGTCTTTAAATCTGGATACATAACGATAATCCGTCTGGATATATCCGAATCCCAGATTTGCCCAATCGATATTCTTGCTCATAGCAAAACACTCCTTTCATGCGGCAAAATTCTAAATCTTTTTCAACCGCTTTTTTCCTTTTTTCAAAATAACAGTGCTATTTTACACCCGAAAAACCTTAAGCGCAAGATAACAATTGATTTTCCCGAGGAAAATATCCGCTCGTTTTTCCCGTAATAGTATTTTTTTCTTGACATTCTCTCTTCCTTTTTGTATATTAATTAAGTGCCTTGAAATTAGGGGTCTTAGCTCAGCTGGGAGAGCATCTGCCTTACAAGCAGAGGGTCATAGGTTCGAGCCCTATAGGCCCCACTCAATTTCTTTTCACATTTATGGCGAGATAGCTCAGTTGGCTAGAGCACGCGGTTCATACCCGCGGTGTCGAGGGTTCGAATCCCCCTCTCGCTACTAAAAAAGAGAGTCTTTCGACTCTCTTTTTTATTTCCTTCGGTGAAACCCGGGACACCTGACAGCATCATCTTCCCATACTTGTTCTGATAAACTGATAATATACCTGCGCCAGATGAACAAGTGAGCTGTCCGCCTTTACGGGACTCATTTTTGACGTCTGCATTACGGCCTTCAAATCTTCGATATTTGTACCGCACTCTGTGCCGGAGCCGGGTATAAACTCAGGGGGATTGATTTTATCGTTCTGCAAAGCCTCCCTGGTCATTTCGGTAGTAACCACAATGTTTCCCTTCTTTCCCTCTATTACCGTGGTCTTCGTTCCGTTCCCCATAATTGCCATTTCCGTAATGGTTCCGGTAACAGTATCTCCCGCCAGAGAAGAAACCGTGCTGTTATAACTTTTATCCGAGGTAATTTCAAAGGTACCGTTTATGTTTTTGTTATTTCCGAGCATTTGTCCTTTCTGCTCAATATACACGTTAAAGCTTCCGAAATCGCATCTGTTCGTCATTGAATAGGTACCGATACCTGTCGAAACAATGCTTTCCTCATAGAAAGAATGCTTTCCGTCCGGAGTACCGCTGTCAACAATAAACTGTTTTTCATTCTTTTTGGTAAAATAGCTGACTGAGTAAGTATATTCTTTACCATCCAGCATAACATTCACATCCATGGCAACGGGCGTTTTTTTGTATTTATATGTAATTACGCCTATTTCAAGATTTCCGCCGTATCTTTCATAATCTTCGATTACGTCTTTAAATACTCCGCTGTTTTCTTCTTCGCTGCCGCCGAATCCTTTATAAAGCACATCGTTCAGTCCGTTCAGAATTTTAACGGCCTCTTCACCGGAAACCGATACTTCGGCAGTATTACATTTCCTCTCCGTCCCAAGTAAACTATACATTGCCGAGGACTTGGAAAAATTTTTCTTATCAATATCATCCAGTACGTCCTGACTGAAATTTCCCAATACCTCATTCCAGTCCTTACTGTCCGCGGAAGACATTTCCATAACCATCAGGGAATACCGCTCTATCGCACCTTTGGACTTCAGTTCCTCCGATGTTTTGGCATCCATTTCATAATGAACCATCGGCGAATTAACATTCATCGGTACAAAGATAAAATCGTTACCCGAAAAATACATGCCGCCGGTTCCGATTGGTGAACCGTTTGTATTAACCGTAATATCATATGCGGTATTACCGCTTGCTTCGTCGTAACTGTATGACTGAACCAGTTCAATTCCGGCTTCCGTCGCATCCGATTCAATGGATGTGTATCTTGTGCTTGTATGGGATTTATCGGTATCGTCAATTCCGATATGGAAAATGGCATCTAACGGAATCAGTCCTGCTTCGGACATTTCTCCGTTCACGTTTTCGGCTACACCCACAACATTTTCCGCAAACACCTTTTTGGGACTCTTCAGCACCCCGCTTGTTCCGATAAAAATCACAAGACCGACAAGCGCTCCGACAAGAAGTATGGAAAGGATTACAATTAACGCAACCGGAGCACCCTTTTTCTTTTTCGCTTTCTTTTCGGATACATCGTTCTGAACGTTCCCCGGCTGAACCTGAGTCTGCGTATTTGCTTGTGCCTGTACCTGCGGCTGTGCAACGGTCGCCTGTATCTGGGGCTGTACCACCGGTTGCTGATATTGTACTGCCTGTACCGGCTGTCCGGGGATGGCTTGCTGATACTGCACCGGCTGTCCCGGAACCGGCTGCTGATAAGTAATCACCTGTACCGGTTGTCCAGCTACCGGCTGCTGATAGGAAACCACCTGTACAGGCTGTCCTGCTACCGGTTGCTGATACTGCACCGGCTGTACCTGAGGCTGCACCGGCTGCCCCGCCACGGGCTGCTGATACTGCACCGACTGTACCTGTGGCTGCATTTGCGGTTGTGGCTGAGGCTGCATTTGTGGTTGTGGCTGAGGCTGCGGTTGTGTTTTCGCACGTGGAATCTGATGACCGCAATTGGAACAGAATAATGCCTGATCGGACAACTGAGTTCCGCAACTTGGACAAAACATAGAAATCCCCCCTATTAATTCAAAAAATAACAATAACTACACAAAACTTAAAGGTATATAAATTATACCACACATATCAGTATTTCCATATCCCAACAGAATCTTTTCTCAAAATATTATTCCGGTCGGTTTTACCGTTTTTACAGTCCGTCCAGTTCCGGCGGCGACCAGTTTGCCTGAAGATCCTCCACTACGATATTTTCATCCACTTTTACGCAGATCTGGTATTCGTCCTCATAAACGATTTCCCCGGGAGTATTGGTATAAACCACATAATAAGCATGATCGTACCTTTCCAGCAGCCATAACAGCGGCCGGATCATTTTCATCATCATTTCGGAATTTTCGGTTTTAAAATAACAGATGACCTTCTCCTGTCTTCTGCACTGCGGAGGCCAGGGCAGTTCTTCCGCAAACCAGGAATCGATTTCATGAAACAGATCCACGTCTTCCTGTTCCATAACACCGTTCGTCACCATCTGATTCAGCATACTGAAAACACCTTTTCCGGTTCTTGTATTTGCTGCCAGTTCTTTTCCCTGAATTCTGCAATATTTAAAATTCATGTACCTCCCCCCTTTGCAAGTTCCCAGAACATGACCGCACTTGCCGCCGCCACATTCAGTGAATCCACCCCGTGCATCATCGGAATCATAACCTGATAATCGCATTCATTAATGAGTTCTTTCGGAAGACCGTCCCCTTCGGTCCCGAGGAAAATTGCCAGTTTCTCTTCTTTTTTAAGCCTCTCGTCATCCGGTGTGATACTGTTTTCGCAAAGTGCCATTGCCGCTGTTGCAAACCCCGCATTTTTCAGTGAAAAAACAGTATCCTCTCCGGAAACCACGGTCCACGGAATCTGAAATACCGTTCCCATACTGACTCTGGATGACCGCCTGGTTAACGGATTCACGGAATGATCCGTCAAAATCACGCCGTCCATTCCGAGTGCCGCGGCAGATCGGATAATTGCACCTACATTTGTAGGATTCACAACATTGTAAAGTACCGCAATACGCCTCTTTCCCTCGCAGAATTCGTTCAGGGAAGGCACCGGTTTTCTTCTTAAAACCGCCCACAATCCTCTTACAAGATTATAACCGGTAAGATTTTTTACCACTTCGTGTTCCGCTACATAAACGGGAATTGCATTCAGTACTTTTTCGCCGTATTTTTCTCTGATAAAAGAAAATACCGGCCCCGCTTCCGTTTCCATCCTGTTTGTTTCCACCAGCATGGATTCCGCCTCATATCCCGCCTCAAGCGCCCGCAGAACGACATTTGCCGTTTCCGCAATAAACACGCCCTCTGCCGGTTCATAATAATGCAAAAGCTCGGCTTCCGAAGCATGCGAAAAAATATTCAGTTCCGGTAATTCCAAATCGGTAATCTCTTTCAAATTCATGTCTGACTCATTCCTGTCATCCAATCCCGGATTTCTCAAAGAATCGGAAAGTCCTCCCTGTATTCCTTAATCAGATACGGATGGCTCTTCGCATAAGAAAGTAACTCATCCCTGAGATTTTCATTCACAAATTTTTTTACATCGTTCAAATTGATTTTATTGATTTCCGGACAGGTCGGAGTCAGAGCGATTACTACATCCCCGCCCTCGGTACGCATCACCCGGAGTGGCCAGATTTTGCAGTCCCACGGTTTTTCCTCCGCCGACAGAATGCAGCCGTTCCGCCCAAGATACGGGCAGGGAACTTCCTCCTCCGGATCATCGGTTTGATAGCAATCCGTCAAATCATAAACCGAATAATCCGATAAATAGTCCGCGATATCGGTTTCCGTGTTACCGAATAATCTCTTATCCAACGGTTCCAAAACGGATGAATCAAGGTTTTGATTCTTCTTAATAGCCTCCGTGTTTTCCCTTGTAAAAACCGGGACTTCCCACAACGACGTTTTTCTGAATGCACAGCAGAATCTGCATTCTGCACAGGCTTCCTTTTTTAAAATCGCTCCAAGCATCTTTTCCTCACTTTTCCGTCACAATAAATTTTTCCAGCATTTTCTTCGGATGATAGGATCTCTTCGCTGCACGAAGACCTGTCACGCCGAGATCTTCTTCGCGGTTAATCCAGGTATATCCCCTTCCGCAAAGAATTGCGAACTCGTTGCAGAGCAACTGATAAATACCGACCACATCCTTACGGCCTTTTTCAATCACTTCATCGATACAGTCATCGTTTAATGCAACACCCGCGGCATATCCGACAACGGTACCTTTTACATATACCACAATTCCCTTAAAATCCAGTTCTTCAAAATGAGATAAATAAAATTTAATCGCCTCGTTTTCACGGGCAAGCATTTCATCATACCCTTCCGAAAGGCGGTCCTCAATCCAGTATTTCTGAAAAATAATCACGTCCGCAATATTGGACTCACAGATATCCTCAATCCTGATATTACCCTCATATGTTGTATAAAATGCGTGCACCCTGTTTCTCTTCGAAGCTAATTCCTTCCCGGGAAGGATGCTTAATTCCTCCGTAAGATAAAGATATTCCGCGTAATCTTCGGACTGTTCAAACAGAAAACGACCGGGAGCAATCCTCTCCAGGTCGTTCTTAAATTCCTTCGTGATAGTCATAAAAGACAGCTTTGCCCCGTAAAAATCCGCATCGTTAAGAAGTTCTTCCACGGGACTGCCTGAAAGTGTATCTTTTGAATATTCCCCGAACGGAGCCAGATAAACCCTGACACCTTCCCTGTCCAAAAGACTTCTGTGAATGTAGAGTATACCTTTTTTTACCGCGTATTCATCCCCGTATTTCATGGAAAGCCCGATCATCAGATACAGGGAATGTTGACAGGAAGAAGCACCGTATTTTTGAAAATACGGTGTCAGAAGGTCTTTCTCTTCCAATGTGACTATTTTAAATTCAAGCATTCGGTTTCTCTTTCAAAAGAAGTTTTCGTCTTTTATTCCCTGCTCCACAGATAACAGTACATCTGTGTTCTTGCCGCGAACATTTCGGTTTTTAAAAGTTCACGGATTTCGGCTTTGGTATACCATGCCGCATGAATCTCTTCCGTTGCGGAAGTACTTTTTGCAAATTCTCCGGATGCTCTTCCGAGGACAATTACATTCTTTTCGTTCGAAAAACCGACTGCAGAATAACTGGCCGGAATAAAATCATCGATTGCATCCAGATGAAGCCCTGTCTCTTCCCAAAGTTCTCTTGCAGCGGCAACCTCCGGGGTTTCGCCGGGATCGATTAATCCGGCCGGGAAATTAAATACCCAGCGGCCCGGTGCCATACGGAACTCCTTATTGATAAGGATTTTGCTTTGATCCCCGTTATGGACAATAACCACAACCGCATCGGCAGGCTCGACACCGTGCAGGGTTTCGAAATCGCGGATGTCGGGGTCACGGCTTACCATTTCATAAATCTTCTCATTCCCGTCTTCCGTTTCGTATGATAAATTATAACGATTCAAAAATTTACCGTTGTCCAGCTTCTGAATTCCCTTAAATTTCATCTTCTTAATCTGACTACACCTGTAGTATAATCTTTTCCTTTCTTTAAAATAAAATTATGATTTATGATCGTTTACATCTTCTCCGGAGCACTGAAGCCGAGTACATCCATACAGCACTCCATTACTTCCTGTACCAGTTTCAAAAGTCTTAAATATCCGACCTTCTTCTCTTCATTCTCCTCGGAAAGAATTTTGGTTTCATGATAAAATGCATTAAAAGCATTGGCGAGGTCATACATGTAAGCACAGATTCTGTTCGGTGCAAGTTCCTCGTAAGCACCTTCCATCATTGCATTAAAGGTTGCAAGCTGCATACCGAGTTTCTTTTCGCTTTCGCTTTCGGATTTATGTAAACCTTTTGCAATATCAACCTCTCCGGCATATTTTTTCAGAATCGATTTGATTCTGACAACCGTATACAGAAGATACGGACCGGTATCCCCTTCAAAGGAACTGAATCTCTCTATATCGAAAATATAATCCTTGGAGGGCTGGTTGGACAAATCTCCGTACTTGATTGCCGCAAGGGAAACCAGTTTCGCGGTATTTTTTGCTTCCTCTTCCGACATTTCCCTGCCTTCTGAAATTTTCTTAAACATTTCATCGTTGATATCTCGAATCAGGTATTCCAGACGCTGTACCCCTCCGTCTCTGGTCTTAAAAGCAGTACCGTCCTTTCCGTTTACCGTACCGAAGCCGATATGGATTAAGTCCGTGTCCTCATCCACCAGTTTCGTTTTTCTGGCACAACGGAACACCTGCTCAAAATACAGTGACTGGCGCTTATCGGTCAGATAAATCATACGGTCCGGATGATACTTTTCCATACGGTCCATAATGGTTGCAAGATCCGTTGTATTGTATAAACTTGCACCGTCGGATTTTAAAATCATACAGGGCGGCATTTCCTTTGTATCCGTATCTTCCTTAACATCCACCACAAGTGCACCGTCACTTAAATATGCATAGCCGTTGTCCTTCATGTATTTTACCATTCCGGGAATGATATCGTGGACATCGGATTCACCCTTCCATAAATCAAAGGAAACGTTTAAATTATCGTAATTGCGCTTTAAATCCGTAACCGAAACTTTTAAAATATGCTTCCAAAGCGCACGGTATCCGCGCACACCGGACTGAAGTCTGAAGGTGCAGTTCATGGCTTCTTCCTTGAATGCATGTCCTTCTTCCGTATCTTCTTTGCTCTTCTTGGATGCAAACGGATAAATCTCTTCGAGTTCGGAAATGGTAAACGGAGCCTCTTCAGGATAATCTCCCTCAAAATTATCATCAAAATACGGCAATTCCGGTTTACGAAGTTTTAATTCCGCTATAATAAGCCCCATCTGAAGCCCCCAGTCACCAAGATGGATATCGCCGATTGCTTCATGCCCCATAAAGCGGACAATTCTCTTTACACTTTCCCCGATAACAGCAGAACGCAGATGTCCGACGTGAAGGGGTTTTGCAACGTTCGGTCCGCCGTAGTCCACAATTACCTTTAATTTCTTTTCAGGCTCTTTTAACCCGAATTTCGGGGCGGTTGCCATCCGGTTTAAATAGTCTTTTAAATACTCTCCGTCCAGATTCAGGTTTAAAAATCCCGGAGGACACACCTCGACTTTTTCAAATGCTTTGCTCTCTTTCAAAACCTCCGCTACATCATTCGCTATCATAAGCGGTGCCTTTTTGTAAAGTTTTGCACCGGCAAGGGAACCGTTGCACTGATACTCGCACAGGTCAGGGCGGTTGGAAACCGCAACCTTGCCGAGTTCACGTCCGTAGCCTGCTTTTTCAAATGCATCGCCCACTTCATTGCTGAGTAAATCAAGTAATTTTTCCATCTGTTTAACCTCTGTTTTATATTTCTGTTTTATATTTCCGTATTTCTGTGTTTTATTCCGTATTACTTCTCTGTCCGGCCTTTAAGCGTTCCCGCTCTGCCCTGGAAAATACACACCCGCAAAAATCCTGCCTGTAAAGACCGTACTCCTTGGAAAGTTCAATGCTCTTTAAATACCCGCCTTTTTTCTTGAAATCCGAAGGCAGATATTTCACACCGAAACGAATCCCTTCTTCTTCCCCGATCCTGTTTAATAATGCCGCATCTTTTAACGGGCTTAACGTAAGCGTCGTAGCAAAATAATCATATTTTCCTTCCGCCGCCACCCTGGCGCTCTCCGAAAGTCTTAACCGGAAGCAGATTGCGCATCTCTCCCCGCGCTCCGGACAACTCTCATACCCCTTAACCGCATCCAGAAATTCTTTTGAATCATATCTTCCGTCCAGATAACGAATCGGGAATGCCGGTATTCCTTTTGCATTTATTTCATCAATGAATCGTTTTTCTTCTGCCGCTCTTTTTTCATATTCGGCGGCTTCCGTAATATTCGGATTAAAATAAAGAACCGTTACCCTGTATGTACTACAAATGTAGGTCAATACATAACTGCTGCAGGGAGCACAGCAGGAATGCAAAAGCAGGGTCTTTCCTTTTTCCGAAGCGGTATTCAGAAGTTCATCCATCTGCTTTGAAACATTGATCATTTTCCGCTTTTCTCCACATCTCCTGCATCCTTTAACAAAAACCGTTCCATGAATTCATCAAACGGAATCGGTTTTCCGTAAAAAAAACCCTGTACCATCTTACAGCCGATTCCCTTTAACATGTTCACCTGTTTTTCGGTTTCAACACCCTCGCAGACAACTTTAATTCCGAGCTCATGTGCCATCTCGATAACATGTTTCATGATAATTACGGTATCTCTTGAAGTCTCTGCCTCCGAGAAGAAATCCTTGTCAATTTTCAGAATATCGAACGGAATATCCTTTAACAGATTCAGGGAAGAATATCCGCTTCCGAAATCATCCATGCAAAGCGTAAGTCCCATTTCCTTCAGCTGGTCAATTACCGAAATCATTTTCTCGCGGTCGTTAAAAAATACGGATTCCGTAATCTCAATCTGAATATCCTCGATGGATGTATCATACCGGTTCATAATCCGTTCCACGTTCTTTAAATATTCCGGATTGCTTAAAAGGATTCTGGACTGATTGATACTGATCGGAACAATATTGTATAATCCGGACTGCTTATACTCCCGTAGTTTTTCACAAAGTTTTTCAAGCATATAGAAATCCAGTTTCTCGATAAAACCGTTCTGCTCGAAAATCGGAATAAAATCGGAAGGGTAAATGATATTTCCGTCCTTCTTTATCCAGCGGACCAAAATCTCGGCACCCGTAATCCTGTTGTTCACGATATCCCATTTCGGCTGCAGATACGGCTTAAATTCACCCTGATTCAATGCCTGCTGCATCTCCGATACTATCGTATCCACTTTTTTCATATCGTGAATAATACTCTCGGAATACAAAACTTCCAGGTTCTTTTCCCCGCCTTTTAAGGATTTCCTTGCCGCATTGGCGTGGTCAATCATGATATCGATGTTATGATCTTCTTTCCGAACCTTGTAAATTCCTCTTTTAAACCGGATCGGGTATTTCACACCGGATTCTTTTGCCATATCTCCGATAATCTTTTCAAATCTGCGGTTTTTCTCTTCCATTTCCGCATCATTCAAAATCAGTGCAATAAACTGGTCGGAATTAATACGCGCACACAATTCCTTTTTGGAATATATTTTATCAAACTGTTCCGGGATATTCCGCAGAATTTCATCTGCACTGACGTGTCCGTATGCCTCGTTCAGATACCGGAAATTGGCAATATCAAAACGGTTAATCACGTAATGATTCTCCGAATTTCCGTCTATTAACTCAGGTGCCTTAAATTTAAAATAATTCAGATTATATCCGCCCGTAACCTCATCCGTATATGCCAGAATTTCCATGCTGACAATATTCCGGTAATTAATCATCATCTGCAGAAGAATGATAAAAAACAGCACTGCCACAATTCCGATACTGCAGATAAACGTGGTCAGAATAACCGGCATCATCATTTCATCCATAATGCCGCTTTCATAAACCGCATAAAGGAATAAATCCGCAGCTCCCCTGATTTTCACTCCGCGAATCAGAATCTGTTTTCCGTCTTTCCCTTTACACGAAATGGAATACATTTTATTGACGTTCAGATACCTTTGCATCTGTACGAATTTATTCTGGGTAACGGCACTTTCATCCGTTATTTTCATAGAGGCAGAATAAGCATTACCCGTATTTTCGATATTCATAAATTTTTCTTTATACGTATCCGATGAGGAATAAACAGTTCCGTCTTCTGCCATAAGACAGGCTGCAACCGATTCATCCAGATGCTTGTATTCTTCCTCCGGAACAAGTTCGTCAATCGGCATGGCCGTAATGAAAAAACCTTCGGCATCGCCGTTTTCATCCGTCTTCCGGTACACACCGAGAACAACGTAATGCATTTTCTCCGGATCGTTTGTATTTACGGCTTCACAGTAGGAATAATAATCATCCACGAAAAGAGTGCTTCTGAACTTCAGAATTTTGGAAAACTTATACTCAATCGGATTGATTCCCTTATGCCCGTCGTAAAGTACACCGTCTTTCGTAAGATAAAAGAACCTGTAAAGTGCCGAAGTTTTATCGATATCTTCAAGCGTATCAATCAGTTCACGTTCGGACTGTGCCGCAAAAACAACGTCCTTTACTGTTTCTGCCTTTGACTGCATCCTGTCCATACTCTCATCCAGGCTGATTGCCAGATCATAAAGATGATCCTCCATGGAAGAATCAATCATTTTCTTTACATAACTGCGCACCACTATAATATTGACCGCCGTAATGCAGACCACAAGTAAAACGGCAAGCAATATTATGGGAATCGGAATATTCTGTTGTTTTACCACTCCGAATTTTTGTTTCATAAAACATCCCGCAATACATTTATAATGACATTTCATTATACCATAAAAAAGGCCTGCGGGAAACCGAATTCCCGCAAGCCTTTATTCATACTTGTTCAATCCTTTTATTTATGTTTTCCGATTCCTCGTTCGCCGTTTATTCCACAGTTCCCGGAACGCTTTTTATTCCTCCCTATTCCACGGGAGCCGGTTCAGGCGCCGGAGCAGGAACCTGTTCGGGATTTTCTGCCGGAGGATTGTTCAAAAGCGCTGCAGCAGCTGCCGCCGCAGCCTCTTCCGCTTTCTTTGCGGCATAATCCTCTCTTCTCTGCTGGTCCTCGGCATTTAGATTCTGGAGTTGGGCACCGACCTGAATTTCACGGGTCTTCTCCGCATTTGCCTCTTCCTCCGTAAACATACCGGAATCTTTCCAAAGCTGATAATAGAAATTCATCTTGATAATATTTAAACTTGCGGTATATTCGGAGTCTACCAAAGCAGACATATTATCCACATAAATCTTTAAGTTTTTCCAATCATATGCATCCGGATCGATTTTCCATTCCACGTCACCGGTTTTTGCATCATAACGCACTTTATCCGTGATAAAACTTCTGTCATACAAAACCGCTTTATGTACGCCGTCCGAGAAAATATCGGTACCCATTAAAAGTCTGGAATCAAATTTTATTCCCATCAGATTTAAAACGGTCGGAATAATGTCCACGTTACAGCAGTACGTATCGGTTACAATCGGCTCTTCCAGGCCTGTCGTATACATGATGCAGGCAGATTTGTAAATATCCTTTTCATCGATTTTTACACCTGCAAGGCTTTCTCTTCCGCTTTCGGTCAGGTAATACGGATAATGATCGCCGGCAATGACAATCAGCGTCTTATCCATTTTTCCGGCTTCTTCGAGTCTGTTTACCAGATATTCCATACCATACTCAAACTCCAGATTTCCGGCAAAATATCCGAGCGCCTCATCACTGTAATTCTTTGCTCTGTCACCAAGACGCTTCTTTACTTCATCGATGTTCTTACGATACATAAAATTGCTTGCATTGTAAGGACCGTGCCCGGAGAACGTCATATAGTAGGTAAAGAATCTGTCTTCTTCAATATATTTGTCAACCGACTGTTCCATCAGTTCCAGGTCGGAAGCAGGCCATGCGGATGTAAATTTCATTCCGTTACCCATAAAGGAAACATTCTCATATCCCAGATTCGGATAAGAAAGCACACGTCTGTAATAAAATCCGTAATAGTTATGGAATGCATATGACGGTACATCCTCGGTTGCAAAGAAATCACCGAGTCCGCCCGGCATGAACTTTTCCGAAGACATCGGAAAACTTCCGACGCCCATTCCCTGATCGGCCTGTCTGGATACATCCGGCCAGAGACTTGTGCTGAACGCATACTCGCCGTTCGTCGTGGTATTCCGGAAACTGTTATAGTAATTATTCAGGATGATTCCGTTATTCATCATCTTATACAGAGTCGGTGTAACCTCTTCATCCACCGCATAGTTCCAGAAACTCTCCGCACAGATATAAATCAGATTGTAGCCTTCCAGAAGACCGGTATACTCATTCGTCGTGGTCGGCTGTCTCTGTCCGAAATAGATGTACATATCCCGTAAATCCTGCTGTTCGGTATTTTCCGCCAGAGCGTTGAAATCAAGGTTTTCATAAACATACGGAATCTTCTCGATTTCCGGTTCTTTCTCCTTTTCCGATGTAGTTTCCGAATCGGAAGGAATCTCCGATACAACTTCTTCTTTCTTTTCGATTACTTTCTCGGAAATCGGTTCGGGCTCCAGGGTAATGCTGTTCATGTCAACCATGGTCAGGGTTTCGTCTTTATGAGAACCAAGTCCGAGGTAATAACTTCCCGCTTCTACCAAAGTTGTTGTCATGGTTCCCACTCTTGATGCGGTAGTATCGGTATCGGAAAGGTTTGAGTGGAATGCATAATATGCACTTGCTCTTTCATCTCCGCCGACGATGATACCGTATGCACCGCCGAACCAAAGCAGTACGCCGAGCCCCAGTGCGATGGCATGAAGCACAAGGGGATACGGCTCACATTTTACCTTTTTTAAAATACAGAGTACGAGGGTTGCAATAACCGGAAGCATTAAAAGTAACAGCATTCCGATTGATTTCACGATTGTCTCCTGCATCGCCCAGCCGAAATTACCGACTGCATCCGTTCCCATACCGAGAAGGTAAACGGACAAAAGCGAGCCGAATATTCTGAAATATACCAGCTGGATTCCGTAAAATACCGCAACCAGAAGAAGTGTTGCCGGGAACAGGAAACGGCTTACTTTCCTTGGTACAAAACCGTTGATCGCGGCAAGCACCATCGCCTGTGCGGGCACAAAGAATAAGAAAAACAGATTTGACGCTTTAATTCCGCCGCCGATCTGAATTCTTAAAATCAGTTCCCAGATAATGATCGATACAGCAAAAATACCGAAATAAATCAGAAGCTGTACGGCACCGGCTTTCATGCGTGTGCCGAAGTTTTCTTTTTCGGTCTTTTTCTGTTCTTCCTTTTTTTTTCTGTCCAGTTCTTCCAGACTCTCGATTACAATCTCACTCATATTCACTCCGTCTTATGAATAAATCTGTTTTTCTACCTTTTTGTCTAACTGTCATTATACAAAAAAAAACGATTTTCTTTCAAGAAAAGAATTGTCTAAATTTTATCAAAGATAAGTGTATCTTTTGTGAATTATGTAGAAAAGGCTTCTCCTTTATGATACAATTCACTTGTCGGTTTGCGCATCCGGTCTTCTTTCGCCGGGAATGCAACCCCCGTATTTAAAACGGCTTAAATTACATTTTTCATATCAAAATTTAAGGAGCATACAATGACCGAACAGAATAATTTTCCTTATGCATCCCGTATTGAGGAAGTAAAAAATACCATCCGGCTCGCCATACACGGCAAGGATGAAATCATCGACATGGTCCTCTGTGCCGCATTCGCCGGCGGACACATCCTTCTTGAAGATATCCCGGGAGTCGGCAAAACGACACTGGTTACCGCACTTGCAAAAGTTTTGGATTTATCCTATAAACGTGTTCAGTTTACGCCCGATGTTCTTCCGAGCGACATTTCCGGTTTTACCATGTACGACAAAAATACCGGCGAGTTCTCTTTTCGCGAAGGTGCCGTATATACCAATCTGTTTCTGGCGGATGAAATTAACCGTACCTCACCGAAAACACAGTCTGCCCTTCTTGAGGTTATGGAAGAAGGACGTGCAACGGTGGACGGCGTAACCCGTGATCTGCCGAAGCCTTTCCTTGTAATCGCAACACAGAATCCGATTGGAGCGAGCGGTACCCAGAAACTTCCGGAATCACAGCTTGACCGTTTTATGGTACGTCTTTCCATGGGATATCCGAATCACGAGAGTGCCTTGGACATCTTAAAAGGCGATTCCCATGAAATCATTCGTGAAATGCCGGCCATTATCCATCAGGAAGAAATCCTTCAGATTCAGAAGACCGTTTCCGAAATTCATGTTTCCGAAAGTCTTTATGATTATGCCGTTTCCCTTACCGAGGCAACAAGAAACGAAGATGTCTTTACGCTCGGCTTAAGTCCCCGCGGAAGCATTGCTCTTTTGAAAATGGCCAAATCCCATGCATTTCTCTCCGGGCGTGATTTTGTCATTCCCGAAGACTTCCGGGAGGTATTCCTTGCAATTGCAAACCACAGAGTACTGCTTTCCACCAAAGCCAAGGCAACGGGTTCTACCGTAAATACCGCCCTTTTAAATGCATTCGGCTCCTGTCCGATTCCCAGAGTACACGAAACACACTGATTATTCGTATCACCGACACAGAACATGAAGAGAATCAAAAAACATTACCTTTCCATGATTTTATATGCGCTTGGTTTTATTACCATGTCTGCGCTGCTCATTCTTATTGAGCAGCCGTTTTTACTTGCGTTCATACTCGTATATGTTCTGCTTCCGGTACTCCTTCTTCCCCTTTTTTTCCGCTCGGTAAAAAATACATCCTTTCGGGCATACTGCCCTGCGGCTTATGTGGAAAAGGAACACAATATTCCGGTCATTTTTGAATTTAAGAATCCTACTCTTTGTCCGTTCTTTCTTTGTGAAATCGATTTTAAGGTTAAAAATCTGTATTACGATAATGAGTACCAGCATCATCTTGCCATCCATGTACTCCCGAAAAATACGGAAAAAATCTCCGTTCCCATAGAAAACATCTATATCGGTATGGTAAAGACGGAAATTATGAATGTCGCGTTAACCGACCTTCTTCACTTCTTTACCTATTCCCTGCCCGTTACGCAAATCGTGGAGGTTCCCGTTTTCCCCGTGGAAACGGAGCAGGATGATCTCCCCGCAACACCCTCATCGGACGGTCTGGACGAATACACCGAGTCCGATTCCAAGGGAAATATTTCCTCCGACATCAAGGAAATCCGGCAGTATCAGCCGGGTGACAGGCTTCAGAGAATCCACTGGAAACTCTCGGCAAAACTGGACGATCTGTTTGTAAAAGAAATGGCGCATACTTCCATTCTTTCCCTCGTTCTTTTGCCGGAACTTACGAAAGACAATATCGAAGAAACGGTTTCCACGCTGCTCGGCTGTATTAAAACCCTGCAAAACAGGGAAGAACGTTT
>JAILAD010000005.1 GCA_024681795.1 Lachnospiraceae bacterium | reverse complement strand
CACGTGCTTCGCACTATCGTCTTCGTCCACTCCACATCCATCTGCAGGTAAACCTGCGCTGTCTGTGTCGTTTCCGAATCCGGCATTGCTCATTGCTAACTTGGAATTTTCAGGGTTGCATTGCTGTTCATTTGTCAAGGTACATATTTTTCTTAAAAACGCAGCCGGCATATTCGCCCAAAACTGTATTATCAAAGAAAAATCAAGCTACCGCATTTCGCGACAGCTTGATTATCATACCATTCTGATTTTAATAAGTCAACTCAAAAATAATAAAAAATTAGTAAATATTTCTTTCCGCTTCTTTGAGTTTTTCGTCAAATTGCTCAATGTAGTCCATTTCCAGTTTTTTCTTTGCATATCCGGTTGCTATATCCAGGTTTTTCCTTGCTTCCCGAAGATTTCCCATCTTGAGAAATACCTTGGCCCTTAATGCATAACCGATATACTCCTGCCCCTTGATGCTGCGTACCATCGTATGTTCCGCATAATCCATAGCGGTTTCAAAGTCCCCGCATAAACAGAAATATGTTACATTCATTTCATCCGAGATAATATCGGTCGCAGTTCCCTTCCCCTTGCATTTTTCAAGAATGGGTTCCGCATCATTCATTACGTTATGTGCCCGCTGAAGGTCATTCAAATCCTCACAGATACACATCTGCACACTATAATACGAAAGAAGCTGCGCTAACTCCACCGGATTGCTTTTCACGGTATTATGCTTCAGATAATTCGGATTCAGCATATTAATGGCTTCAAGCGCCTGATATGGTTCTTTTTTATAAAGATACGCATTGGCAAGATTGATGACATATCGGATATAATACTGCTGATACGGTCTTTTCGATGAAAGTCTGTTCACCTCAGCCTGTGACAGTTCAATAAACCGGTCCGAATACCCGTTTTTTTCAAGCTCTCCTTCTATCGCGTTCTGGTTTCTTGTATTTGTGGAAAAAAGCTGAATCCCGAAAACCATCAGCATCGATATCACCAGTCCCCCGCCGAAGCAAATCCAAAACCTTGTCCCGCCTGTTAAAGACGAACGCATTGTTAAAAAATAAAGCATGAACGAATATAACGGCCATGAAAAAACAATCGAAATTATAATCGATCTTGTCTTAAAATTCATCCGACGGTCTCCCCCCGATACCTTCCTGTTCCGAATTAATTCCGGTTCATTCTATTCTTCAGAATTTACAACCATGGTTGCGGAACCGTATGCTTTTACCGGCTTTCCGTTTTCATCAAATTCCGTTGTGTAGCGCACATGGAAGGGAATCCTTCCGACTGTCAGAGGAATAACGCCCTCCAGTTTTTCAACACCCTCTTCAACTTTTTTGTGCCAGTCTCTGTACAAATCGGCATAATCCGGAGGAAACAGTCCCGATTCAATCACCGGTTCCGGATAATTTTCAACGAGTGCAGGAAGTCCCAGATCCCTCATGCATCTGAAACACGGCCTCATTTCTTTGGTTGCAACCGTATACTCCCATGCATAAACATTTGCATGATCCGCCGCTTTCATCAGTTTCGTATCATTTTGCATCAGAAGGTCATAACGGCGTTTCTCCGGTGTAATATTTCGAATCATGGCATAAATCAGATATTCTTCGTCCGCATTTCCAATAACCCTCATATCCGTATTGATACAGATTTTATCGTCGCCGCAGCATCTTGAAGAAATATTACGCCAGGTTTCACAGCATTCTTCCTCTTTGGATTCAATTGCTTTTTCTATGGTCTTTATATAAACTCTCTTCGCATCGTCCCCGAACCCCCACCAGGGGTCATTATGAATCACATCCTCCTCGGACTGGTTCATTCCGAGTTCTTTTAAGTACTTTTCGTTTACACGAAGTACGTCCAGTTGCTGACCGGACTTGTGATAGGTAAAAATCGCAGCGCCGCCGACAAAATTGCTGAAAATCAAAGTCTCAAGTGTATCCGGGTCCCAGAATTTCTCGGAATCCATTGCCTCCAGCAACTTCATTGCGGGTTTTAACGGTTCGTGATTGGTCTCTTCCATTTTAATTTCAAATTCGGGAACCGGAACAGGTTTTGAGTAAAGATAGCCCTGTATATAGAAACAGCCGATGCTCTTCATGTAATCGGCCTGTTCCATCTCCTCCACACCTTCGGCTATAATTACCGTCTTCAGCCACTTCGCCATCTGCACAACGGAACTGATGATAATTCCGCCCCTGCCTCCGATTTCTCCCTCCAGAAAACGCATATCCAGTTTGATGATATCAACTTCCAGGTCTTTTAAAATATTCAGAGATGAATAACCGCTTCCGAAATCATCCATTTCAACCAGATAACCGTATTCATGAAGTCTGTTAACCACATTCTGAATGAGTTCAAGCCCTCCGATTGTGGAAGATTCCGTGATTTCCACCCTCAGATATTTTACCGGAATCCCGTATTCTTTACGAATCTCTTCGATAGATTCCACATAATCGTTATTATAAATATCATAACGGGACATGTTTACGGAAATCGGAACGATTGTTTTATGGGCATCCATGCATTTTCTGATAAATTCGCATACCTTACGGAATACAAATAAATCCGCCTGAAGAATCAGATTGTTCCGTTCCAGGACCGGAATAAAGTCATTGGGATACTGCATACCGAATACCGAATGCTTCCAGCGCAGCAAAGCCTCTGCACCCACCATTCGCTTCGTATTATGATTAATCTGCGGCTGAAGGCAGATAAACAAATCCCCGTTTTTCAGTGCATCAGCGAAACCGTCAACAAATTCCGCCTCATTCATTCTTCTTTCCATAAAAACACCCCCATATATTTCCCCATACAAATCATAAATTACGACATCGGTAACGTGAAATAGAACAAAACCCCGTCATCTTTGTTTTCACAACCGTATTTCTGACCCAACAGTTCCATGGTTGCCTTTACAATGGAAAGACCGACTCCCGAACCCCCGTATTCCCTGGTTCTGGCCTTGTCCACCTTATAAAATTTATCCCACAGCCTCGGAATTGCCTCTTCCGGAACCGGCTGTCCGGTATTAAAAACGGAAACCCTTAATACCTCCCCTTCCGGAACGGTTTCTATTACGATTCTCGGAAACTCTCCCGATACATGGTTTAATGCATTGGATAAATAATTACGGAACGCTTCTTCCACTTTGAATTCATCACTGAATACATAGTATTCTTCCGGATTGTAACAGATAAACGTTCCCTTATTTGCGGCAAGCAGCGACATGGTCTGAATCTGGTTGGAAATCAGTTCCGCAATATTGAATCGCTCGATATTGACCGTCTTCTGGCCGAGTTCCAGTTCGTTCAAACTCATCAGATTCTTTACCAGGGCGTTCATTTTGGATGCTTCGTCCACAATAACGTCACAATAATAATCCCTGCTTTCCTTATCATCTATAATACCTTCTTTCAGGCCCTCTGCATAGCCCTGAATCAAAGCAATCGGTGTTTTTAATTCATGAGAAGCATTTGCTATAAATTCTCTCTGGGATGCCTCCTGCTGTTCCTTTTTCTCAATATCCTGTACAAGACCTGCGTTAGCCTCTTTTAATTCACAGATGGTACTTTCCAGTTTGTCGGACATCTTATTGATATTCTGACCGAGACGGTCCAGTTCGTCCTCGCCTTTTCCGGTATATTTTGCATCAAAGTCAAGTTCGGTAATTCGGTCGGATATCTCCGTCAGCTGCAAAATCGGCTTTATAATCCTTCCCATAACAATCTGGATTGTAATGGAACCGGCAAGCATACCGATCAGTCCGACAATCATAAGAAACACATTCGAAATATATACATTTCCTTTAATTCCTTCAATGGAGGAACGAAGCAGAAACTGTTCTCCGTTCGTCAGTGTCCCTACAATTTCAAGAAATTCCAGTCCGGAGGAAGGGTCCTTTACATGCTGGACGGTATAATTAATTGTCTTTTTCAGTACCTTCACATTTCCTCTGTTGTCAGCCGCAGAATATGTCATAAGCCTGTCCTTCAAAGCAAGGTCATTTCCGGAATAAGTAATAACGGTACTCTTATCCGCACTGATAATGACGGCGCTCAGATTTTCTTTTTCGCAGATCTGTCTCAAAGACAAAAGAAAATCCTGTGACTCAAGGTCGTAACCCCTAGCCGCAAGATCAATTTCTTTGCAGGAATCCATCAGTGCCCTTTGTTTTGCAAACATAAAAAAGAACTTAAGCAGAAAAACGTTTGTAAAAATAAACACCAAAATAACACCGATAAAAACCAGGCTGAATATGAGGGAAAATTGTTTTTTAATTGACCGTTTCAAATTTGTATCCCAGTCCCCAGATTGTTTTTATCATATCGCCCTTTTTCCCGAGCTTTGAGCGAAGTTTCTTCACATGAGTATCAATCGTCCTGGCATCTCCGAAATAGTCATAATTCCAGACATGATTGAGTATCTTTTCTCTCGGAAGCGCAACTCCCCTGTTTTCCAGGAAATAAGTGAGAAGTTCGAATTCCTTAAAACTTAAGTCAACCACTTCCCCATCCACCGTAACAATATGCGCAACCTTGTCGATTACAATGCCTCCGGCCTCCAGCCTGGAATCATCGGCACATCCTTTTGAACGGCGAAGCAGAGCCTCTACTCTTGCCACCAGAATCTTTGGGGAGAAAGGTTTGGAAATATATTCATCCACTCCGAGTTTGAAGCCGAGAAGTTCGTCCATCTCGTCGCTTCTTGCAGTCAGCATTACAATCGGCACTTTGGAGTCTTTACGAATTTCACGGCACACATCCCAGCCATCCATTTTCGGCATCATGACATCAAGAAGAATCAATGCGATATCACTGTTTGCATAAAAAACATTTAACGCTTCTTCTCCGTCCGCCGCTTCAAGTACCTCAAAATCCGATTTGGTCAGGAAATCCCTTACCAGCTTACGCATACGTTCTTCATCGTCTACTACAAGAATTTTACACGAATTCATAATGTTTATCCTTTCCGGAAATCACCACATTTGTAAAATTGTATCAGTAAAAAATGAATAAAGTGTGAAATCAATTGTATTTTTGTGTTAATTCTCCCCGTTTCAGTTCTTTTCCTGCTTAAATACCCAGCGTTTCTGAATCTGATAACTGAGGATAAAGAGAATGATATCCACTAACGGTTTTAAGAAAATCTTTACCACCACGGACCCTTCCGGGAACATTTTTCCCAAAAGGAAAATCAGTCCGTAGGAGCACGCCGTCTGACATGCCCATAAAATATAATACCGTACAAGCGTACCGCCCATTCCGGATTTACTCTTAAATACCACTTTCCGGTTCAGGAAAAAATTCAAAACGGAAGAAACAATCTTGCCGGACACAACCGCGATTGCAAGTGTAATTTTATCCTCCAGCCGGTCCGTTAAAAGCAAAAGCAGAATGGAATAAACGCCCCAGTCCGTCAAAAAAGATACAAAAGAGCTGGCCATAAATTTAAAGAAAGAGAATAATTTCTTAAATCCGTATGCCAGAATCAGTTTGTAAATCTTCCAGGAATCCCTGATCGGATGAAAATGTGAAGTCTCATTCTCCTCAATATAGACAGTTTCAATTGTCGTTTCCTTATACGGAATATTTTTTTCCTTTAAGGTAAAAAACATCTCCGTTTCAAATTCATACCTCTCGCCTCTTGTTTCAATCAGGTCCGGCAGGTATTTTACAGGCGTCCCGCGAAGGCCGGTCTGGGTATCCGAAATCGGTATCCGGAGAACATATGTGAAAATATTGGATGTCGTATTGTTTCCAAACCGGCTTCTCCAGGGTATTTTCTTATCCTTGAAACTTCTGCATCCGATGTACACAAAGTCCGGATCTTTTTCCATCTGTTCCGCCATATAACGGATATCCTTGACTTTATGCTGGTTGTCACCGTCCACCGTGATGACGCCGATACTTTCCGGTCTGTTCTGAAGAACATAGTTGAAAGCCGTTTTCATCGCACGCCCCTTGCCCTTGTTTACCTCATGGACCAGCAGCGTAACCTCTTTATACTGTTTTACCGCTTCAAAATGGGAAAGACACTCCTCTTTGCTTCCGTCATTTATAACGACTATATCTTCAAATCCGTCCTCTACAAGTCCTTTTACAACCTCTTCGAGTTTATCATCGGGATTATAGGACGGGACGATTATTGTTACACGGTTCATTACCAAGACCTCTGTTCTTTTAAAAATTCCTTTCTATTTTACGCTTTTTTGCCGATTTTGTCAGTATTTTCCGTAAAATAGGCATAAAAAACCGCGAAGCAGGCGACGTTACAGCCGTTCTTTACTTCGCGGTCAAGTGTGGAGTAGACGGGAGTCGAACCCGTGTCCAAAGATAAATTCCCTGTCCTTCTACTATCGTAGTTGTTCGTTTAGGATTCCCTCATCCCGGCGAAGAACAACACCCTCCGGAACTCGGTAGCTTCATAATACGTACTGCTGCGCAAAGCTTAACAGCAGCCGTTTCCTACAGATGATGATGCCCGTATCCGGATTTGTAGGTGAACCCGGGCGGACAAGCAGCGCTTAGGCTGCTAATGCTACTCTGTTGTTAGCGTTTATATTTAGATTTGCCATTTAACGCATCGCATGCGGATAGCTTCTCCAGCTGCATTACCCCTGTCGAAACCTTTACTACCCCTTATTCAGTTTTTAAAGAACCGGCTGTCCGGTTAAAACCTTGCTTTGAATTCTCTCTCAGCCTCACGCTTTAAGTCCTTCTTTGCAATGTCTTCCCGTTTGTCATAAAGCTTTTTACCTTTGGCAAGACCGATTTGGATTTTTGCCTTCCCGTCAGTAAAGTATACCTCAATCGGAACAAGTGTAAATCCCTTTTCCTTGACTTTTCCGACCAGTTTCATGATTTCGCTCTTGTGAAGCAAAAGTTTTCTGGTACGGAGAGGATCCTTATTAAAAATATTTCCCTTTTCGTAAGGTGAAATATGCATCCCGTAAATGAACATCTCTCCGTTCTCAATCCGCAGAAACGATTCCTTAATGGAACACTTTCCCATACGAAGACTCTTTACCTCGGTTCCGTGAAGTACGATTCCTGCTTCATAGGTTTCCTCGATAAAATAGTCGTGAAATACCTTTTTATTGTTTGCAATTAATTTCTTTTCGGCTTTCATAATACCTATTCTAATATACTTCTTCTGAAATGAACAGCAACTTACGGTTGTATTTTTATTCCGAATAAAATCCATTCCGAATAAAAAACCCTTGCGTACATTCCGCAAGGGTTCCGGTCTCAATCATTTACGCTTTAGAAAAGAGTCAGGTTTAATACAACGGCCAGTATGATAAACGCAATAGCCAGAATTCTCGTCAGCATAACCAGCATTCCTTCCATGGAACGTCCTTTGTTCTTGCCCCAGTATGTTTCCGCGGCACCGCTGATTGCTCCGAGTCCCTGTGTCTTTCCTTCCTGCATTAAAACCAGTGCGGATAAAACTACGCAAACTATAATAAATACGATTGTAATTACTGTTCTGATAACCATCGAAATCCTCCGTCAGCTTTAAAAAGCCCATACAACTGTTAGATTCTAACACAACGGCACAAAATATGCAAGTGTTAATAACATTTTAAGAATTCTTAACAAGATTTAAGCAGCTTATGCATTTACTTAATGTGCAAAAAAAGTATATTTATATAAAGAATATTCCATACAAAGGACTTTCCATTTTGAACAGACACATACCTTTAAACAGTGATTCAACGGAAAAATTAAAAACCATGGCACTCTACTCCGTCCCGGAAGAAATTGCACATTCCGTTTCGCACGGACTGGCGGCGCTTCTTTCGGTTGCGGCATGTTTTTTTCTCACATCAACCGCAGTCCGGAACCAGAAAGGTACGATCTCCGTTTTTGCCGTTACTTTCTTCGGAATCAGTCTCATTTTTCTGTATCTGATTTCTTTTCTTTATCATACCGTACAAAATGAAAACGCAAAGAAAACGCTTCGTATTTTCGATCATTGCATGATTTATATTTTGATTACGGCAAGTTATGCTCCCGCCTGCCTTTGTCTGATCAGGGGATTCTGGGGGTATTCGGTATTTGCGGTCAATTTTCTGTGCATGATTTTCGGTATTGTCATCAACATTATCGATTTGCAGAAATACTATAAACTCTCCCAGGCTTTATACATCATTATGGGATGGCTTATTTTGGTTGCCATTTATCCGATGTTTAAAGCTGTACCTCTGAAAGGCTTTATCTTACTGGCAGCCGGCGGTGTTCTGTATACCGTCGGGGTAATCTTTTACCGGATGAAAAGCGTAAAATATATGCATTTCATTTTTCACCTATTTGTCATTGCCGGCTGCATTCCGCATTTTATCTTTGTTTACCGGTACTGCTGCCTGTAACTTTTAAAATCCTCTTCCGAAACCGAACGGGTTACTGTCATCCGATTCCATCATCATACCGGAGACCTGCCCCGCATTCTCCGCTATAATCGGATCATATCCTGCATACTGTTCCAGGGAACCGGTACTGTTTCCCATATCATTCGATTTTAAAAGCACAATAGACGTGATAAAGCAGGCAATTCCGACCGCAAGGACAATTCCTACTATAATTCCGATTATTCCCATTACACATCCTGCCTTTCTTTTACGTATTTGTTCATTGTTTCTTCTCTTGTCAGTTCCACATTTGCTTTAAACTTCTGATAATTCTTATATGCCATAAAGAAGAAAAATCCTACCACAACAATAATCATAACCATTCCTCTTGCTCCGTTTTTGGAATACCATAAAATCGGGAACAGATAATACATCGCAGGGGCACAGATAAACGAAAGTACCGTCGAAATTCCGCCTATCAGTGCATAAAGTCTCATTTTATCATAGGGAACGGCTCCGACTACCTTCCCGTTCTGTCCGTTTACCATGATGGTATAAGGAAGACCTTTATAGCGGAAGGTCATAAACCATGCCGGAAGCATGGTATAATATTTTTTCTTCACATGGAACATCGGTGCGGAATCCGTCATTCCGATCGGGCTGCCCGGTACTTTTTTGCTGGCAATTTCATACATCTGACTCTGTGCACGATACATGGAAGTCATCATCATGGTATCTGCCGACATATCAAAACGGTCCGAATAATATCCGGACATATACGCTATATTGAAAGGCCGCATGCCGCTGTAATCATACGGCTCCAATTTTCTTGAAATATTATCATTTAAGACCCTCGATGCATCTACCGGATAGTAATACAGATTGCACTGTGTGTTCACCCTGTAATATTTCGTCACCGTGGTCTTTCCGCTTTTTACCTTGCTGCTGATGACCATGCTGTCAGAATACTTCGCATCAAAAAGCCAATACGGAATATAGATTCCACGAAGCCTCTCAACCTCAAAATCCCTGACTTCTTTCGGAATCAGATAACCCCGGTTCAGGCGTGCTTTAATCAGTTCCAGTGCCTTTTCTCTCGGAATCAGAAAGGGAATAATGGAATCCGGCATCAAAGACTTCTCCATACGGTTGTAGACAATCGTCGGCTGTCCGCAATATGCACAGAAAGAAGATGTTTCCGTTCCTGTCAGTGCCAGCTCCGCACCGCAGGAAGTACAGGTATAGATTTTATTGTCAATGGTCGCCTCTCCGTCTTCAATCGGAGTATCCGTGGTCAGAAAAACTCCGTTCAGTTCGGATATGATTCTTGCACCCGAGCCGGTATAGCGCACCACATTTCCGACACGGGACTGCATCGTACGAATTTGTCTGTCGGCCTGTTTTCTTGCATACTCAAGGCTGCTTTGAAATGTTGCATTCCGAATTCTTTTATCCGTCTTATACGGACTGAGTGTCTGCGCTCTCTCCCAATCCTGTTTTTCCTTCTCTTTCATCCTTTCAATCTCTTCAGGAGTCAGATTGTCTCGGGTAGTTCCGGAATAAGGTTTCGTATAATCTACTTTCGGAGGGTTCTGATACTTTTCATGAAGCCTTCTTTGTTCTTCATAATACTGAGCCTTGTTTTTCGCTCTGGTATCTTCGTCAATTGTATATACAAGCGCACCGGAAGAGTTATTCTCTCTCGCATTCTGGGCAGCATCCTCAATCTCGTCATATGTGTTATACCTTTTAAAATCCTCCTTTGGCTGCGGCTGTACATACCCCTGATATCCCTGCGGCTGCCATCCCTGTGCTTCAGGCTGCGCCGGCTGAGAATATCCCTGCGGCTGCCATCCCTGTGCTTCAGACTGCGCCGGCTGAGAATATCCCTGCGGCTGCCATCCCTGTTGCGTTTGGTTTTGTGGTTCGTAGGGACTTTGTTCCTCTCCCGAAACCGCACTCTTTGGCATCTCAATTTCTTCGGCTCTGAAAAATGAACCGCAGAAACTGCAGAAAAGCACCCCCTTTTCCGCCTCATATTCCAATGCACCGTTACAATTAGGGCATTTGATAATCATTTTCTGTTCCCCTTCATTCCGGTTAATCATCGGTCATTATAAACAACAATACCGATTCTTAATCCTGTATTTTAATGATTCCGCTAAAGAAATTTACCCATAAATCCGCTTCCCGATGATGCCGGATTGCTTACCTGTCCTTCATTTGTAATCCGAACGGGACTGTATCCGGTATAATCGTCGATATCCGCCTTCGTATTGCCGAAATCATTTGATTTAACCAATACTATGGAGCAGATTAAAAATGCCAGACCGCCTGCAGTTGCAAGCCCAATCAGAATTCCCACTACAACCATTATATATCCTGCCTTTCTTTTACAAACTTTGTGATGGTTTCCTCGCTGGAAAGCTCCATACTCTTCTTATACCGGCTGATATTCCCCATTCCGATAAAATACATTCCGACAATAAAAAACAGCATTACAAAAAACATCTTTGTGTCGTTCTTACCTCCGCTCAAAAGCAGATCCGGAACCAGTTTCATTCCCAGCGGAACCGCGACTGCGGAAAAACCGGCAAACAGGCCCGCAAACAGTCCCCAGAATTTCTTTTGGGAAAAAGGAACTGCACCGACTACTTTCTCATTCTGCCCGTTTACGAGAATGGTATACGGAATTCCTTCGTAGCGGAATGTCATAAACCACGCCGGAAGCAAAGTATAATACTGTTTTTTTACGTGATAAAAGGGATAGGCTTCCACCAGTCCAGATGCGGAACCCGGCGTTTTCTTACATGCTTTTTCATACACCAGACTCTGAACACGATACATGGAATTCATGGTCATCTTGTCCGCATCCATATCAAAACGGTCCGCATAAAAACCGGACATATAGGCCGGATTAAAAGGCCGGATTCCACGGTAATCATACGGCTCCAATTTTCGGGAAAGATTATCGTTTAATCTCTTCGAAGCATCCACCGGATAATAATAAATATCACATTCGGAATTCAGGCGGTAATACCTTGTTACGGTTGTTTTTCCGCTCTTTATCCTCGTTTTGATTACCATGCTGTCCTGATAATGTGCATCAAAAAGCCAGTACGGGATAAAGATTCCGCGCAGTCTCTCAACCTCGAAATTCTTAATCTCCGAAGGAACCAAAATTCCTTTTTGCAGTTTTTCGCGAATGGCTTTCAGTGCCTGATCCTTCGTTACCGCAAAAGGAATGATATGATCCGGCATGGTCGTTTTTTCCATACGTGAGAAAACAATTGTAGGCTGTCCGCAATATGCGCAGAAGGAAGACGTTTCGACTCCGGTAATGGACAATTCGGCTCCGCACGTCGTGCAGGTATAAATATTATTATCCATTGTGAATTTTCCTTCTTCCGGAGGAGCCTCGGTCGTTACATACATATTGGAATCACAAAGGATGCGGTGTCCTGCCGGTGTGTAGCGGGGATTCTTCCCTAAATTTGCTTCCATTTTTTTCTCTGCAATCTTAGCTGCAGTATCCGGATCCACACCGGTTGAAGCCTCAAATATGGACGTTCCCTGCACCATCTCCGCAATACTTCCGCTTATATTCATCGGATCGCCAGAGTTCGGACCGGTAGAAGTAAGGGCAGCACCCCGTCCCATGGCATCAATCGTATACAGATTCCTGATTTCCGCCCTGTCTCTCTCGAAACGGATTTTATCCTCTTCGGCTGCCATTTGGCGCTCATAATCCGTCATATTTTCGCGGGAAGTTCCGGCAAACGGTTTGCTGTAGTCCACTTTCGGACGTTTCAGATACTCTTCGTGCAGACGCTGCTGTTCTTCGTAATAGGATTCCCGGATGGAATCCCCGTCTGCGCGGGAATAGTCATATGTAATACTGCCGCTCATACCGTTCTCTCTGGCATCTGCCGCGGCTTTTTCCAAATCCCCCACGGAATCAAACCGTTGAAAGGGGTTCTTTACAATTCCCGATGTATTCTGAAAATCATACGGATTGACCGGGTTTGACCGAGGGACTGTCCCCGTTGTACCACCCGTTGTATCAGGATGCATTTGCGGCATATCGATTTCTTCCGGTCTGAAGAAAGAACCGCAGAATCCGCAATACAGTTTTCCCTGTTCTACGTTATATTCAAGCGCTCCGTTACAGTTCGGACATTTGATAATCATTATTTTTCCCTTTTCCACACAGGCAAACCGGTTCAGATCCTTTAAACCGTTTCTGGCCGTTCTAAGCATTTAATCCATTTTATTATATCAATTATCCTTTTTTTGGAAACTACAAATTTTGCAAATAAAAATCCCTAAATTTGCAAAAAAACAGACAACCGTACATATCCGCACAGTTGTCTGTCTGTCAAATCTTTTGTTTTGATATTTATGATATCGAATCAGTCGGTTAAGCATTAACAATCTGACCGAAGTCTGCCTTTAAGGAAGCTCCTCCGATTAAACCGCCGTCGATGTTGGGCTTGCTGAGAAGTTCAGCTGCATTGCCTGCGTTCATGGATCCGCCGTACTGGATACGTACTGCTTCGGCAGTCTCAGCATCATAAATCTCAGCGATTAATTCACGAATACCCTTGCAAACTTCTTCCGCCTGATCGCTGGTAGCGGTCTTGCCGGTTCCGATTGCCCAGATGGGTTCGTATGCAATTACCATGGTTTTAACCTGATCTGCAGTAACGCCTGCAAGGTCGGATTTAATCTGAAGACGAATCCAGTCCATGGTAACATTCATTTCTCTCTGCTCTAAAGACTCACCGCAGCAGAGAATCGGGGTAATGCCTGCTTCAAAAGCCTTCTTTACTTTCTTGTTTAAGAAAGCATCGTCCTCTTTGAAGTATTCACGTCTCTCGGAATGTCCGATGATAACAAATTCAACACCTGCATCCTTCAGCATCGGAGCGGAAATTTCACCGGTGAAAGCGCCTTTGTCCTCGATATAGAAGTTCTCTGCACCAACCTTAACATTAGTTCCTTTTACAGCTTCCGCTACGGGAACGATATCGATTGCAGGTACGCAGTAAACTACGTCAACAGCATCATTCTTTACAAGATCTTTTAATTCATTTACCAGAGCAACTGCCTCGGAAGGAGTTTTGTTCATTTTCCAGTTGCCTGCGATAATTCTTCTTCTTGCCATTTTAATAAATCTCCTTATAAACGATTTCTTTATGCAAATTCTTATTTGTCATCAGCTGCATATACACCGGGAAGTTCCTTGCCCTCTAAGAATTCAAGGGAAGCACCGCCACCGGTGGAAATGTGGCTCATCTTGTCAGCGAAACCAAGCTGGTTTACTGCTGCTGCGGAATCGCCGCCGCCGATAATCGTGGTTGCATCGGTCTCTGCAAGAGCCTTTGCTACAGCAATTGTTCCTTTTGCAAGGGTCGGGTTCTCGAATACGCCCATAGGTCCGTTCCAAACAACGGTCTTTGCACTCTTAACTGCTTCTGCATAAAGTTCTGCAGTCTTGGGTCCGATATCAAGACCTTCCATATCTGCAGGAATTGCATTTGCATCTACAACGGAAACTTCAATCGGTCCGTCAATGGGATCCGGGAAGGAAGCAGCGATTGTGGTATCGATGGGAAGTAAAAGCTTCTTATTAAGGCTTGCAGCCTTTGCAATCATTTCCTTGCAGTAATCAAGCTTCTCATCATCTACCAGAGACTTGCCGATTTCATATCCCTGAGCCTTTAAGAAGGTGAATGCCATACCACCGCCGATGATAAGGGTGTCGCACTTCTCAAGAAGGTTATTGATAACGTTTAACTTATCTGCAACCTTGGCACCGCCGAGGATAGCAACGAAAGGACGAACAGGATTCTCAACTGCATTTCCGAGGAAATCGATTTCCTTCTGCATTAAGTAACCAACTGCGTTTGTTCCGCCCTTAGCGGAGATATACTTGGTAACAACGGCAACGGAAGCATGTGCTCTGTGAGCGGATCCGAATGCGTCGCATACATAGTCGTCAGCAAGTGCGGCAAGTTCTTCTGCGAACTTCTCGCCTGCATCCTGGGGCTTGGTCTCTTCTTTTCCGCGGAAACGGGTATTCTGAAGAAGGATTACATCACCGTCATTCATAGCTGCTACTGCATTGGTAGCATCCTCACCGGTAACATTGTAATCTGCGATGAATTTAACTTCCTTGCCGAGTTTCTCGGAAAGTATTGCAGCAACGGGTGCCAGAGATTCCTTCTCGTTCGGTCCTTCCTTAACTTTTCCCAGGTGAGAGCAAAGAATAACCTTTGCACCGTCTGCAATCAGTTTGTTGATTGTGGGAAGAGCCGCATTGATTCTGGTTTCATCAGTAATCTTGCCTTCCTTTAAAGGAACGTTAAAATCGCAGCGAACCAATACTCTTCTGCCTTTTGCGTTAAAATCGTCAACGCTTTTCTTGTTTAATGACATAAATCTGTCCTCCTTATAATTTTTTTCCCATATTTACGGGCTTTCCGTAGCCTGCGCATCGCTACGGATTCTGCTTGTCAACTTTTTCACAAGCAAAATTATTATATCATAAAATCTGCTTAATCACAATATATCTTCCATACGGATATCTCAAAAGGAATCAAATAATATAAATAAATATAATATCGGATCAATACCACCGGTCCCAAAAGAAACGACCCCCACAAAAGCCAGATAAATACAAAGGGAAGTGCTGCTGTCGCTTTCTTTTTCCAAACAAGATATCCTGTGGTAAACATCAGAAAATACAGATAAAATGCCGGCGAGAAAACCAGTTTGCTTACCGGATATGTCTGTACAAGCGGCGAATCGACATAAATCCGGTAGTAATTCCATATTGCGGGAATCAAAGGTCTTGAAGTCGCCGGTTCTCTGCTTTCAATCGACAGATAACCTTCTCTTCCGCGGCCGTCGAGAACCATCTTGGAGAACGGATACCATGAATCCATTGTATTTAAGAGAAAGGAATCCAGATACTCCACAGGGAAACGAATCCCGTATTCCAGGTATTTTTTAATATAGTATTTCCTGTCTTTTCTGAATTTCTTGATTTTCAGGTTTGATTTCACGGCATCCGCGATTTTGGGATTATAGTAATCGAAAGCCGTATCTTTAAACATATCTTCGATTTCATCTCTCTCTTCCGCACTCAGATCATTTCCCCGTGTTTTGTATACGCGCATAATCTGCTGGCACGGAACGGACATTTTTTCACGTTCATCTTCACTTTCTTTTACAACGGCGGCGCAGAAAGGTCCCTCGTAAAATACAACCAGCACACAAAGAATTGCAAGCATCGGCAAAACCCTTTTCCACTCTTTTCGCATGACGATAAAAAATAACAGAAGGAACGGAATCATTGCATAAATTGCGTTTTTCCGCATAAGAATCGTAAAAAAAGCGGCGAGAATCCATAGAACGCCCTCTTTTTTCCCCGTCCGGAATTTTCCCCCTTCCGTAATCCATTCTGCATTCAGCACGGTAAACAGAACCACAAAGGCAGAAAACATGGAATCCTTGGTGCAGGACATAACCAGAATGACATTCGGCGGAAAGAAACAAAGCCAGGCAACGGAAAGGATTCTCGTAATAATGTGCATTCCCGCTCTTTCTTCAAATTTGATCATATACGCAAAACATGCAGCCATAACCAGCATCTGAATTACGGTATAAGCAAGAACTCCTTTGTTTACATCGCCGAAGAGATTATTTGAAAGATTGGTAAGACCGCCCAGTAAAAGTGTATGAATGACAGGATGATGAGACGTAATAAGACCTCTTTCCACCATTTTATACTGCGCAACGGAATCATAGGTAAAAAGACCCGGGTAAAGTCCCAGGAATGAAGGAAGCCATCCTGCAAGAATGGCAAAGAAATAAATCACATATGAATAATTCCGGACATTCTTCCTGCCCGGACTGACATTTTTGTCCGGTTCTCCGGCTTTGACGGTAACTTTGCTCCGGAAACGAAAGGAAATCCCGTCAACAAAAAAGAATAAAAACAGATTTAAAAACAGTGACACCGCAAAGACGAAAATCCCTGCAAGGATCTGTACAAACCTGACATTTCCGACAGAACCGGTTTTATCAAGAAGATACCCGGAAATCATAAACGCGGATAAAAACAGGCTTATTATTCCGGATACAATCCATGCTTTTTTATCTGAAAATATTTGATGTAATAATTCTTTCCGGAATATCCTGCTATCCCACATAAACAACAAGTACCTCTTTTGTCCGCTTTATTGCTTTTATTCTGCTTTTTATTCGCTTTATATTTGCTTTATATTCTGTTCTTCCTCTGCGTTTATCCGGCTCAATTCACGTCATTCGGCAAAAAGTCTCCGCGTCTTCTCCCGGCCCTGTGATTTTCCTTAATCCGGTACATCTGTTTATCCGCGCTTTCCAGAAGCCCGAGTATTTTTAAATCCGATGCATACGGAAACAGGAATGTCCCGAACGATACGGAAAGCTTATATGGTTTCTCGGATTTCCCGTTGTAGGAATCAATTAATGACTCCATCCGCTCTTTCAGCTGTTCACCCAGCTGCTCATCGGATGTAAAAAGCATGGCCGCAAACTCGTCTCCGCCCATTCTTCCGATGACTCCCCTGTCTTCAACGGTTTCTTTTAAAACGTTTGCGCATGCAACAATCAGGCTGTCCCCCTCGTCATGTCCGAAAGTATCGTTCACTCCCTTTAGACCGTCCGCATCCGCATATCCGACCAGAACATACTTCGGTTCCTCTTTCATCTTCACGCTTTCTGCAAACATTGTCTCCACATCGGATAAAAATCCCCGGCGGTTGTTGATGCCTGTCAGCTCATCTTTTTTGGAAATTCCTTCCAGCTGGATATTGTTTTGCATAAGCAGATCCAGGCTTGCCTTCAGCTGTCTGCCCTTTTCGTCATTTTCTTCCAGCAGGCGGATTATACGCACCGCAGAGCTGACCTGATAGTTAAAACTCTCATAGAAACTGAAAATCTCATAAGGAATATCACAGAGAATGACTCCGTAAATCATATTCCGGATGTAAAGATTCAGCATAATCAGATGCGTACACTCTCCGATTTCATCAAAAACAAACGAAAACATATCACTCAGCGCAACTGCCTGTTCCCGTTTGGACGGGGAATACAGATCCCCGTTATTCAGTGCGGCTTTTAAATACAGAATTTCATCCGGCTTAAAATGATCCGCGTATTCGTTCCGGATGGGATTTTCAAATAAAAACAGAAAACAGTTATTGATTCCGAACCGGGTAAAATTCGAAAGAACGGACGCATAGGTTGTATCGGACACATTGTGGAATCCGACCAAATCGGCGCTGATGCGGTATATTTCATGCTGGATTTTTTTCAGGCGGTAATTTTTCCTGTTTTCCCGGAGCGATATGACGTTTGACAGATATTTATACGCATAAGAGGACATTCTTATGATTTTATCCCTCTTTGCGTCCGTCGGATGATTATCCAGCATAATCTGTTCCATTGCGTCCAGAATAATGATAAATCTGGTCACGTCCAGATCCCCGCGCACATCCTCCGTAAAAAGCTGACGGAATGAATATTTCAAAACTTCTATGCGTTCTTCACTGACATTGTTGGAAAAAACGACTGCGGAAAGATCAAACAGAAACCGCCTGTAGCACTCATAAAGATTGGCTTTTCCGATTTCGTCATTCTGCGGGGCATAGATATATTCGAAGGAATTATCGGCAAGGAGTTCAAAATCCGTATCCTCATCAATTCCGTATCCCAGCGCCTGCTCGATTAATTCCTGTCCTCCGGTTAGCATAATGGATTCTCTCGGAACAAACCGGGAAGGAATGATCTTTTCCGTAACCTTTCCGGAAGCCTCAAATCGCAATGCTTCTTTTACCGCATAATAACCGAGTTCCAAAACATCCGCATCCACACTTGCCAAAGGCGGATCCATGTAACTGTCCTTTTCAATATTGTCAAAACCGAGAAACGAAATATCCCTGCCGACTATACGACCGCATTTGGCTGCAGCTTCATATCCGCCGATGGCCATCCGGTCATTGGCAAAAACCATGCCGTCCACGTCGGGATGTCTCTTTAAAAAGGCGTAGATCAGGCTTTCGCTTCGTTCCGTATATTCTCCGTAAATAATCAGGTCATCATCCGCTTCTTTTCCGAGTGATACAAGCGCTTCTTTGTATGCACTTACCCTTTCCCTGGTATCCCTGTTATCCGCAGGACCGCCTACCATGGCAATTTTCCTGCAATGCTGGCATCTGACCATATGCGTGATTCCGCGGATAATACCGTTTTTATTGTCATACCGGACATCCGGGATTCCCGGTGCATCGCCTGAAATGGTGATAAAAGGAATATCTTTGATTCTCTCCCTGAATATTTCCAGAGAATTCCGGTCCGTACTGTCACTGACGATTCCGATTGCACCCTCGCAGAGAATTATGACATCGACATTATTCTCCGTAAAATACGTAAAAAGGCTCTGGTACTGGTATTCGTATTCACCCAGAAGAAGTTCTTTTCTTGCCCGGTAATATCTCCCGGGTACAATCAGAAGATTACAGTCGGACTCCTTTGCGGCTTTCATCGCACCTTTCGCTACCGCGTTGCTGTATACATCCCTGATGTCTCCCAGAAGAATGGCTATATTTTTCCTTTTATTCATACCGTTCATTATAATTCCCCCCTGTACCTTTTTATTATATCAAAACAGTGCATCATTTCAACAAAGGCAGAAAAAGTAAGAAAGATATTTATATGAATAAAAAAGACCTGTGTCATTCAAACAAAAAAGCCCGGCCGAATATCCTCGACCGGTGCTTTTTCTTCGGGCTTATGCCCATGATTTCATGCTGACTTGCAGATTCGTGTAATGATTAATTACTGTAATTCTGCGAAATACTTAATGGTTCTAACCATCTGGCTGGTATAGGAGTTCTCGTTATCGTACCAGGAAACAACCTGTACAAGGTTATCTTCGCCAACCATAGTCTGGGTAGCATCGAATAAGGAACCATAGGTCATTCCTACGATATCGGAAGAAACGATTTCATCCTCGTTGTATCCGAAGGACTCGTTAGCTGCTGCTTTCATAGCTGCGTTGATTTCTTCCTTGGTTACGCTCTTCTCAACGGTTGCTACAAGGATTGTGGTGGATCCGGTAGGGGTCGGAACACGCTGTGCGGAACCGATTAACTTACCATTGAGTTCAGGGATAACAAGACCGATTGCCTTTGCAGCACCTGTGCTGTTGGGAACGATGTTGATAGCGCCTGCACGGGATCTTCTTAAATCACCCTTTCTCTGAGGTCCGTCAAGGATCATCTGGTCACCGGTGTATGCATGAATGGTGCTCATGATACCGGACTTGATGCCTGCAAGATCGTTAAGAGCCTTAGCCATGGGAGCTAAGCAGTTTGTGGTGCAGCTTGCTGCGGAGATGATGGTATCATCCTTGGTTAAAGTTGTGTGGTTTACGTTGTAAACGATGGTAGGAAGATCTTTTCCTGCAGGAGCGGAAATAACAACCTTCTTTGCACCGGCATTGATGTGTGCCTGTGCTTTTTCCTTAGAGGTATAGAAACCGGAGCACTCAAGAACTACGTCTACTCCAAGCTCACCCCAAGGGCAGTTGTTTGCATCGGGCTCTTTGTAAATCTTAAGAGTCTTTCCGTCAACAGTGATGGAATCTTCGCCTGCAGATACGGTATCTGCCTTAGCGTATTTACCCTGAGAAGAATCATACTTCAAAAGGTGTGCTAACATCTTAGGGGATGTTAAATCGTTGATTGCTACTACATCATAACCTTCTGCACCGAACATCTGTCTGAAAGCAAGACGTCCGATACGGCCAAAACCATTAATTGCTACTTTTACTGCCATTTGTAAATCCTCCTGAAATTGTATTTAACGGCTGACAATCCAACGTGATTGTCAAAATTTTGTCAGCACATTCATTTTACCCAAATCACGGCAGAAATTCAAGATGATTTTCAGAATTCATAAAAAGTTTAGTTCCTGTTTTCAAGTTGTCTATTTTTTCGAATCCGATTATAATGGATAAAAATTGCCGCGAAATTGTTTCACGCTCTGCCGGCCGGTTTCTTCGGCATTTATTTTTATTCAGAATGCGGTCAGACCCGCATGGAAAGGCACTTCTATGATACACTCCGATTTTCATATGCACTCTTCTTTCTCCGGAGACTGCAAAGCTCCCATGGAGGAAATGATTAAGGCATCCGTCAGTGCAGGACTCCGTCATATATGTTTCACGGAACACAACGACTATGATTACTGTTACCTGATTCCCGAGGAAACGGGAATGTTTGAGTTAAACACAGAGGAATACCGGAACGGATACCTGAAACTTCAAAACGAATACCGTGACCGGATCAAAATCGGGTTCGGAATCGAGCTCGGCATCCAGCCACACACTTTGGAGGAAAGCGGAAGACTTGCAGCCGCCTATCCGTTTGATTTTATTATTGCTTCCTCCCACGTCTGCAAAAAAAAGGATCCCTACTACCCTTCCTACTATGACGGTATTTCCGTAAAAGAAGGCATTCGGGACTATTTCGAAGAAATTCTTACGAATGTTTCGGGATACAGCAATTATGACGTTTACGGACATATGGACTATATCGTCCGCTATATTCCAAAGGAACGTGAATCCGAATATACTTATCGCTTTAAAGATTTTCAGGACATTTTTGAAGCAATATACAAGATTATTATCTCAAACGGAAAAGGAATCGAAATTAACACCTCCGGTTTGAAACAAAGAATTTCTCAGACCAATCCGTGCCCGGAGGCTGTTCGTTTTTATAAAGAACTGGGCGGCGAAATCATTACGGTCGGGGCCGATGCACATACGCCGGACCGTGTCGGCGCCGGTTTCGACGTTGCCGGGCGGATTCTTTTGGAATCCGGATTTCGTCATTACTGCACCTTTGAAGGCCGGAAAGTAAGTTTTCACGACTTATAACCGCAAAAGAACTCTCTAAAATGACTGTTCCCGGCTTTACCGGGTGCAGGATTTACCGGATGCAAAAGGAGCAAAAAAGAAACAGCGCAAAAAATAAGAGCAGGACATCCATCCTGCTCATTTTTTACAACAATTTTCCGCATCAGCTTCTCGGGTGTGTCTTATTATAAACTTCCCGAAGACGGTTCTGCGTCATATTTAAATAAACCTGTGTCGTGGAAATATCGGAATGCCCGAGCATTTCCTGAACACTCTTTAAATCCGCTCCGTTTTCCACAAGGTGTGCTGCAAAAGAATGTCTTAACGTATGAGGGGTAATATCTTCCTCGATACCTGCTTTCTTTGCATAATACTTGATAATCTTCCAGAATCCCTGACGGCTCATTGCCTCTCCGGAACAATTTGCAAAAAGAATTTCGGAATTTTTGTCTTCCAGCATCGCTTCCCGCGCACCTGAAAGATATGCCATCAGTGCCTCTTTTGCTTTGGTTCCGAACGGAATGATTCTTTCTTTATGAGTGTCGTGACACACAATGAAACTCATGGAAAGATTCAAATCGGTTGTTTTCAAATTAATCAATTCGGAAACACGGATTCCCGTCGCATACAAAAGTTCCAGCATCGCCTTGTCGCGAATCTGTTTGGGCGAATTACCGGAAGGCTGTTCCAACAGTTTCATAACGTCTTTCTTGGAAAGAATGGCCGGTTCTTTTTTCTCTATTTTCGGAGATTTCAGATTTGCCGCGATATCTTCCTTCACTTCACCCGTTTCAAGAAGATAAGAAAATAATGCTTTCGCGGAAGCAATACTGCGAGAAACGGAAGTCGGTGCAGCATTTAATTCAAACATATGAGCAATATACTGCTCCAGATCTTCCTTTGTAACCTCACTGAAAGAATTTTTCCCCAAATCCTTCTGTAAAAAATCGGCAAGTTTTTTTAAGTCACGTCTGTATGATAACTCAGTATTTTTAGATGTATTCTTCTTCTCATGCATGAATTCAATCAATGCATCGATTTGTTGCTCCATCCGCAGACTATCCTTGTCTATATTTTTAAACCTTCTGGTCAAAGTATTATGTAAATCGTTGACCATGCAAGTATCATTATAAGCAGAATTCCTTATAAAATCAACGAATTATTTCATTTTTATTGCATTTTTTTCAGTAAAATCAACACTTTAACAAGATGTCGTTTTTTGCGTTTTTAAAACACTAGATATAGATTTTCGTTTGCATAATTTCCTTAAAAAGGATTTTATGTCGACAGAATTCTTTACATAATTATTAAAAAATTCACTTCATTATGACAACCAAATATCATTCCTTCTCTGCCGCAAAACCCGGTTAGCTATTGACTCGGTTAGTCACATATTTGTTCTTATACGCAAGTATCGCTGCTACCGTTTTCGCATCCGTAAGCGTACCGGAATAAATCATCTCACACAGCTCATCAAGGTGATACGTTTCCACTTTAATGAACTCATCCTCATCCAGATTCTGCTTGCCTCTGTCAGGATTCAAAAAAGCCACATAGACCGGTATGACCTCATTGCAAAATGCAACAGCCGTACTTGTCCTGATCAGAAATTCCATATCGTAAAAATCATATCCCGTTTCTTCCTTCAACTCTCTTTTGGCGCATTCATACGGATCTTCCGTTTCCGTATTCATTGCGCCCGCAGGAATTTCAAGCGTTTCGCGGTCCACGGAATTCCGGTATTGGCGAACCATGATAATTCTTCCGTCAGGCAAAACAGGGACAACTGCAGCTGCACTTTTCTTCAAAATCAGGTCCCATTTCGCTATATTTCCGTTCGGAATAAAAAGCGTATCTTCATAATAATCAAAAATATGACCGTGGGCTATAAGTTTTCTGTCAAGTCGTTCAAACGGTTTCATATCCATACCCTTTCTTTTAAATAACAATATAGTAAATAATAAAAAATGGCCGGTGACGGAAATCCGCCACCGGTAAAAATTACTTTGCGTAATCCACTACTCTGGATTCACGAATCACGCTGACTTTGATCTGTCCGGGATATTCCAGTTCTGCTTCAATCTGTTTGGAAATATCACGTGCCAAAAGCACCATATCATCGTCCGTGATCTGCTCAGGAACTACCATTACTCGAATTTCACGACCTGCCTGAATAGCAAATGATTTGTCAACGCCCTTGTAACCATTGGCGATATCTTCTAATTGTTTTAGACGTGTTGTATATGTTTCCAGTGTTTCTCTTCTTGCACCCGGTCTCGCTGCGGAAATGGCATCTGCAGCCTGAACGATACAAGCAATCAGAGAAGTCGGTTCCACATCTCCGTGATGTGCTTCAACCGCATTGATTACGGTTGCGGATTCTTTGTATTTTCTGCAAAGTTCCGTTCCGAGTTGAACATGAGAACCTTCCATTTCATGATCGACGGATTTACCGATATCATGAAGGAGTCCCGCACGTTTTGCGATACGAACATCCAATCCCATTTCTGCCGCAAGCAGTCCGCAAAGCTGTGCAACTTCCACAGAGTGCTTTAACATATTCTGTCCGTAACTGGTTCTGTATTTCATCTTACCAAGCAGACGAACCAGTTCGGGATGGATTCCGTGAACGCCTACATCAAGGCAAGCAGCTTCACCCTCTTCTTTCATGACGGTTTCCACTTCTTTTTTAGCCTTTTCAACAGCTTCCTCAATCCTTGCAGGATGGATTCTGCCGTCTACGATAAGACGTTCCAGCGCAATTCTTGCAACTTCTCTTCGAATCGGATCAAAGCCGGACAAAACGACGGCTTCAGGAGTATCGTCAATGATTAACTCAACACCCGTCATAGTCTCGAGAGTTTTGATATTTCTGCCCTCTCGACCGATAATACGTCCCTTCATCTCATCACCGGGAAGCTGTACCACGGATATGGACGCTTCCGAAACATGATCGGCAGCACATTTCTGAATTGCGCCGATAACATATTCCTTTGCTTTCTTATCCGCTTCTTCCTTTGCCTTGTTCTCCATTTCTTTAATGAGAACGGCAGTTTCATGTTTCACATCGTCTTCAACAATTTTTAACAGATAATCTTTTGCCTGTTCAGAGGTTAATCCGGAAATTCTTTCCAGTTCCTGCAGTCTTTGCTCGTTTAACTTCGAAATTACCTCTTTTTTCTTGGCTAAATCTTCTTCCTTTGCCGCCAGTGACGTTTCTCGCTTCTCCAGAGCATCCAGCTTCTTTTCAAGACTTTCTTCTTTCTGCTGAACTCTTCTTTCGGAGCGCTGAATTTCCGCTCTTCTGTCTTTGATTTCTCGATCCAGTTCATTCTTTGCTTTAATCGATTCTTCTTTGACTTCAAGCAGTCCCTCTCTCTTTTTCTCCTCGGCATTTTTCAAAGCCTCATCCAGGATTTCTCTGGCTTTCACTTCTGCACTGCCGATGGTTTTCTGATTATCCTTCTCGATTTTCTTTTTCGTAAGGATAAACGTCAACAGGATTGAAACTGCTGCGGAAATGACTGCCGTAACCAGGATAACGATCAGCGTACCTAAAAAGGCTGAGCCAAACATAGATCCCATTGCAGGAGCACCTCCTTATTTAATTTTCATAGAACAAGTATTAATCGGGCAAAACAAAAATTGCCCCAATTATCTATACTACAACATTATTATTTTATACAATGTGCATAATTATGTCAAGAAAAAGGATGATACCCCAAGATATGGTGTATGCTTTCATAAGAAAAGCCTTTTCGAAGAAGCGTTTGTGACATTTTCTGCTTTTCTTCATAAGAAGCGGAATCTGCGGAAAAGCCCTTTTTATCAAGGAATTTCCGAATAATTGTCTCCTCATTGTCAATATCGTTCTTTTCAAGCAAATCGTCATATGCATCTGAGGCCGTACCGTAATCAATACCTTTTCTGTTTAAGTCCATCATCATTCTTTTACGGCTTTTCGTCTGAGATTTCCAGAATATATAATTCTCGGTAAATCGTTCATCATCAAGAAACTTTTCTTCTTTTAGCTTTTCAACGGTTGATTCGATGATTTCCCGCGGATATCCGTCCCCCGATAATTTATCCTGCAATTGTTTCACGGTATAATCTCTGAACAGCAAAAGTTTATAAGACCGGTTCATTGCCCTTTTCGGAAGAACCTCTGTCATTATTTCCTCGTACTCTTCAGGATTAACCGTCTCTCCCTCAACCAGATGATATTTATTGAAGTCGCCCTTGTATAAAACAAAGGCGACTTCATGATCAAGGCAGACAAAGAATTTACTTTTATTTTTCGCTTTTATTTCCGTTACTGTCATTATTGAATCTCATAATTGCCCTGCCGTTTCAATCAGTCCACTTCGGCAGCATCTGCAATGGAACCTTTCTTTCTGGTACTTTTCTTCTCTGCTGGGGCATCCGCCTTGTCATCGGTTTCCGAAGCGGTTCCCAGAAGTCCGTAATGCTCTCTGACCTTCTGCTCTACGAGTCTGCAGATATCCGGATTCTCTTTTAAGAACGTCTTTGCATTATCTCTTCCCTGACCGATCTTATTTCCCTCATATGCATACCATGCTCCGCTCTTCTGAATAACACCGATTTCGGCAGCCAGATCAAGCACATCACCCTCGAAAGATATTCCCTCACCGAACATAATATCAAATTCCGCTTCTTTAAACGGAGGCGCAATCTTGTTCTTTACAATCTTGGCGCGGGTTCTGTTACCGATAATGTCTCCGCCTGCTTTCAACTGTTCCACACGACGGATTTCCATACGTACGGAACTGTAGAATTTAAGTGCGTTACCACCGGTCGTTACCTGAGGATTGCCATAGAACACGCCGACCTTTTCACGAAGCTGGTTAATAAACACAACCGTACAGTTGCTTCTTCCGATGGCTCCGGTCAGTTTTCTCAAAGCCTGGGACATAAGTCTTGCCTGAAGGCCCACATGGGAATCTCCCATATCACCTTCCAGCTCTGCTTTCGGAACAAGTGCCGCAACAGAGTCCACAACAACGATATCAATTGCACCGGAACGAACCATGGTCTCGGTAATCTCAAGAGCCTGTTCCCCGTTATCCGGCTGTGAAATATACATATTATCAACATCCACTCCGATTGCCTTCGCATACGCGGGATCCAGTGCATGCTCAGCATCGATAAATCCTGCGATACCTCCGCGTTTCTGAACTTCAGCAATCATATGAAGCGTAACGGTCGTCTTTCCGGAAGATTCCGGTCCGAAGATTTCAACGATTCTTCCTTTCGGAATACCGCCGAGGCCAAGCGCAATGTCCAAACTTAAAGAACCTGTGGGAATCGTTTCCACATTCATGGTAGAGGCCGGATCCCCTAATTTCATAACCGCGCCCTTTCCGAATTGTCTTTCAATCTGCGAAAGTGCAGCGTCCAATGCTTTTAATTTTTCTTCTCTTTCCATAATGATATAATCTCCTTCTTGTTTGAACATTTGTTCTGTTTTTAACAATAAAACAAATGTTCGTATTTGTCAACAATTTTTCTTTAATTTCCAAATTTTCCGCGGAATATTTATCTTTCGCCGCGAACAATTCTGATTATGCGCTTCTTTGAGTCCCATAAACATCCCTCAAAGGCACCACCTCCCGTCTTTTTGTAATAAAAATCGGAAATTTCTTTCGGCGAAATGCCGCCTGAATTACAGAATGCCGTACAGATTTGCCGGCATATGTCCGGTCGAAGAAATCGACTGAATTTATTTTATAAGTTTTCGTACAAATATGCAAGAAAAAAATCAGGACAGAACCACCTGCCCTGATTTATAAACGGAATTCCGGTTAATAATCCCCTGACGTAAAATCTACTGCATGGAATTCTGTACACCAAAAAATACCGGATAGCCTGTCGCATTATCAACAACCGCGTATACAAAAGGTCTGTCAAGACGGACTGTCTTTACTTCCTCTACCGGCATAACGGCGGTACACAACTCCATCTGAACTGCCGTTACCGCAGCGGCTTTAGTTCCTTTCCGATCCACTTCGATATGCGTTTTATGCAGGATTTTTCCGATCCAGACCTGATAGGGACTTTGATTGACGGGTTCCATCATTTGATAAAATTCCGCCTGTTCCGGATTGAACGGCTGCTCCATTTCCATTTCCTTAAAAATTTCAGAAAGCTCTTTATTATAATCCTGCGTAAATTCCGGAATCAATACATTTACCTCTTCATCCTCCGCTTCTCTTACCGCTTTTGAAAAATCCGCACCGGAAGAAGAAATCTTCTTCAGATACTCCTCCGGGGACTGTCCCTCTTCCGGTAAAATTCCGACAAAAGAATATTCCCCGCCCTTATAAGGTTTCAAGAATCCCTTCCCGCCTTCCAGTGTAAAATATCCGTACTCCTTTGAAGCAAGCATGGTCGTTTCCGTTTCGCTTCCGTCAAGATTTGTAAAATAACGTCCTTCCTGAACCTGATCATCTTCATAGGGTTCCTGCCATTCCGCTTCAAAGGCAACGGCGTTAATTAAATACATATATGCTTCCTCCGGAATCTCGGAGATGATTTCCGGAATCATATGTTTCGTCTCGGTATCAACCCATCCGTTAATATCCTTTAACGTCCGATTGTCAAACGGAGCCTTAAAAACATCCGAATGATAATGCGATACGACATCATTCAGATATTCTTCTTTCGGTACGATAATTCCGTCATCCCGAAACCATAAGGAATTTGCCACATTCCACTCCACATCCGGAGCATTCTGCATGGTTTTTGCCAGACTGTTTACCAGAAGGGCAAGTTCCTCCCGGGACAAATTACCGTTTACAATTTTTTCCATCTGTTTCAGCGTATCTCCCTCTGCACCGAGTTCTGCCATTCCGAGCGCAGTCTGGACTGACAGCGGAGAAATCAGAATATTCTTATTCGGATCTTCTTCGTCCTGCATGGTCTGATACAAAAGTTTCACGGACGCATCGGATAATGCACTGAATTGTTCCGGAGAAACATCTCCCGATTCAATTTCCTTCGGTGTCCGTCCTTCGGTCAGATTAACGGTCTCCCCCGGAATCGTTTCACCGGATTCGGAAACCGCAGGATTTTCCGAAACAGGAACCGGAAAAGGTCCCGGATTTTTGTTTGCGTTACTGCATCCCGAAAGCACTAAAATTGCACTGAATAAACCGATTACCTGTAATAATTTCTTTTTCATTCAAAATTCCTCTCCTCTGTCAGATTACATTTCATAATAAATATTCATTCGATATAAAAGATACGAAAAAGCTGCTCTCCTTTTATGGATTTTTTGAAAAAAACCGAAAAAAATGACAGGGTGAAAAATCCCTGTCATTTTAAGCTCATCCAAACCGGGGGTTAACCGGTAATCAACAGCGTAGGTTTATATTTTATCCCGATACGGCGTTCCCTCCAGAAGTTTTTCAAACGTCTCCGCAGGGAGAGGTTTGTCAAAATAGAATCCCTGTGCAACCGGGCAGTTATTTTTTCTTAAAATATCAACCTGTCTTTTAGTCTCCACGCCCTCCGTTATACATTTTAAGCCGATATCCGTCGCCATGGAAACAACGTGACTATACATCCGGTTTGTGATTCCCTCCTCGTTGTCGGAATCCGTCGGAAGAAGCGAACGGTCAATCTTTATGACATCCCAGGGAATCGAACGGATTAAGTTAAGAGACGAATAGCCGTTTCCGAAATCATCCACGGAAGCACTGATTCCTTCCCTGTGAAGTCCCGTTACAATACGGTTTAACTGATTGAATTCCACATCCGTGGTTGTCTCGGTCAGCTCAATTTCAAGATATTTTCGCCTGATTTCATAACGGTTTATAATCTCCAGGATACGGCCGAGCAAATCCGGATTATTCAGGTGTTTTCTGGAAAAATTCACGGAAATACGCGGAACCGTTCTTCCTTCATCCAGCCATCTTCTGATATCCGCACATACCGTCTCAAACATGAAAAAATCAAGCCTGCAGATATCCATGCTTCTTTCCAGAATCGGAATGAATTCCATCGGCATCACCGTCTGACCGTTTCGGAACCATCTGCAAAGAGCCTCCGCACCGACAATCTTTCCGGTATTGACATCTACCTTCGGCTGATAAAATGCCACTATTTCCTTCTTTTCCAATCCCCGTGCAAAATCCTTCCGGACCTTTGCAACATGTTCCCGCATTTCAATTATTTTTCCGTCATAAAATACAATATCCTGTCCGCTCTGTCTTGCAATCTGAACCGCAGGATAAATCCGCTCCATTATCTGACCGGGAACGGTAAGTTCGGTTTCTTTTGTAACGACAAATACTCCGGCCCTTGCGGAGACAATTATTTTTTTATGTTCCACCGGATCATATTCAACGGGAATTCCCGAAAAGCTTTCCAGAATCTTATCCCTTAATTCATTCCGGAAAAACAGAATAAAATTATCGCCGCCGAGACGGCTGATGTGACCGTCTTCTCCGATTTCGTTTTTCAAATACTCGTAAACACTTCTTAAAATATAGTCGCCTTTTTTTCTGCCGACTTCCTGGTTGATTGCGTTGAAATTCTTCAGGTTAATGCATGCTGCAATATTTCCGTACTGTTCGCCTTTGACTATTTTTTCATCTATAAAATTCATCATGGAACGACGATTTGCAAATCCGTCTTCATCCGTAAACGCAAACTGCAAAACCGTTCTCTGAAGCCGGTTTCTCGCGATAAAGCTCATTAAAAGCCGGTAAACCATATCGACTTTCTCTTTTTCCTCATCGGAAAGCGGTTCGTCATCCTTTGCCATATAAAGCGTACCGATTATAACCACTCCGGACGGAGGGCTGACTCTTCTGTAAATAACCGGGATTTCACCCCTGCCGTTATCGAAATCAACAAGAATTTCGCCCTTTTTTTCCGCCTCGTTTCGACGATTCGTATAGAATTCCGTAACACCTTTGGCAATACGGAACAACTCGCAAAACTGCGAAAGCAGATTAACGAACTCTTCCCTGTCGAAATCCTCCAGTCTGCAGGTCATGTCCGTAATCTGTTCCATGAGTTGATAATATTTCCAGAGTCTGTCTTTGTCCATTTCCATACGATTTTCTGCACTTTCTCTTTAAAAATGTCAAATCGACGAATTATTAAATATTGTAACACAAAAAATCGTGAAAATACACAAATTTTATTCTATAATAATTTATTCCATATTATTCACACAGCCCAGAAATACCGGAAGACCTGTCTCATTCTCAACAATCGCATAAACAAACGGCCGGTTCAGTATAATGGTTTTCGATTCATCAAAGGAAACCGCATTTTTGTAACGCATTTCGACAACCGTAACCGCAGCGGCTTTGGTACCCTTTCGATCCACGTCGATATGCGTTTTATGAATAATACTGCCAATCCAGCATTCAAAAAGGCTTCCGTCCGTGGATTCCAGCATTCTCGAAAAATCAGCATCCGTTTCACTGAACGGTTCCGTCATACCCATTTTTTTGTATGTATCACTTAATTCCGTTTCAAAATCACAGGAAAACTCCGGCATCTGCACTTTTACTTCCGTATTTTCCGCGTTCTTTACGGCATTTGCAAAATCCGTATTCGACTGATTCATCTTTGCAATCAGGGATTCCGGAGTCTCTCCTTCGCCGGGAAGAATTCCGACAAATGAATACTCAAGCCCCTTATAGGGTTTGATAAATCCTTCTCCTCCGGCAATTTCAAAATACCTGCTTTCCGTGCTTCCAAGCATCGTTACTTTGGAAATACTTCCGTCAAGATTACGGAATTCACGATCTTCCGTAATTTTATCTTCTTCATACTCTGTTGCCCACTCTCCGTCAAAGGATATCGCATTGATCAGATACATAATCGTATTCGGGTCAATGGAATCCAGAACATCCGTAATCATTCCGTCCGTTTCCAGACTCACCCAGTTGTTAATATCCGATATCGTCCGGTTATCAAAGGGCGAAAGATATACATCCGCATCATAATAACCGACCGTCTGATCGAGAAAATCGTCCTTCATCTTCATCTGTATCTGATCGTCGTTTTTAAACCAAACGGAATTCGCCACGTTCCATTTCACCTCTGCGGCATTCATAAAACGTTCGGATAAAAGTTTCATAATCGGATTCAGTTTTTCACCCGAGATGCCTCCGTTTACCGTCTCTTCCATCTGTGCAAGCGTATTTCCGGCCGCACCGTTTTCCGTCATACCGAGTGCAAAATCAATTGAAACCGGAGAAAGCAGAACATTCTCTCCTTCTTTTTCGTCCATCACTTCTTCAAACAGCGCAAATGCTGCACCGGACAGAGCCGAGGTCTCCTCATCGGTCGGATATACGTTTCTTGCGGCAATCCCCGTTCTCCCTTCCGTAAGATTCACACTTTCTCCGCTTAACGTACCGGAAGTTACCGGTATTTCAGAGTCCGGATTTCCCGTAACCGCAGGTATCTTTCCCGGATTCGTACATCCCGCAATCATTACTGTCGCCGTTAAAACACCGATCATCTGAAGCACTTTTTTCTTCATATCTTTTCCTCTTTTCCGAATATTATACGTATTTATATGTCAGCGGAGTTCGCGAAGGCACGACGCGAGCCGTTTCAATACTATTCTTTTCGAAATACCATTTACGCATTCATAAATATATACGAATAATACGAACATTTTTATGGATTTTTGAAAAATACGGTTTTCACGAAAAAAAACCCGGAAACAGATATCCCTGCTTCCGGGTTTAATTATATCAAAATCACATTCAAAAGTATTACTTAAAACTTTCCTGCCTTTGCAGCTTCTTCGATGGAAACTGCAGTAGAAACGGTCATACCAACCATCGGGTTGTTACCTGCACCGATGAGACCCATCATTTCTACGTGAGCGGGAACGGATGAGGAACCTGCGAACTGTGCATCGGAATGCATACGTCCCATGGTATCGGTCATACCGTAGGATGCAGGACCTGCAGCCATGTTATCCGGGTGAAGGGTACGTCCGGTACCGCCGCCGGATGCAACGGAGAAGTACTTCTTTCCTGCTTCTACGCGCTCTTTCTTGTAGGTACCTGCAACGGGATGCTGGAATCTGGTCGGGTTGGTGGAGTTACCGGTAATGGAAACATCAACGTTCTCTTTCCACATGATTGCAACACCTTCCTGAACATCGTTTGCACCATAGCAGTTAACCTTTGCACGGGGTGACTCGGGATCTTTGCTGTAGCATTTTCTAAACACTTCCTCAACCTCGCCGGTGAAGTAATTGTATTTGGTTTCTACATAGGTAAATCCGTTGATACGGGAAATAATCTGTGCAGCATCTTTTCCGAGACCGTTAAGGATTACGCGAAGCGGTTTCTGACGAACTTTGTTTGCTTTCTCTGCGATACCGATTGCACCTTCAGCTGCTGCGAAGGACTCATGTCCTGCAAGGAATGCGAAGCACTCGGTGTCTTCTTCCAGAAGCATTTTTCCAAGGTTACCATGTCCGAGACCTACTTTACGACGGTCAGCTACGGAACCGGGAATGCAGAATGCCTGAAGTCCGATACCGATTGCAGCTGCAGCGTCAGCAGCCTTGCGGCAATTTTTCTTGATTGCAATGGCAGCACCTACGGTGTATGCCCATTTTGCATTTTCAAAACAGATGGGCTGAATGCCCTCGATTAAATGATAAACATCAATACCTGCAGCATCGCAGATATCCTTACACTCTTCAATGGAAGAGATGCCGTACTCCTTTAAGCAAGCAAGAATCTGAGGCTCTCTTCTTTCATATGATTCAAATAATGCCATAATGATTTGTCCTCCCTTTCTTACTCTTTTCTCGGATCGATTAACTTCACTGCATCAGCAACACGGCCGTACTGTCCGGAAGCTTTCTCAAGAGCGGTCTGAGCATCGTCGCCCTTCTTGATGAAGTCCATCATCTTGCCAAAGTTAACATACTTGTAACCGATAATCTCATCATTCTCATCAAGTGCAAGATTGGTGATATATCCATCGGTAAGTTCCAGATAACGGGGTCCCTTCTCCAAAGTACCGTAGGTGGTACCGATCATGGTTCTGGTTCCCTTTCCGAGATCTTCAAGACCTGCGCCGATCTGAAGTCCGTCCTCGGAGAATGCGGACTGCGTTCTGCCGTAAACAATCTGTAAGAATAATTCTCTCATTGCGGTATTGATTGCATCGCAAACAAGGTCGGTATTCAATGCTTCGAGAATGGTAAGTCCCGGAAGGATTTCAGCAGCCATAGCTGCGGAATGGGTCATACCGGAGCATCCGAGTGTTTCCACCAATGCTTCCTGGATAATACCGTCTTTTACGTTTAAGGAAAGCTTGCAAGCTCCCTGCTGAGGTGCACACCAGCCAACACCGTGAGTGTAACCGGAGATATCCTCAATCTTCTTTGCCTGTACCCATTTCGCCTCTTCGGGGATGGGAGCAGCGCCATGATGTACACCCTGGGTAACGGGGCACATATTCTTGACTTCTGTTGAGTAAATCATATGATCCTCCTTTATAAAGTTATTTAATACATTACCTGTATTTGGATTACAGTTTAAAAACGTTTGAATCGTTAATTCTGTAACGTATCTATTTTACCAAATGAAACCATAAAAAAACAGAGCATAATCAAGAAATTTACAAAAAATTCAAAACTATGCCCTATTTATCCCGCTTTGCCAGAAGTTCGAGATTTTCCCTTGCAGTCTCCGAAATATCCTTTCTCGATTCGGGATTCAGATAAGTAAGAAAATCAAGCCTGGTAAACCCGAGTTCCTTTAGTTTTTCTCCGTTCAGACGCGCCTCTTCCCCGCTTTTATGCAGGAAAGGAATCTTGGGAATCCTGACAACGATTTTTTCCTGTCCGACCCTGTCCTTTAAAAACAAAAGATTATTGAGAAACCTCTGATAATCTCCGTCCGTATACGCATGATACCTGTCGGGATTCATATCCTTCGTATCAATCAGGTATTCTTCGATATAAGGGATTACGTCTTCCAGATTCTTTCTCGGAACATTTAAGGAACTTTCCAGATAAAAATTCCAGCCTGACGAACTGTACTGTTCCATGAATTCTTTCAGGAATTCACTTTGCAGAAGAGGCTCTCCTCCGCCGAACATCAACCCGCCTCCCGTCGTCAGGAAATAAAGGCTGTCTGCTTTGACCGCTTCATATAGTTCTTCTTTTGTATATTCTTTTCCGCTTACCGAACCATCCCAGGAACCGGGATTAATACAAAAACGGCATCGGAGAGGACAACCCATACCGCATATGAGTGTCGTCACTCCGCTACCGTCCGTCGTCATTCTGAGTCTGTCTAAAGCAAAAACCTTTAATTTGGATTCTGACATTTTTCCGACTCCTTATTCTTCCTGATTTAAATTCCCGTCTTCCGGAATATTATCTTCCTCTTCCGAAATATTTTCTTCCTCCTCCGAAACGATTTCTCCCGCTTCCGGAATATACTCAACGTCTCCGTCAAGTTCTATAATCTCTTCGGAACCGCATTCGGATGCGGGTTCGACTATTCCGCCGTCCACTTCGATTGGCGGTTCAGCCTCTCCCATCAAGACTTCCGGCGGTGCATACGTCGCTTCTCCTTCAAGCCTGTCTGCACCGATATTTCCGCCAAAAAAACTGACAACCGGATCAATTACATAATCCTGCACCGGATTCGTACAGCCTGCCATGGATGCAGCAACTCCTACTCCGATTCCGGCAAGAACCACTTTTTTCCCAAGGTTTCTTCGAAGTTCCAATTCTCTTTCCAGATAACGCACTTCCGCTTCGCATTTCGGACAGGTTCCCTTACACTCTCCTTTATGGGAACATTCACTGACGACATATTCAATCTCGTTATTTAATGCAATCTGCCTGCGGATTTCCTTTAATGCTTTACATTTTTCTTTCCCTCTCATTGAATGAATCCCCCTTTCTTCTTTGAGTTGTCCTTTTGTCCGGAGTCATTCTCCGACTCATTTTCGGAGTTCTTCTCAGAATCTTTTTCCGATTTATCTTCGGAATCTTTTTCGGAACCGTCCTCTGAACTCAATTCTGATTCTTCTTCCTTCTCCTCCGAATTCAGTTCTTCTTTTTGATCTTTTGCTTCTCCCTTACGGAATTTGAAATACTCATCCGCTTCATAAGTGGATTTATACAAATCCGGATTACTGAAGTATTTCTCCAGTTCCTCATAATCATACATCCATTCCGGATCGTCCGGATTTGAAGGCGTAGTATCGTTTCCGGACTGCTTTTCCGCTTCTTCCACGGCTTTTTTATGTTCTTCCACGGCCTCTTCAAGCGTCAGCTCGCTCCAGTCGTAATTCGGATACTTGCTGCGGACTTCCTTCTCTTCTTTTTCTCCCTCTTCCGGATCAATTTCAGTCCATCCGCCGACTAAATCCGCATATCTTAAATCCGATTTGATTCTGGTTGCATTTCCGGTATTTTTTAAGGATTCGTCTTTCAGACGGTCTTCAAATTCACCGTATTTGAGTGTAACGGTCATCCATCCCCTGGATAAAATATCGTCCTTTCCAAGATAATGCATGCCGACTTCAAGGCCGAGCGGGGTAAAGAACATGATATTGTTTTCCTTTTCGGATAAGTACTGCAGTACTTCCTTATCGGTCAGCGGATCCAGTGCCGAATTGCTGCCGTTCTGAATCAGGCATCTTTCACGGAATTTTTTTGCAAAGTCTTCGTCCATGTCAATAATCTGGTCATTTTCAATAATCTTTCCCTTTTCCAGATCGACATTGATTGCATAAATATAGGAATCCAGGCTGTTCCAGTAATCATCCGTATGAACGGCACAGTCAAGAAGGATGCTCATCTTCTTTCCGTCATTATACGTAATATAGGAATCCGCAATAAAACGGATTTTCTCAAATACATACTGTGAATAAGGCGAAGAACCGTTTAAATAATTCAGATAATCCGATGCACAGCGTTCGTAAATTTCCTGATTTAACGCATCCAGATTCGGAATGTTACCCGAAAGTTCCGGATAGGCGATGCTTGCCTGAATGCGGTAATTTCCCATCAGGTCGTCATAGTAAAAATACTTTCTGGAAACCTGATACTGTTCCGAATAACTGACTTCATCAATCGAATCGCAGAACGGTTCGTAATAATCCGGTCCCATTTCGTCAACGGTATAATTCCTGTGCGTGGAATCAAATACTCCCGATCCGAGCCATGTCTCCACATACCCGGACTGATTCAGGTACGGATCGAATACGCCCGAAGAACTCGTATACGTGCAGTCCGCCATATTCACGTAAAAATCCGTATCAAGTCCCTGATGGTCAAATCTGCCGAAATGCCGCATGACATAATCCGTATTCTCCGGAAGCTCCGATTCCTCTTCAGACTTGGGCTGGGACGGCTTCGGTTTTGCGGATGAAGACGGCGGATTCGTCTGCGCTGTCTTTCTGGTATTGATATAATTTCTGAAAACTCCCAGTGTGGATACGAAAGGTCCGCAGAGCAACGTCAGAATTAAAATCACGGTTCCCGCAATTGCAATCGGAATCCAGATTTTCTTTTTCTTTTTCGGGGTCTGTACATTCGCACCGACTGGCGGGAGATTTTGTCCGTTTGGATTCTGCACTCCCGGATTCTGCATATTCTGTGCATTTTGTCCACCCGGCATCTTTTGTCCCGCCGCTTCCGGATTTGTAAGATCCGGTCCCGGTATTCCCGGTCCGGCATTTTGCTGCATTCCCGCGCGGGCGTTTAATTCTTCCTGTGAAGGCCTTAAATCGTATCCGCAGATATTGCAGACCGGAGGCTGCATAATACCGCCGCATCTCGGGCAGAATATAAATTTTGTTTCCTGATTATAATCCACTTTTCATCCCCTCTTTTCCACGGCAGGATTCCCTGCCTGCAAAAAACATTTGCCGGAAAAACAGTTTTTCCGTGCCCGGTCTATCCTTCCTGACCGAAAGTAACCTCACTGAAATATTCCAGTACACATCGTCTCAATAATATTAACGCATGAGCCACGGCACTTTCGCGGATTTTTGCACGATTTCCTGAAAAAATATATTTTTTAACCGTAATTTTCCCTTTTACTGAGCATCCGATATAGACCGTACCGACCGGAGTTTCCTCCGTTCCGCCATCGGGACCGGCAAGGCCCGTTACCGAAACCACTACATCCGCCTTGTTAATCAAAGATGCCCCTTTCAGCATTTCTTCACATACCTGCGGACTGACCGCCGTATATTTTTGAAGAATGCCCTTTTTAATTCCGAGCAGTTTTCGCTTTGCCTTATTGGAATATGTCACATAAGAAAGCTTTAAAACCTCCGATACACCGGGAACATTAATAAGGCGCCCCGCAACAAGTCCGCCGGTACAGGATTCCACGGTGGAAACCGTCAGATGGTTTGCAAGTAACAGTTCGACAACCGCTTTTTCAAGCGTAGTCTCTTCATCCGTAGTATAGATATAATCACCGAAACGGTTTTTCATTTCACGAACCACCGGCTTGATTAGTTTATTCGCTTCCTTTTCATTCTCGGCTTTGGCGGTAACTCGTACATGCACCTCACCGGTTTTTGCATAAGGCGCAACCGTCGGATTGCCGCCGTTTTCGGTCAGGTCGCGAATTTTCTCGTCAATGGAACTCTCTCCGATTCCGCACATTTTCACGGTTTTCGAAACGATGACACATCCGCTTTTGTTTTCCAGATACGGTTTCACGGAATTTAAATACATCGGACAGAACTCGTTTCCCGGACCGGGAAGCAAAACCGCAATTTTGGAATCCTTCTCGATAATCACACCCGGTGCGGTTCCGTTTTCGTTATATAAAACAATACTCCCCTTCGGAACCAGTGCCTGTTTTTCATTTATTTTCGGCATTTCGTATCCGCGTCTCGCAAAGAATTCCCGGATGGACGCAAGTGCTTTTTTGTCTGTCTCCAGCGGCAGTTCCAGCGCCTCCGCTACGGTTTCCTTTGTCAGATCGTCCTCTGTAGGTCCGAGACCACCCGATAAAAAAACACAGTCCGAACGGTTCCATGCGGTGAGGAAAGCATCTTTTAATCTTTCCCGGTTATCTCCCACCACCGTCTGATAGTAGCAGGAAATCCCGATTGCCGCACACTGTTCGGACAGAAACTGCGCATTCGTATTCAAAATGTTACCAAGAAGAATTTCCGTTCCGACAAAAATAAATTCCGCATTCATAGAGCTTCTCCTTAAATAAAACAAAATATCGGTCTGTTAAAACATAACTATCGTTACATTAATGCCATTACAATATTTTAACTGTTTTAATTATTTTACTGTTTTAATTATTTTACTTTTTTAACTATTATTAATTCGCTGTTATTTAAGCGCTCAGTCGACTTCCTTTAAAACGCCTCTGTTTTTTACAAGATAATCAATCAGCGAGAAAACGGTAAGAAGACATACCAGCCACTGCAGAACAATTCCTACAATCCGGATATGGGCAATGTCCATGATTAAAAAGCATACCATAACCATCTGTGCCGCCGTTTTGACTTTTCCCCAGATGCTTGCGGCAATAACACTTCCTTTTTCCGCTGCAACCAGACGGAATCCGCTGATAATAAAATCCCTGGCAATAATAATCATGACCAGCCAGATATTGACTTTTCCGAGTGCCATCAGTCCGATTAACGCAAGATTAACCAGAAGTTTATCCGCGAGGGGATCCATAAATTTTCCGAAATTGGTAACAAGATTGTATTTTCTTGCGATTTTACCGTCCAAAGCATCCGTAATTGCGGCAATAATAAAAATCGCCAGCGCAATCCATTTGCAGTAAGGCTCAATCGCCGGAATATAAAACGGCAAAAACTCCTTTGTGTTCAGTAAAAAAAACAGAAAAACCGGAACCATCACAATTCTTGCCAGTGTCAGTTTATTCGGTAAATTCATCCAACATTTCTCCAATTAAATCATATTCATTGCAGTCCGTAATCCGGACCTTTACGAGTTCCCCGCTGACAAGTTCCGAATCACTTTCAAAAAATACAAATCCGTCCACTTCGGGTGCATCCAGAAAGGAACGTCCGACAAAAACATCGTCTTCGGGAATACTGCCTTCCACGAGAATCTCCATTACTTCTCCGATTCTCTCTTCTGCCTTTTCAAATGCGATTTCCTGCTGAAGAAGCATCAGTTCGTCCCTTCTTGACTCTTTTACGTCTTCCGGAATCTGCTCCGGCATTTCCGCAGCCGGTGTTCCTTCTTCTTTGGAATAAGCAAAAACACCGAGTCTGTCAAACCGCATTTCTCTGACAAATTCTTTTAAAATTTCAAAATCTTCCTCTGTTTCTCCCGGGAATCCCGAGATTAAGGTGGTCCTGAGACAGATATCCGGAATCCGGGTTCGCATCATATTGATCTTTTCTTTCAGTTCCGCATGCGAAGTCCTTCTTCCCATACGCTTTAAAACGGAATCGGAAGCATGCTGAACCGGAACATCCAGATAATGCAGCACTTTCGGTTCCGAAGCCATAACGTCAATCAGTTCGTCCGTAATTTCTTCCGGATAACAGTAAAGAATGCGAATCCACTTTAATTCCTCAATCCCTGCCAGATTCCGAAGCAGTTCGGGAAGCATCTTTTTCCCGTATAAATCAACTCCGTAAAGAGTCGTCTCCTGTGCAACAAGAATCAGTTCCTTTGCGCCGACCTCGGACACGAGGAATTCCGCTTCCTTCATCAGGTGTTCCATCGGGTAAGAACGGTATTTTCCTCTCATGGACGGAATCGCACAGTAGGTGCAATGCTTGTCACACCCTTCGGCGATTTTTAAATATGCATAATGGCCGCCGGTCGTGACCGTTCTTCCCGCAAACTCCGGAAGTTCCCTGTCAACGGACGGAAAAATGCGAACCTTTTCTCCCTTAAGGGTACGGCGCACCGTTTCGATGATTTCCGGAATCGCCATGGTTCCCAAAACCGCGTCAATCGCCGGAATCTCATTCATCAGTTCGTCCGCATACCGTTCGGCAAGGCATCCGCAGACAATCAGGACTTTCAGTTTTCCTTCTTCTTTTAAATCGGACAGTTCCAGAATCGTATTAACGCTTTCCTGTTTCGCGTCCAAAATAAAACTGCAGGTATTCACAACCGCAACCGAAGCATCCGTTTCGTCATCCGTAATCTCATAGCCTTCTTTGGAAAGCATAGACAGCATGACTTCGGAATCGACCAAATTTTTATCACAGCCTAACGATGCAAAAAAAACTTTCATTTAAAATGCCTGATCCCCTGCTTTATACCGGATAATCCGATAGTTTTACTCTTCGTCGTCACCCACGATTTTAATCTGGGATTCCTGTAACTCTTCTACCGCTACGGAAAGGGGCTTCTTGCTTCCTGCCTTTACAAGCGGTTCCGCACCGTCGATAATCTGGCGTGCTCTTTTGGAGGTCGCCATAACGATGGAATAACGGCTGTTTACAATCGGGGTTTCACCCGGCTCTACTTCACTGTTTACAACAGCCATCAAGTCTGAATAAGAAGGATGTAACATCATAATAAATACTCCTTTCGAAGAGTTTTACTCTTCCGATAAAATCAATAAAATCTATTTGATTCCGCAATATGCGGTAATCTGTCATAATTCTTCCAGTTCGTTCTGCAATTTCTTGATAAAACCGCTGCAGCGCTCCGGAGTGCTCTTTGCCGCATCGATAAAGCTGATTACACTTTTTTTGCAATCTTCGATATCATCGTTTACGACAATATAGTCATATTTGTGCATCAGAATGGATTCTTCCTTCGCACGCAAAAGTCTCTTGTTAATGCTTTCAAGATTTTCTGTTCCTCTTCCGATTAATCGTTTCTTTAATTCTTCCACGGAAGGAGGTGTTACAAACATCAGAATCGCATTCGGATACTTATCCTTAATCTGCAGGGCACCCTGAACCTCGATTTCCAGAATCACATCATGTCCTTTTGCAATTTCCCCTTCCACATATGCTTTCGGGGTTCCGTAATAATTTCCGACATATCCCGCATATTCAAGAAATCCGTCTTCTTCGATTTTTTTCTGGAATTCTTCCTTTGTTACAAAGAAGTATTCCTTTCCGTTTGTCTCCCCTTCTCTGGGAGAACGGGTTGTCATCGAAATACTGAGCGAAAAACGGTCACTGTCCGCAATCAGTTTTTCCACCAATGTTCCTTTACCGGCTCCCGAAAAGCCGGATATTACAATTAATGCCCCCTGACCGGTCATTCCATTTCCTTTCCGATTCTGAAAAATCTTCAGATTTTTCGTTTCAAGATTTACTGATTCGTCTATTCGGTTCTCGATGCTATGGTTTCGGGAAGAAGTGCCGAAAGAATAACCTGTCCGTCGGACATTACAAGCACTGCCTTGGTCTTTCTCCCCTGTGTTGCATCCACTGCAAGTCCGTCTTCCTTGGCACTCTGCACGAGTCTTTTAATCGGAGCCGCATCCGGACTTACAATCGCATCCACGCGGTCCGCATTTACCATATTTCCGTATCCGATATGAACAAATTGTGCCATATAATCCCTGCTCTATTCCAGATTCTGAATCTGCTCTCTTACTTTTTCGATGCTCGTCTTTAAATCAATTGCGGCATTTGCAATTTCCAGATCGGTCGTCTTTGAAAGCGTGGTATTGGCTTCACGATTCATTTCCTGTGCAATGAAATCAAGCTTTCTGCCGACTTCTCCGCCTGCCTCCAAAGCATCTTTCGTAGCCTTCACGTGACTTCTTAACCGGACCAGTTCCTCATCCACGCAGGATTTGTCCGCATAAATCGTCACCTCTGCAAGAATACGGTTCTCGTCAATGGCGGTATCTCCTAAAAGTTCCGCAACCTTTGCATTCAGTTTCTGACGGTATTCCTCAATTATAACGGGCGCACGCTCCGTAATAAAATCCACGTTTACAAGCATTTCGTCCAGTTTCTGAATCAGATCCGCCTTTAAATTCTCGCCCTCTTTTTCACGGCTTACCGCAAAATTCTCGGCCGCCTTCTTCGTGGTTAATTCGAGCACATGCCAGATTGCGTCCTCGTCAATCTCCACCTCATCCATGTCAAACACTTCCGGATAACGGGAAAGCGTGGATACCCGGATATCATTTTCCAGTCCGAAATCCTCCGCCATCTGATTTAAGTATTCCATGTATTTGGAAGCAACCGCCTTGTTATAGCGGATGTTGACATTCTGTTCTTCCAGCTCCTCAAACGTTACAAATACGTCTACCTTGCCGCGCTTGATATAATCCTTTAAAAGATTCCTGACGGATGTCTCGAAAAAGGAAAGTCTCTTCGGCATTTTGATGGAAAGGTCCAGATATCTGTGATTTACGGACTTCATTTCCACGGAACATTTGTATTTCTCGTCGCTATACTCATACCGGCCAAAACCGGTCATACTTTTTACCATATCCCTGACCCCTTTTATATATTAAAAAATTTGAGCCCGCTCGATTTACATGCGTTTGCATAAAAAATAGTGGGCATATGTGGTTGAGCACACACATAGTCCACTATATTTTACTCAATAAATACCTTTCCGTCAAGCAATACCGCCCAAATCCCCCTCTCCGTTCCGGTCTTCCTGAAGGGACGGATCATTTATTTCATACCAATTTCAAATTATATCCCGTAAGGTCGGTCTTCGCAACCAGCGAATAATTGGTATAATACACGACAAATCCGGGGGCGGCATTATTCGGGCGCCTGATATTTTTCCTGCGCAGGTAATCAATTTCCACCTTCTCCATATCCCTGTTTTGTGAATTCACCGCGGCGAGTGCTCCGGCCAGTTCAAAAATCTCATCCGGCATGTCCCACTCGGTTGCCTGATTTGCAAAAGAACATTTGACAACGACATGCGCTCCCGGAACTCCCTTTGCATGAAACCACCAGTCGTTACCGGTCGCAATTTCGAAAGTTACCGTTTCGTTCTGGTAATTGTTCTTCCCGACATAAATATCATATCCGTCCTCCGTCACATAATGAAGCGGGCGTGCCTTTCCCTGATGTGCATTCCCTTTTCCGGAGGGCTTGTTTCCTTTTCCCGTCCTGCCGTTTCCTTTACCGCTTAATCTTCCCGTCTTTTCAAATCCGCTGCCCGGAACAATCATATAGATTCTCTTTACAAATCCGCGTTCCGCAAGTTCTCTCCTGATCTGAAGAAGTTCCTCTTCATTTCCCGCAATTCCGATATAGGTCAGGATGCTCTCCAGGTATGCAATCTCTTCTTCGTTTTCCGTAATCTGCTCTTTCAATGCTTCGAGTGTACGCTTGCATTTATTATATTTCTCATAATATCTTGCGGCATTCTCGCGGATGGTTTTATTCTCATCAAGAGGGATTGAAACCTCTGAATCATCATAATAATTCAGAACCTTTACGGACTTTTCCCCATCACTTAACTGATAGGCATAAGCCGTCAGGAGTTCCCCGTAAGTCCTGTATTTATCAAGTTTTTCCGCATCATTCTGCTGTTTTTTCTGTAAATCCAGTTTCTTGTAATCACGTTCCAGAATCGTCTGGATATGTTTCTTTAAATCCGCCGACTTTGCCCGCATGACATCAGCCTTATTCTTGTCGTGGTAATACGTATAAAGCATTTCCGATACCGACTCAAAATGCTTCTTTTCACAAGCTGAAAGCGCAACGGCTTCGAAGTCACGGATTCTGTCATTTTCATAAAGAATCGCCGGAGAAAAATCACCGTCCTCCACCTTTTTCAGGTAATCGCAAAAAGTACGATACAGTTTTTCCTTCTGCTCCGAAGCAGTGAAATCTCTCTCTCCGTCCACTCCTGCGGCATTGCAAAGTTCCATGGCAACCTGCGGGCTGAATCCGGTAAAGGAAGTATAGATTCTTTTAAATATCGGAAACGGTTTTTCCATGGCTTTATCAAATTCCGTTTTAATGTCTCCGGCATTTTGCGAAGGGTCAGTCTTTTCCTCCGTCTTCGGAATGAAATATTCCCTCCCCGGAAGCACTTCACGCACCGAAGAAACCAGCGCACTGACATGCTTTAAGGAATCGATAATCGAATTATGCTCATCAATCAGAATCAGATTGCTGTGCTTTCCCATTAACTCAAAAACAAGGATTCGTTTGCACAAATCCCCCATTTCATTCAGGTGCTCGACTTCAATTCTGACCACTCTTTCAAGTCCCGGCTGCGTTACTTCAAGTATTCTTCCTCCCTGCAGATGTTTTCGTAATACCATGCAGAAATTCGGTGCCGTCATCGGTGACGGTTTATTTTCCGGGGTTAAATAAATACTCGGCATTCCCGCCGATGCATTCACAAAAAGACGCAGGGGCTCAGCGTCTTTCTTAATTGTTAAGACTATCTCTTCTTTTTCCGGCTGGGCGATTTTTGTAATTCGCCCGCCGGATATTTTTTCATTTAATTCTTTAACTGCTGCTGCAACGCAGATTCCGTCAAATGCCATCTGCTAAACTGCACCCTCCGTTTTTCTTATTTCGGACCACCCATAGCAGGTCCTGCAGGTTTTTCTTCCGGTCCTTTTCCGCCTGCTTCATTTGCTTTTTCTCCTGCCTCTTTGTTTTTGATTTCAGGGCCGGCTTTATTCTCTTTTACGGGCTTCGGTCTTCCTTCCTGAATTCTTGCCACTTCTTCCGGAACCCTGTGGCTTTGGATCAGATCAAGCAGTTCTTTGTTGGTATTGTCTTTCACCATTCTATCCAGGATGCTCATATACGGCTCCTTGGAAAGCCACTGTCTTTCCTGCTTGTCAAGTTCGGCCCTGGTCAGTTTCAGTCCTTTTTCATGAAGTACTTCGGCTCCGTATGCAAGAATAAATACTCTCTTGCGGGTATTGATATAATCAATTTCCTTTAAGGTTTTCGGTTTTTCCGTATTTTCCGACAGGAACCGGACTGCGTTGGCAAAATCAACTTCATCGGCTTTTCCGCCTTTTTGTCCGTCCATCTCATCCTTTTTCTCTTCCGGTTTTTCGTCCTGAAGCTCCGGTTCCTCATCCTCCAGATTCAGATTGTCATCTTCAAGTCCGATTTCGTCAATTCTGACTTCCTCCGGTTCAAAGCCCTGCATCAGTTCATCGAATTCGGCATCGTAATTTCTTTCCACATCATTCAGAAGATTTCCTTTATTACCCTCCTTGTAAATCGGATTGAATGCATTTTCTTCTCCGATGTATTCGTCCTCAATATTTTCAAGGGCAGCGTCAAAGTCAATTTCTTTTTCTTCTTCGTCATTCAGATAACCGTCTGCTTCCAGAATGATATCATCATCGGGTCTGAAAAAATCCCTTCCTTTTCCCTGGTAGTCCTCAATTTTACTGATTTTCTCGGTAATATAATTATCTCTCTTTTGGATTATGGGAGTATAATCTTCCTCTGAATAATCTGATATTTCTTCAAACTCGGCATGGACATTATATTGTCTTTCAATCATGGTATTATCCAGATAATCCCCTCTCCGCCTGAGTTTCCTGTCAAGCTCGGCATCGTCCATTTCGAGTTCTTCCAAATCCAGTTCATGCTTGAACAACTCGGGACCGTTATTGTTAAACTCACTTCCCTGAATATTGAGTATATGGTTAATCTGACTGATATCCAGCAGGTTTTCTCTTTGAATCATTTTCTCCGTCTCTTTCCATAACGGATTGTTTGCGCTTTCCAGTTTCCTTATGGTATCTCTTCGTTTTTCGTCGCCGAGAACTTCATCCAAAAGATACTGCATCGCCACTTTCCGGATGAATTTCGCCAGGAAACCTTCCTGCTCCCTGCTTACATACGGACTTACCGCATCTTCATAGCGGAGTCTTCTTCCGATTTCCGTATCGGATGTCATAATTCCTCTTACCGTGGTCTCCGCCAGACGATAATACAAACGCGTTCTTGTATCGGCATTTTTTCCTTCTTCCAGTTCAACCGCATTGCAAATCTGGTCAATGGTTAAATCGCGCTTCGGGCCTCCGTTTTCCTCCGGATTGATTTTATCAAATCCGGCAACAAATGCGGACAGGCTGCCGAAATTCCGGCGTACGGTATTTCCCCAGGTCCTGTTCTTTTCGAGCATCTGCGTGCTGCGTTGTTCAACAGTTTCCCAGTTATTCACGCAATTTTTGGCATTTTCCCTGTATGTCCGGAGGAATACCTCATTCTTTGCAAGATCTTTAATCAGGTCATTCGGATGAACCGCATTTCTGATATCCGTATAAGTCACCGTATTATCGGAAATTTTCTTTGTCCATAAGGAATTCAGATAACCGATTGCAGCTTCCGCATCTCCTCTCGGAATATCGCGAAGTGCTCTCGGAAGCTCATTCTCTGCATAATCTGCTTTGAAGTTTGCCCTGGCATTTCGCATTTCACCAAGCAGATATATTGTCCTGCACCGGTCGGGAGGCAGAATTCTGTTTGCCGCGCCCTGCATTCCGGCAGTTTTTACCAGCAGTTTTTCGGCTGTTTCAAGATCGATGTCATGCAACTGTTTTCCTCCGTTTCCGAGAACATCCGTATTCACTTTCTGCATAAATCTGTGATAACGTCTTCGGAACGTATGCGCGTCCTTTTTCATGTCGTCACTTGCGTGATATCTGATTTTTCCGTTATCACTTCCCGGTTCGCCGCCAAAGAAACCGGTATGCGTATCATGGTAACGTTCTGCCGCCGAAGCAAGGTTGCCCAGTGCTCTTTCAACATCTTCACGGGTGGAATCTTTTCCCGCGTTACGTGTTGCCCGGATTGCGTTCTTTAAGCATTGCACAAGATCTTTATATTCCCTTGAACCCTCGGGATCCACGCCCGGTTCAAAATTTGCATTCGGAATCAACTGAGTCGCCTGCAGTTTTACTTTATAGGCAAGCAAATCGTTATGCATATCCTGAACTGCTTCCTGCAGCTGTCTTAAAGCCTCTGCGGATTCCCTGACATAATCTTTTCTCGGGAACAGACCAATCGGAGCAGTTTCTCTGATTTTACTGTTCAGCATATCGAAACTGCGAATGGAAATATCGTGATTTTCGCTCATAATCTTCTTTAGCAGTTCCACACGGAAAATGTCTTCTTTCAGTGCATCACTTTCGACATTATCGTATTTATACCTGACGGAATAATCCTCTTTAAAAGGTTCCCCGTCAACCCGGAACAGATCCGTTACGCTCAGTCCCTGATTATGAAGTACCGGACCGGTAACTCCGCCGGCTGTGATACTGTGGAACAGACTGTTTACCACATCTCTTAAAGTAGCGCCGTTTCCATCCGGAACGGGTCTGTCCAGCTCATCACGCATGGCTTTTGCATCAATTTCGGTTTTGGCGGGAAGATTTGCCAAAATCTCCCTTAAATGAATTCTCTCTGCGTTTGCAAAAAGAGAGTTCCTGAATTCTTCGATTCCCTTAAGATAGCTTTCCCTGAAATCTCCTATATTGTCCCGGATTCTTCCGTCAACCATCTTTTTCGCTTTTCCGGAGAATGTTCCGTTTGTCTTTCCCTGAAGGAATTCAACGGTTTCACGGTCGGAAAAATCAACTCGCCCGGAATTTGTGTAGTATTCGGTAAACAAATCATCCACTGCTTTTCCGTGATTCGGGATTTTCCCTTCTTTTTCCGCTTTATCGGCAATCTCACCAAGATTAAATCCCTTATATTCCTGCAAATCATTCATGGCCGTATCACGCATTACAGCCGTTGCCTTCATAATACTCCGGACTTTCTCCAACGGATGCTCATTTAATTGCGGAATATTCTGAAATCCTTTTGATACTGCACGAAGAGAGTCGGAAAGATTCCACCAGAAGGAACCGATTTCCTGAAATGCCTTATTGCCGATTTCCTGTCTCGCAATATTTTCTCCGTTCACCATCGTGCTTGTATGGAACATATTGTTCATTTCCTGACCAACCTCAGTTCCGATTGCACTGACAAGGCAGAGTGTATCAAGATGCTGTTTTACTTCGTCAAGATTCCGGTAGTTGATATCCGGAAGCCTGTATTTTTTCATGTTTTCGGTAGCTTTTGCAAATACCCTGATCCATTGTCTGTAATTCTTCCTGAATTCTGCGCGTTTTGCTTCCCTTTGGTCCTCCGGTACTTCCGCCTGGGATTTTACGGGATGGTCTTTTACAAACTGATAAAAATCATAACGGAGCTGATCCGCCCGGTTTGCCTCGGCCTGATTCACTACTGCGCCGTTCTCGATTCTGGGCACGGTATTGCAGATACGCACCGCATCCTCAAAACTCATATTTTCATGTCCCATGGTCCAGACGATAAAATTCCTCTGGAGTGAGATTGTTCTGTCAAGGGATAACCCGACGGAAGGAATCAGTGCTTTCATATCCGGATTTACGTCTCTTTCCTCTTCTCTCTCCGGCTGTCCTTCCTCTTTGACTTTCACTCTGACATGCAGGGGAGAATCAAATCTTCTTCCTGCTTCCGCCAGTTTGTCTTCCGCGTGTTCCGCTACGTTAAGATTCGTACCCTGCAAAAACCGGTTCCATTCCTCCGGCTGGATGATTCCGTCGTGGTTTGCATCCAGGACCAGCATCATTCCGACAACCTGCTGCTGAATCCGTCTTTCCTTTTCCGTTTCCGCATTCTGTCTTATGCTGATTACGGAGCGGCGGACTGCTTTCGCAAGATCTTTGGATGTGGAAAGGGATTCCAGTCTGCCGTCCATTTTATTTAAGTTTCTTCCCGTAAGAAGATTGTCTGCAAGAACGCTCTGACGAATCTGGTTTTTCAGATTTTCTTTGGTCAGAGTTCCCCTTGCAAGTTCCGAACGGATCTGTCTTGCATCATCCGTATTGGAGGAAAGAATCTGTGCATAAATGAGGTCGCAAAGACGGACGTAATAGCTTGCCATCTCTCTTTGATTGTTCTGGTTGTTACGGATGGTTTCCACTGCGGAAGGTCCGTTTAAATCCCGTATTTTGGCAACATATTCGAGTCCGGTACGTCCTGTATCGGTAATATGCCTTTTAATCCAGTTTTTATTTTCTTTTCTGGTATTTTCTGCAGCTTCCTCGATAGACTCCCATTTTTTGATACAGCCTTCCGGATCTTCTTTCATAAATCTCTGGAATGCTTTGTCCTTTGAAAGCCTGTCAACATCGTACCAGAATTCATCCGCTTTCTGCGCAATAATCAGTTTCAGTTCCGGTCTTTGCGCTCCGTTTAACGGTTCTGCGGTTTTCGCATCAAAATAGCTCATCAGATACTTGATTGCATTCTGACGTTCAACACTTGTATTGGCGCGGTTTATGTAATCCGGATGCCGCTTTACCCTTCTTAAATTGGCTTCTATTCTCTCACGGCAAAACCTGTCTTCATCTCCGCCAAGATTTATAACGGTTCCTCCGATTCCGGTATTCATGGTCGAAATACCGTTATGGAGTTTTGACTCCGGGATATCATCCTTTACGGTAACATCCGGGGAATCAATTACGAGATCGTCATTCAGACCGGATCTGATACCCATGTAATACGTCAGAATTCTGTCCGAATAATGGCTGTTACCGTCACCGGTAATTTTCCATGCATTTTTCAGACGAAGCACTCCGGCATCGGTTCTGGGTCCGATAAAGCCCTCTCTTGATTTTCCGTAATTTGTTGCAGCGGTATTTAAGTTTTCGATTTTCTGCTGCATCACCGAAGCAGTGGTATTCGTATTTTCCAGCGCGGCAATCGCCTCTTTTAAGGATTTGCAGAATTCCTGATAAAGCGTGGAACCCGTTCTGGTATTATCGTAAAAATTCGCATCCGGATTTTCCTGTGTGGAAATCAGTTCATCGCGGACTTTTGTTAAAATGCTGTAAAGGTTTGCTTTTCCAACCCTGTAGTCCTTATAGTTCTGAGAAAGCCTGAGCATGTTTTCACGCCGTTTGTAAAGTGTGATCGGTTTTGTTTCCTTTAATTTCCCCAGAGAATCACGCTGGAACATTCTCACTTTAATAACGGAATTTCCCTGTGCAATGGCCTTCATGATTTCCGTACGGTACAGCCATTCTCTCTGATCCTCATTCTGAATGCCCTCGTATTTCTTTCCCCAGAGTTCGGAGGGTTTAACATCGTTAATCAGGAAAAAGTCGCTGTTACGGATTCCTTCCTTTAGGAAATCTCCGTGGAAATTACGGGGAACCATCTTCCTGAAACATTTTGCAATAACGTCCTTTCCGGTTAATTCCCCTTCAAATTTATTAAACAAAAAATCCTGCATGGAAGCTGCGCTGCCAAGATTGGTAAGTTCGTTTCTAAGCGCCGCACTCATCGGTACTCCTCTTGCTTCCAGCATGTTTACGCTGATGTCGTTATGCAGATCCTTCTTGGCGGATCTTTTTACCATTTCTTTCCGTTCTTTTTCCACAAAGGAGGCATATACATTTTTGTTTTGATGAAGCAGATAGGCAACGCCGTCTTTCACGGGCAGGTCCGCTGTTACATCTCCTCCGGGTTCTGCGGGCTGTACGTTAAAATTATTGCCCGGACCTGCATTCATGATAAATTTTTTCTGGAATTCGAGTGTAAATGTAATATTGTATGCAGAAATGGTTCCGGCATGATTGGTCAGAACATCTCCGAGTGTTTTCCCTTTGAAATCACTCATAACCTGACCTGCATTTTCCTTATAAAATGCGACTTCCCCGGCTGCGAGTGCATTCTTCGGAATACCCGGGCCCTCATTGCAATACGGTTTATTATATACCACATCCATCAGGTTCATCATATGGAAGAAATTCTGATACATGATATAATAATTTTTTTCTCCGATGGCATCTCCGGCAACGCGGATTGCATCGAAATATTTCGTATTACCTTCATTTTCCAGCATTCTGTCGGATTCCTGTTTTCCGTCCACGCCGATTCCGCGGATCAGGTTAAACTCATCCGCATACGGTCTTACCTGTTCGGGATCCGAAAAATCGATATCCGGGATGGTATACTGATTTGCAATCTGACTGCCTTTTTGAAAAACATTCATCCAGTTGCGGATGGATTTTTCCATTTTTTCTTTAAATAACTGCTGAACATCCGGGTCATTATTCGGACGGAGCGGACCGTTTACATCCCGCTGCACTTCCTCTCTTAAGATATCATCTCCTGCCGCGAACGGATTTCTTTTACAGAAATCCAGAAATTCTTTTTCATACTGCTTTACGGTTTCATGATTTTCGGGATAGATATTTTCTCCTTTCGGACCCTGTCCGATGGGAATATGGGCTTTGTAAAGTCTCGATGCTTCTTTCAGGGACAGATTCTTTTCTGCCATTGCCCATATGCAGAAAAGTGACTGGAACGTATCCATTCTGGGCACAAATCCTCTGTCACGCAAAAGAGAATCAGCGCTCGTGCCGTTTTCATCGGTCATGGTGACAATGCTTTCACCGTTGCTTACCCTGACCGGAGACTTAAAATTAATGGGCGAATTTTCCAGAATCTGACGGCGCTGGTTTTCATTAAGCGGAGTAAGGGTTCCAAGGTCATTCACCCAGGCATGGTCCTGAGGAAGCGTGGTTTTTGCCTGAATGTCCATTACATCCGGATCTAAGCCCCGGAGCATTGCACTCTGGCGGTGTGCATTCATCAGATTCAAAAATGTAAAATCCTTTTTCCTCTTCCAGGGATCATCCGCAGTTGTAACGGAAATTCCTTTTGAGCGCGCATCAACGCGGTTAAAACTGCTTTCAAGCACAGCAAGATGCTCTTCAAAACGACTTTGCAGAGCTTTCATTTTATCGGCGGTGGATTTTATGTCATTCTTAAGCGCATCTTTTTGTGCGGCATTCAGGTTCTGCCCCTGACGGAGGGAACGTTCGTAATTTTCCTTCGTCATCTGCATTTCCATCAGCTGATAGGATAAAAATGCCTTTACGTTAAGGACATATTCATTGTATGCATTCTTGAAATCCTCGTAGGAAGAGGTTGCATTATTGTCAAGATCGGATTTTACTGCAAGTTTTTCACCTGCAAGCCTCATTTCGTTAAGATATTTTTGGGAACTCGGATATGGTGCGACTCCGGGCTCGGAAAGAAAAGGTGCATGCTGTGTGTATACCTGGTGGAATTTATCCACTTCCTGCAGAAAGTTTCTGGTTTTTTCCAGATTCTTACGGCTCTGAACCAAAACCACTCTTCCGCTTTCCGAAAACTGTATTTCACCTTTTTCATTCTTTTTTGCTACTTTACGGACCAGACTGATTTCTTCGGATCCGTGCAGAATGGCATTCAAAAGATCTGCTTTCATCTGCGTTTTTTTCTGTTCCGGATCTTCAATATTTTCGTATTTCTTTCCCCATGCTTCCTCGATGGAAAGTCCGTTAATCCGAATGTCATTAAGCGGATTAACTTCTCCGCCAAGTGCTTCAATATCGGAGGTTGTTTTTTCCGTAAGTATCAGAAAAAGTGCGTCCGGAGTCATCGGAAAATCGTTATTTGTACGTCTGATATGCTCGGCAAAAGATCTGCCGTGGAAAGAAGTGTCATCAATTGTGGGAAGTACAGTGACCGGATAACCTTTTTCAAAAAGTTTATTGCGGAACTTCTTTGCATTCTCATCATCCAGATCTTTTTCCTCAATAAAATAACGCAGTTGTTCCTCTTCCTGCACTTCTTTTCCGTCTTCTGCGAGCGTAATATCGGGAAGAAGCTCCGTAGTCGGCATATTTGTCTTTTTATAGAATAATTCCAGACGTCTTTTAAAAGTTATAATATAATTAGCAGCAAAATGAAAAGCACCGGATTTAAAGCGCTCATATTTTTGTCTGGCGTCCACCAGGGATTCCACGTCATACCAGGCAAAATCCTTACGAAAAGAACGCTTCATATACATCAGTTCGGCGTATTTTTCGAAAAATTCATCTCCCTGATAATTCTTTAAAGCATTCTGTCTTTCTTCGATTAATTTTTCCATGTCCTGATAAAGTGCCATAATTTTGTCCTCGCTAAATACAGTTATTTACAGTATTTGAGTGAATTATAGTATGGAGCGTCCAACAGATGTCCAACAAGCAAAGAAAAGCTTCGCACCAATCAAAAAATCTTTGGACTACGGCTGAGTCAGGGAGCCCTCATAAGTCGCTTCGCGTCTTTTTTCGGGTTGTTGCTTCGCACCAACCAAAAAAATCTAAAAGAACATCCTTGCATGCAAGCATGCAGGATGTTCTTTCCGCTTTTTTGCTTTCTGACTCAGCCTATCAGCCAGTCGTACATTTCCTGGTATTTCTTTGCGGAGACATCCCAGGAGAAGTCAACTGCCATAGCGCGGTCAACCATCTTGTTCCATTCACGTTTACGGTCATAGTAAATCTTCTCGGCATAACGGATGCTTGCGAGCATTTCGTGTGCGTTGTAGTTTACAAAACTGAAGCCCGTACCGGTACTCTCGTATTCATTGTAAGGTTCTACAGTATCCTTAAGACCTCCCGTTTCACGTACAATCGGAAGTGTTCCGTAACGTAAGGACATTAACTGGGATAATCCGCAGGGTTCAAATAAGGACGGCATTAAGAATGCATCCGATGCTGCATAAATCTTATGGGATAATGCTTCCGAATAGTAGATATTTGCAGATACTTTATTGTTATACTTCCAGTCAAAGTGACGGAACATATTCTCATACTGCTCATCACCCGTACCAAGTACCACAATCTGAACGGCATCCTGACAAAGTTCATCCATCATGTATGCGATTAAGTCAAAGCCCTTCTGATCGGTTAATCTCGATACAATACCGATCATCATAAGCTTGTCGTTCTCTTCCAGACCGAGTTCTTTCTGAAGGGCACGTTTATTTTTGATTTTTTCCTTACGGAAGTTCTGCGGTGTATACGGGTAATCAATATGCGGATCTTTGGAAGGATCGTAATCCGTATAATCGATACCGTTTACGATACCTCGAAGATCATGCTCTCTCGCACGGAGAAGGCCGTCCAGACTCTCGCCGTAGAACGGTGTCATTATTTCCTGTGCATAAGTTTCGGAAACGGTTGTAATGGCATCCGCATAAACCAGACCACCCTTTAACATGTTGGCATTCTTGTAATGCTCCAGTTTGTCCGGTGTGAAATAAAAATCCGGAAGTCCGGAAATATCCTTTACGGTCTTAACATCCCACTTGCCCTGGAATTTCAGGTTGTGGATGGTCATAATCGTCTTAATTCCATGGAAAAATTCATTCCCCTGAAAACGCTCTTTCAAATATACCGGAACAAGACCGGTCTGCCAGTCATGACAGTGGATGATGTCGGGACGGAAGTCCAGAAGAGGCATTGCGGACAATGCAGCCTTGCTGAAGAAAATGAACTTCTCCATATCATCCAGAACATTTCCGGAGTACGGGCGGAAGCCGCCGAACATAGACTCGTTATCAATAAAGTAATAGGTCACCCCGTCCACTTTCGCTTCAAGAATTCCCACATACTCGCTTCTCCAGTGAAAATCCATGTAGAAGCTGGTCTTAAATACCATCTTATCTCTCCATTCCTGGGAGATGCAGGTATATTTCGGAATCATAACCCTTACATCAAAGTATTTCTTGTTTACACATTTCGGAAGCGAACCTACAACGTCTGCAAGTCCTCCCGTCTTGATAAAAGGTACACTTTCCGATGCAACAAATAAGATATTTTTCATATCTTTACCCTCCGGTTTATGTTTTTTCTATACCACCTTACATTATACTAAACTTTACAAAACAAGTAAATAATGCATTCACTCGAATTCACGGTTTTCAGATAATTCCGAAAACTCCGTTTCCCGCATTTGTTTATTCGGACTTTCCGCTTTGATAGCGTTTCTTAATATCCTTTGCCTGTCGGATTAATTCCTTCGCATTCTCGGAAGCGGCTTCCTTCTTCTCTCCGCCTCCCAAAAGCCTCGTCAGTTCCTCCACGGACTCATACTGGAAGAGTTTCTTTACCTCTGTCGCGGTATGTCCGTCTTTTTCGGTCTTGACAATTTCAAAATGGGTATCCGCCATAGCGGCAATCTGGGGAAGATGCGTGATACAGATTACCTGTAAATCCCTGCCGAGAAGTCCCAGCTTTTCGGAAACCTTCCACGCGGTATTTCCGCTGATTCCCGCATCAATCTCATCAAAAATCAGAGTGTGCACCAGTTCTCTCGATGCCGATACCGTCTTGATGGCAAGCATGATTCTGGACAGTTCTCCGCCGCTTGCAACATCGCATAAAGGACGCATCTGTTCTCCCACATTGGTGGAGATAAAAAATCTCGCAACGTCAAATCCTTTTGCCGTATATTTTTCATTTCTTTCAAAGCGCACTTCAAAACGGTTATCGTTAAAATTAAGATCCGATAAAGCTTTGCTTACTTCCGTCGCAAACTTCACGCCTTCTTCTTTACGAAGTTCCGATAATTTTCCGCAAAGGGCAGAAAGATTCTTTTCGGAGACGCGGAGTTTTTCAAACAGCTCATCGCGGTAACTTTCAAAAGAAAGAAGATGCTCGTACTCTTTTGTTTTTTCTTCCGCATAACGCATCATGCCTTCGTAATTTTTACCGTATTTCATGAACAGGCTGTTGATTTCGTCATAACGCTCTCTGGATTCCCTTAAGGTTTTTTCGTCAAAATCAAGGGATTCCAGATAATCCGACATCTGTCTTAACGTATCCTGTACAATATCCTGCGCCTGCTTAAGGCTTTCTTCAAACCCGCCGATTTCATCCGTCAGGCCGGAAACCGTCGATAGTTCACGGAATGCCGTCGTAAAATGTCTCAATACTCCGTCTTCTTCGGAAAGTGACATCTCCGCACCCGAAAGTGCCTTTGCGATTCGTTCCCCGTTCTCGGCAAGACGAAGATAATCTTTTAATTCCTCTTCTTCGCCTTCTTTTACGTTTGCAGCCTTGATTTCATCGAGCTGGAATTTCAGAAACTCCATGTCCCGAAGCCGCTTGTCATCGTCCTCTTCCAAAGAATCCGCCTCTTTTTTAAGTTCTGCATAACGGGAATATTCCGCAGAAACCTGCTCCTTTAAATCCTTTAATCCGGAGCCTGCAAACCCGTCCAGAATCTCAATATGCATGGATTCCTTCAAAAGGTTCTGATAATCATGCTGACCGTAGATATCCAGAAAACTGTCGGCAATCCTGTGAAGGTCCGCACTGCTTACCGTAATACCGCAGATTTTTCCGACGGACCGCTGCTTTGTAATTTTTCTCTGAATAATAACAACATCGTCTTCCGCATCGATATCAAGTTCGTTTAAAAGGTTTCTCTGAAAATCATTGTCGATTCCGAAATGCAGTTCCACAAAAGCGGATTCTTCGCCTTCCCTTATGACATCGGTTTTCGATTTGGAGCCGAGTGCCTGTGAAATGCTTCCCAAAAGGACCGATTTACCGGCACCCGTCTCTCCCGTCATGATATTGAGTCCGTCGGTAAATTCGACTTCCACGTCATCAATCAGAGCGTAATTTTTTGCGTGTAAATAAAGTAACATGTTTCCTCCTTGCAGATCCGGGGATTCTCGCTCACTCCGCATTCTGCGTTTGAAACATTAATGAATCAAATCGTTTATTTTATTCTTCAGATTTACTGCATCCGACAAAGATTTCGTTGCTGCCATAATGGTATCGTCGCCCGCAATGCTTCCCACAATTTCCGGAAAATGCATGGCATCCACCGCAGCCGCAACCGCCATTGCCATACCGGATACGGTTTTCAAAACCAGCAGATTTCCTGCGGGTTCCATGCTGATTAATCCGTCATGCATCATTCGGACATACTTGTCGTTTAACTGTCCCGTACCGGAAAGAATCGCATATTTCTGGCGCCCGTTTGCAGCGGGAACTTTCGATAAATTCAGTTCCCTGATATCTCTCGATACCGTTGCCTGCGTCACTTCAAAGCCCTCTTCGCGAAGTTTTAACGCAAGTTCTTCCTGTGTCCCGACGGCACTGTGGTTGATGATTTCAATGATTCTGAGCTGTCTTTTCTGTTTCATACTTAACTTTCCTTCATTTTGCGATGAAGCGTTTCCATAAAGCTGACTTCGTTCATACAGATCATTTTCACATGACAGTCCGCACCCGTCACACCGACACGGTCACCCGGAAACAGTTTTCCGTATTCTTTTCCGTCAAAATCAACTTCCATCATTTCCTCGTATTCTTCCTCTTCATGCGTCGGAAGTACTTCAATTTCAACATTGTCCGTCGCGTTTAAAACAAGGCTTCTGTTCATCAGGGTATGTGGGGAAATCGGAGTCACAATCAGAATCTCCGCGCCGGGATCTACAATCGGTCCTCCCGCGGAAAGATTGTATGCGGTGGAACCCGTGGGTGTCGAGAGAATCACACCGTCCGCCGTGTAATTTTTTAAGAGATTTCCGTTGACATAGATATTAAAATGAATCACCTGCAGTCTTCCGTTTCTGGTAATGACAACATCGTTTACCGCAGTATCGGTAAATACCGTTTTCCCTTTTTTCTTCAGGCTTCCGGTAATCATCATGCGCTTCTGTACCTTGTAGTCTCCGCTCAGTAACCGTCCGATGGCTTCTTCGACGTGGTTTGAATCAACTTCCGCCAGATATCCGACATGCCCCATATTGATTCCGAGAATCGGGATATCCGCTAAGGAAAGCTGGTTTGCAAACTGCATAATCGTTCCGTCACCGCCTAAAATAACGGCACAATCCACATCTCCCAGTAAAGCATCATTTAATGTATTCATCTTGCGGTCAACCGTCGTCTGAATGACCTCTGCCCCACCGTCTTTTAAGTGTGTGCAGACTTTTTCCGTAATGAACATTTCCGAATCTTTGTACCGGTTCGTGATTACAAGAATTTTCTTCATAAGGTTTTCCTCTAATGTTCCAATGCTCCGTGAGACTGTAAAACGGTTTCTTTTGCAAGTTCTTTAAATGATGCGTCGGGAATTCCTTCGTTCTCCGAAATCCCCTTTTTAAGATGCGCCAGATACTCGATATTTCCTTCGGGTCCGCGAATCGGGGAATATGTCAGTCCGAGAACCGCAAAATCATTTGCCGTGGCGAATTCCAACACGGAAAGAATCACTTCCTCATGCACTTTTGCATCCCTTACCACACCTTTTTTTCCGACTTTTTCACGGGTTGTTTCAAACTGGGGCTTAATCAGACAAACCATTTCGGCGTCGTCTTTTAACAAGGCGTATGCCGGCGGAAGAATTTTCGTTAAGGAAATAAAAGCAACATCCACGGATGCAAAATCAGATTTTTCTTCAATGTCTTCCGGCTGCATGTAACGAAAGTTCGTCCGTTCCATGTTGACAACTCTTTCGTCGTTTCTCAAAGACCAGGCAAGCTGTCCGTGTCCGACATCAACCGCATATACCTTAACGGCTCCGTTTTGCAGCATACAGTCGGTAAAGCCTCCCGTGGATGCCCCGATATCCATACAGATTTTTCCGTTTAAATCAATCGGAAAAACCTGAAGGGCTTTCTCCAGTTTCAGGCCGCCGCGGCTGACATATTTCAAGGTCTCGCCCCGCACTTCTATTTTTGCGGTTTCCTCATCAAACAAATCCCCGGCCTTGTCTTCTTTCTGGCCGTTCACATAGACGATTCCGGACATGATAAAGGCCTTTGCCTTCTCCCTCGAAGGAGCGAGATTTCTGTTTACAAGTATTACATCCAGTCTGTTTTTCATTTTGGAATACTCTCAAGAATTCTTTTTGTGATTCCCTCTGCATCCATATTCATGGCCTTCAGCAGCAGATCCACGCTTCCGTGTTCCACGAAGGTATCGGGAATTGCTATATTAATAAGTTTCGCTTTGCTTTTCAGCGTATCCGTAAACTGTCTTACATTTTCCCCGTATCCGCCGGAAAGAATATTTTCCTCCATCGTTACGACAATCTTATGTTTCTTCATGGCGGTCGTCAGCATTTCCTCGTCAATGGGTTTTACGAATCTCGCATTTACGAGGCTGACCGTTAATCCTTCTTTTTCCAGCGCTTCCTTCACATCAACCGCAATCCGGACCATACTTCCGACTGCAACCAGACAGACATCCTTTCCTTCGTAAATCCATTCCGCCTTGCCGTATTCAATGTCCGCACGGTTTTCACTGAGGCCTTCGTATGCACGGCCTCTCGGATAACGGACTGCAACCGGGCCGTCAAATACCACGCTGTAGCGAAGCATATCGGCAAGTTCCCACTTGTTTTTCGGCGCCATTACGGTCATGTTCGGAATTTCGGAAAGATACGACAAATCAAAAATTCCCTGATGGGTTTCCCCGTCACTTCCGACAAGCCCTGCTCTGTCAATTGCAAAAACAACAGGGAGTTTCTGGATGCAGACATCATGTAAAATCTGGTCATATGCACGCTGCAGGAAAGAGGAATAAATCGCAACTACCGGCCGGATTCCGCTTGCGGCAAGGCCGGCCGCAAAAGTTACGGCATGCTGTTCCGCAATTCCAACATCAAAGAATCTATCCGGATACATGTTCCGAAATCTCTTTAATCCCGTACCGTCCGGCATGGCAGCAGTGATTGCAACCACATCCGGATTACTCTCTCCCATTTTGCACATGACAGTGGAAAAAATATCCGTGTAATTCGGGGAGGTTTTTTTGTTTTTCGGCAATCCTGTCTCGATGTCAAAAGGCTCCGTTCCGTGGAATCTCGCCGGGTGACGTTCCGCAGGAAGATATCCTTTTCCTTTGTGAGTCAGAACATGAACCAGCACCGGTGTTTTACACCGCTTGGCTTCTTTTAATACCTTCACGATTGCAGGAATATCGTGCCCGTTCACCGGTCCGAGATAGGTGATTCCCATATCTTCAAAATACATTCCGGGAATCATCAGCTGTTTAAAACCGCTCTTCACACTCTGGATTTTGTGAATCATATTTTTTCCTTTGGGAACGGTCTTTAATTTATTTTTTACATCCTCTTTTAATTCGAGGTACGCTTCCGTAGTCCTGATCTGGTTCAGGTAGGAAGATACTCCTCCGACGTTCTCGGAGATGGACATATTGTTATCGTTTAAAACAATGATAAACGGAGTTTCCGCTTTGGCGGCATTGTTTAAAGCCTCGTAAGCCATTCCGCCGGTAAGCGCCCCGTCACCGATTACGGAAATGACGGTGTTCTTTTTTCCCTGAAGGGTTCTTGCCGTTGCCATACCGAGACCCGCGGAAATTGAGGTGGAAGAATGCCCCGTGTCAAATGCATCGCAATCGCTTTCGTTGGTTTTCGGAAATCCCGCAAGTCCTTCGTATTTCCGGAGTGTGCCGAAACGGTCTTTTCTTCCGGTCAGTATTTTATGTGTATAGGACTGGTGTCCGACGTCAAAAATCAGTTTATCCTCCGGAAAATCAAGCACCAGATGAAGTGCCATGGTCAGTTCCACGGCGCCTAAATTTGCTGCAAGATGTCCTCCGGTTTCCGAAATGCTTTCAATCAGAAACTGACGGATTTCCTCTGCCAGCTGGTCATATGCGTATGCCGGAATTTTTTTGATATCATTTGCTTTTTTTATTTTTTCAAGATACATGGAAGTCCACTCTCCCGTATTTTCTTTGTTGTCCCGTTTTCCCGTTTAGCCGGACCGGACCTCGATTTAATATTCCCTGTGAATCAGATACTCCACAATATCCCTTAAATTCGACTCGCTGTCGGCCATCGAAACAAGCAGTCCTTCTGCCTCTTTCGACATTCTTACCTGATCCTCCTGTGCCTGCTTTAATCCCTTGATGGTCACATAGGTGGTCTTCTCGTTCTTTGCATCCGACCCGGTCTTCTTGCCCATTTTTTCTTCACTTCCGATGCAGTCCAGAATATCATCCTGAATCTGGAAGGAAATGCCGATTAAATAACCGACCTGCTCCATTCTGGCAATTTTTTCACGATTTGCACCGGCAAAAATCGCTCCCATGACAAGAGGTGCCTGGATCAGGGCAGCCGTCTTCTTTTCGTGGATAAACATCAGCTCTTCCAGAGATGTGTCCGTCTTCTGCTCGCAGAGATAGTCGACCATCTGTCCGGCAAGCATTCCGTTTGCACCGGCTTTTCTTGCAAGAACATTCATGGCTTCGATTTTTTTATTTTTCCAGATGGAATCCGGCTCTTTTAAAATGTCTTCTATCATGACTTCATAGGCATAATTACACATTGCGTCTCCGGCAAAAATCGCCGTCGTCTCTCCGAATACCTTGTGATTGGTCGGTTTTCCGCGTCTGAAATCATCATTGTCCACAGCCGGAAGATCGTCATGAATCAGGGAATAGGTATGAATCATTTCAAGGGCGGCCATAAAGGGTGCAAAATGATCGATGTCGTTTTCGTCCCCTCCGAGCATTTTAAAGCTCTCCATCATGAGAATCGGACGGATTCTTTTTCCGCCTGCTTCAAAACTGTAATTCATGGCTTCGAAAATTCTCTTCTGCATACCTTCTTCTTTCGGAAAATACGGCAGAATCATTCTTTCGGCAAAGCCCGCAAGTTCATTCATTTTTTCTGCATTCATTCGTCAAAATCCTCCAGTTTCAAATCATCGGAAAGTTTTAACACTTTCTTCTCCACACGGTCGATTCTTTCGTTACAGGATTTAATTAACTGCATTCCTTCCGCATATTTTGCGAAAGCATCCTCGATTCCGATATCCTCTTTTTCCATTTCTTTTAAAATGGTTTCAAGTTTCCTGAAATCCTCTTCCAGGGTACCGTTCTCTGTATTATTTGCATTCTCTGTATTTTCCGTATTGCTCATTATTATACCTCCCGTAATCTCCCGTATTTTACACTGAGTCCGGTCTGACATCCACGGTTTTTGCAAGTACCGTTCCGTCTTTTAAACGCAGACTGAATTCTTTTTCTTTTTCAAATTGTCCTACAGATGTAAGACGTTTTCCGTCCGGATCCGATACATATCCGAGTCCGCCCTGAAGCCTGTCCAGTACGGATACTCTTTTTAATCTCTCAATATAGAGAGCAAGCATGTTCTTCCGGCTCCGGATGATTTCATCCATGGATGCCGACAGTTTCTCTTCAAGTCTTACGCTCTCCATTTTCTTTGTGTTAATCGTGTTTTTCGGAGAAGCCGCCTTCACCCGGTGCAGATACTGTTCGGTCTGAAGACGTCTGACTTTCAGAATATGCATCATCCGCTCGTCCATGCGGGAATACTTTTCAAGTTTCAGTCTTCTTTCCCGAATCACACGGTTCATCTGAAAATCAAGTCTGTTCCGGTATTCCGCAATACCGGAAATAACCGGTCCGATTTCTCCGACCGCAAGTTCCGCCGCTGCGGAAGGTGTTGCGGCACGAAGGTCCGCCACAAAATCCGCTATCGTAAAATCCGTTTCGTGTCCGACCGCGGATATTACCGGAATCGGACAGTTATAGATGGCCTGTGCGACAAGTTCTTCGTTAAACGCCCACAAATCTTCCATGGATCCGCCGCCACGTCCGACAATAATTACATCGACACCGATTTGTTCAAGCGCCGTAATTCCCTTTGCGATGCTTTCCTTTGCACCTTCTCCCTGAACCAGTGCGGGGTAAAGAATCAGTTCGATATACGGATTTCTTCTTTTGGAAACCGTTATGATATCATGAACCGCAGCACCGGTCGGTGCAGTAACAATTCCCACTCTTTTGGCATTTTTCGGAATCGGCTGCTTAATACTTTCATCAAACAGTCCCTCGTCACGAAGACGCTTTTTCAGTTCCTCAAAACGTCTCGCCAGATCCCCTTTGTCACCCTTTACCGCCTGCTTCACATAAAGCTGGTATTTCCCGTCTCTTAAATAACACTCGACACTTCCGCGGAGTTTCACCTCCATATCGTTTTCCAGACGGAAATTAAGACCCTTTGCATAAGATGCAAACATGACGCAGGATAACTGGGATGCGGCATCTTTTAAGGTAAAATAAATATGTCCCGAAGAATGATACTTACAATTACTGATTTCACCGCGCACACAAATGTCATGCAGCAGATAGTCATCTCGGAACATACTTAAAATATATTTATTTACTTGTTCAACGGAATATTCGGTCATTCTTTCTTTTTCGAAGATCCCTTCACGATTACGGTTCCCTGTTTTTTCCCGGCCCAGGGTTTCTCTTTACCGGGTCTCGGGGCAGCTTCCTTATGCCGGCCCTGATCTGCCGCACATTTCCCCAAAACTCCGTTTATAAACAAATAGGATTCGTCCGTACCGTATTTCTTGGAAAGTTCCACTGCCTCATTAATCGCAACGGATTCCGGAATATCTTCGTCAAATGCCATTTCGTAATATCCGAGTCTTAAGATTGCCAGTTCCACCTTTCCCATTCGACCGGTGGTCCAGTCCGTTGAGATTTCATTCAGCACCCGGTCGATTTCTCCGAGTTTATTCATAATGAGATCGAATTTCTTCTCCACATAATCCTTTTCCTCGTCCGTCAGCGCTTCTTTTTCACGAAACTGTTCCATCAGAAAAGGGTATTCTTCCCTGTCATTAAATTCTGTTTGAAAGAGCAGGATAAAAATCTGCTCCCTGCATATTCTTCTTCTCATTTCTGTTTCCGCTTTATTTGTTTCCGGGAAGAACTACGCTGGCAATATGAATGTTAACGTCCTCAACCTCAAGTCCCATCATGGTTTCGATAGACTCTTTTACCTTTTCCTGAACCTTGCGGCTGGTTTCCGGAACATTGTATCCGTAGTCAATTCCGAGTGCCATATCCACGTAAACTTTCTTTCCTTTAATTTCTACTTTTACTCCTTTGGGGGCTTTCCGCATTCCCATACGATTGATGATTTCTGCAGTCAGGTTCTCTGCTACGGAAACAACTCCGTCAACTTCCGTTGCCGCAAGGGCTGCAATGCAGGGTACCACATCATCCGCTACTTTTACGGAACCGATTTTCTCATTTACTTTGTTAGACATAAGTTCTGCCTCCCCTTTCGTTAAAAATCTTTTATATTATATCATAATTATGCGCTGTTTGCATAGATTTTTATGCATTCTTTGCATAAAACACGGTGAGGAAACAAATTGCCTTTTCCGTGTTTTCCCGTCCGTGTTTCAATCAGTGTTTCAAAATGAACGTAAGCGTGTGCATCTCTTGATTTTCCCCGTAGGATAAAGTATCCGTACCCTCCGGAAGATACTCGAAAATGTTCTGTTCCTCAAGAAGATAAAATTTCATCTCCTGGAAAACGGAGTCGTTTGCACATTTTACCGTTACATGATCATCGTCTCTTTCGTAGGCATTTTTAAATACCCAGGAAAGTGCATTCGTATTGATAAAATCAAAATAGAGACCTTCCCGTACGTAATAATTGTCAGCAATTTCCACACACTGCGGAAGCGGAACCACATTGTCGATGGTATGTGTATGTTCCAGTTCCTCCGTCGTGATATTTAAGAAATCATAATTGATTCCGGACAGCACCTTTACAACGGAATTTCCGTTCGTGTAGGAGGAATCTCCCCAAGTTACGTCCGTATAATAAAATGCCCCTCCGATCTGCACCATGTTCCAGGCGTGCGCTTCTCCGCTTGCCGCAATTCCCTCGACGATTGTGGATTTTACCCCGACTTCGTTTAGCAGATACTGCATGGATTTCGCATAGCCGAGACATACGGATTTATGATACGCCATTACGGAACAGATATTCTGGTTGTATTCGGAATCCAGCACATATTCGGTATTGTCAATCAGATATTCGTATGTGTATCTTACCTTCTGATATTCCGAAGCATCCTCTTTCAGACCGCTTTTATATTCTTTCACATACTCGTCAATCTTACTCCGGAAGCCCGCTTCTTCCTGCTCCGACATGATGTATTTCGCCGTAAATACAAGTTTTACGGGAACTTTATTGGCGGAATGCAGTACGCAGGTATAACCGTTTATGCTGTAAATTTCAGGATGATCGTTTAATACACACCGGTAAGCAAAATCAAGTTCCTCCGGTTCCCTCGTACAAAGCGGTACTTCCTCGGCGCGTTCCTTGACTACAATCAGGATTTCCGCATAAAGCTGATGAAGACTCTCATCCATGGTCTCATAACAGTATTTACTGCGGTTTTCCTCACAGACCTTCACGATGTTTTCTTTGGTGAGGCCGTATTTTTCCCGTGTGCGCAGATCCTTCTCGTTCAGGACCGAAGCATGAAAAAACTCCGTATCCTTCCCTTCCGATACCGTACCTTCACCGCTTTCGGCATCTTCCACATAGGTGGTGTCGATGTCCGCAAGAAAAGCACTTGCGGGATCTTCGCCCTTTAATGCCTTACGCTGTTCGTTAATGGTTTCTTTGTCCACTTTGAATGAATTCCTGATGGATTCAAAAGAAAACACACCGTCATCTATTCCGTTTTTGCTTTCCAGAATATTTGTCGTAACCACGATTCCGATCATGGCTATAACAAATACCGCCATTATGGCAATTAAAATTTTTTTCACGTTGCTCTCTTCCGAATATTACTCTCTTCCGAATTCCGACAGTTTCAGTCCTTCGTTTCTGTCCAGGGTCATGCCGACGCTCCAGGGGTTGACAAACAAAAGCAGCGGATTGCCTTTCATGTCCTTGACTTTCTTCATGTCGGATGTGCCGACAATTTTCGAAACATCCACTTCGTCTTTATTTTCAATCCAGCGGATATGCTCATACGGGAGTGTTTCCATTTTGATTTCGACATTATACTCGTTTTCCAGACGGTATTTCAAAACTTCAAACTGCAGAACACCGACTACGCCCACGATTATTTCTTCCATTCCGGTATTGAATTCCTGGAAAACCTGGATGGCACCCTCCTGGGCAATCTGCGTGATTCCCTTCATAAACTGCTTGCGCTTCATCGTGTCCATCTGACGTACTCTCGCAAAATGTTCCGGCGCAAAAGTAGGAATTCCCTCAAACATAAATTTATTCTTCGGGGCACAGAGTGTATCTCCGATGGAAAAAATCCCGGGATCGAAAACACCGATGATATCACCCGCATAGGCCTCGCACAGAATCTTTCTGTCATCCGCCATAATCTGCTGCGGCTGGGATAATCGCATGACCTTGTCTCCCTGGACATGACGCACTTCTTTCGTTGCATCGAATTTGCCGGAACAGATTCTCATAAATGCCACACGGTCTCTGTGGGCTTTGTTCATATTGGCCTGGATTTTAAACACAAATGCGGAAAAATCATCGTCAGTCGGTTCCACTGTCCCGATATCCGCTTTTCTCGGCAACGGCGTAGTTGCCATTTTTAAAAAGTTCTGTAAGAAAATTTCCACGCCGAAATTGGTGAGTGCCGATCCGAAAAATACCGGCGTCAGTTTTCCTGCCCTGACTTTTTCCAGATCAAATTCCGCTCCCGCACCGTCAAGGAGCTCCAGTTCTCCGCTTAAGGTGTCAAAATGTTCCTCACCGATTGCATCCTTCAGTTTTTCCGCGTCTTCGATGGAAATTCTCTCGGCATGCCCTTCCTTCGTACCTTTCTCGGTATCGGAATAAAGAATCACTTCTTTGGATTCTCTTTCATACACACCGCGAAACGCCTTACCGCTTCCGAGCGGCCAGTTCATCGGAACCGTTTCGATTCCGAGTTCTTTTTCTATTTCATCCAGCAAATCAAAAGTATCGTTGGCATCCCGGTCCAGCTTGTTGATAAACGTAAAAATCGGAATTCCGCGCATGCCGCAGACTTTGAACAGTTTTCTTGTCTGCGCCTCCACACCTTTGGATGCGTCAATCACCATAACCGCAGAGTCCGCAGCCATTAACGTTCTGTAGGTATCCTCCGAGAAATCCTGATGTCCCGGAGTATCCAGAATATTAATGCAGTATCCGTCATATTCAAACTGAAGTACGGAAGACGTAACCGAAATACCTCTTTCCTTTTCGATTTCCATCCAGTCGGAAACCGCATGTCTTGCAGTTGCTTTTCCTTTTACGGAACCTGCCAGGTTAATCGCCCCGCCGTACAGCAAAAACTTCTCGGTCAGAGTAGTCTTACCTGCATCGGGGTGGGATATGATTGCAAATGTTCTTCTTCTGTTAATCTCTTTGTCAAAACTGCCCAATTGAAAGCCTCTTTCCACGGATTCCAGGCTTCCTGAATCCGTTTCGTTTCTTGTTCTTAAATTTCATAATAATCCAAATTAGTATTATACCAATAATTCCCAAAAAAAGCAAAACAGAGCGAATAATCCGCTCTGTTTTGAAAGAACTTTATATTTATCCCGCTTTTACCGGAAACAGTCAATTGCATGACCGTCCAGAGTATTCTCAATTCCGAGATAATTCAGTACCGTTGCACCCATATCGGCGAATGATGTTCTCGTACCGTAACTTCCCGGGATCACGTTTTTCCCGGCGACGACAAAAGGAACATACTCTCTCGAATGATCCGTACTTTTGGTAAAGCCCGGATCGCATCCGTGATCGGCGGTAATCATAAAGACGTCATCATCCTTAAGTTTCCCGAGAAATCCCGGAAGTCTTGAATCAAATTCCGCCAGTGCCCTTGCATATCCGTCCACGTCATTCCTATGCCCGTAAAGCATATCGAAATCAACCAGATTTACAAAACACAGGCCTTCAAAATCCCGGTCCATCCATGCTTCGAGTTTGTTCATTCCGTCCGTGTTTCCGGAAGTAAACACATAATCCGTCATCCCGCGGTGTGCGAAAATATCATAGATTTTACCAACGGACAAAACCTCCATTCCGTGATTTTTAATCACATCCAGAATGGTATCCTTCGGCGGTTCGAGAGAAAAATCATGACGGTTGGTCGTTCTTTTATAATTCCCCGATGTTCCGACGAACGGCCTTGCAATAACGCGCCCAACGGCATGCTCTCCGGTTAAAATTTCCCTTGCCGTCCTGCATGCTGAATAGAGTTCCTCAAGCGGAACGATTTCTTCATGCGCCGCAATCTGGAATACACTGTCCGCGGAAGTATATACAATCCACTTGCCCGCGGATACATGCTCGTCACCGTAATCATTGATGACTACGGTACCGGAATACGGCTTATTGCAAAGCACTCCTCTTCCGGTTCTTTTTTCAAACTCATCAAGAATTTCCTTCGGAAAACCGTCCGGATACGTCGGAAAAGGTTTGGGAGAAATGATTCCCCCGATTTCCCAGTGACCGATGGTCGTATCCTTTCCCATGGATGCTTCCCGCATTCTTGCAAATGCTCCTTTCGGCGCATCGCATTTTTCTCCGGCCTCCACGCCGTCGATATTGAAAAAGCCGAGTTTCTGCATATTTTCAAACTTAAAATACGGACTTTTTGATACGCTTCGAAGCGTATTTGTTCCCGCGTCCCCGAACAGATCCGCATCCGGTTCCTCACCGATTCCGAAGCTGTCCAATACCACAAGAAATACTCTCTTCATAAATCCTCCTTTTACGGGATATTTTTCCCGTTGCGAATTATTATTCACGTTGCGAATTATTATTCACGTTGCGAGACACTATTCACGTTACGAAACATTGTTCACGATTCCGACGGAAACAAAATTCCGTAAAACCGCATTTAAGTCCGTTCCGTCATCCGCTTCCCAGTTGCGGATTCCTTCCACCATATACGAAGATTTTCCTTCATCAATTACCGTCTCGTTATACCGGTCATCATAAAACACACCCATATAGACCTTCCGGTCCCAGAGAATTCCGCCGCAGTCCTTCAAATCGCATTCCGGAAAATTGACGTTCCAAATCTGATTCGGTCCGTGCGGTTTTGTAAGCAGAACCCTGATAATTTCTTCCAGATAACGATCCGTTACATCATGATTTTCACATGCGCTTTCGGAAAATGCAAAACTCTGGATTTTCTGGAACGAAGCCTCAAATGCAGCTCCTGCCGTAGCGGAATACTGGATGTCGGATGCCAGATTGTATCCGTAATTGATACCGGAAAAAACAACGTCCGGCTTTCCCGGTACGATATTCAAAACTCCGATTCTGACACAGTCTGCAGGTGCTCCGTTACATGCATATGCCTTTACGCCTTCCACCGGAAAATCCACTCTGATCACTTCTATCGGTCTGTGAAGATTCACCGAGTGCGACTGACCGCTTCTTTGTCCGTCGGGTGCCACCACCCAGACTTCCCCGAATTTCTTTGCCGTTTCGGCAAGTCGTATTAATCCTTTTGCATCAATTCCGTCATCATTCGTAATTAATATTTTTCTCATTCACGTCTCCTTTTTCACGAAATCATTATACCATAACCGGACAAAAAAAATCACAGGAACAAACCAATCCGTGAGGAAAAAGGTCTGACCTGTGTTGAGAATGCGCACCGTAAAATAACAGGATACAGTGAAGAATTAACGCGCCGGTATTTTTATCCTCTCCGGTTTCTTTACCGCACTCAGGGTAATGGAGGAATCGCCGGTTTTCATGAGTCTCTTCCAGGATTTGGAGAAGATATAATATCCGATCATCGCAAACATTCCGAATCCGAAAGATGCGGGAAATGCAATCATAATATAGCCTCCGTCATACAGCTTTGAAATCAGAAATGCCGCGGGAATCCGGACTGCCCAGAGCATTAAAATATTGACTGCGGTTGTGTATTTTACCCTTCCCGTTCCGTTTACGATGCATGCAATTCCGTTATAAACCGCATACATCCACTGACAGAGCATCATGACTGTAACCTGTCTTCCCGCTACCGTTAAGACCGCCGCGTCTTTTGTAAAAAGGCTTAAAATCGGCATACGTACAAGAATAAACAGAATTCCGAGTGTCAGGGTAATTCCGCCGGAAAGAGCCGGAATCAGGATCTGTCCCTGTCTTAACCGGTCTAAGTTTTTTGCTCCGTAATTCTGTCCGGAAAAAGTCGTGGCTGCAGCCGAAAGACCGGTAATTGCCATATTCGCAATGCCGTTTACCCTTCCCGAAACCGACCAGCCTGCCATAAAAACCGAACCCTGATGATTCACCATTGTCTGCATTGCCATGTGACCGAAGGAAAATAAGGAGTTGTTTAATCCGATCGGAAGTCCGACGGATAAAATGCTCTTTAATTCTTTACCGACAATCTTTCCGGGAAGCAGGGGAAGTCCGATTTCCGGGTATCTGATTCGAATATAAAGAATGCTGAATAACCAGGATAAGTACATTGCAATACCGGTTGCAAGCGCTACCCCCGCGACTCCCATCCGGAAGACGGCCACAAAAAGGAGATCAAGACCGATATTGGCAATGCAGGATACAATCAGAAAATACAGCGAGGCATTGCTGTCTCCGAGTCCGCGAAGAATCCCGGCATTCATGTTATAACCGATGTTTCCCATTGCGGAACATAACACGATTCTCGTATAAACCAGGGCATGCTGCCAGACATCTTCCGGAACGCCCATAATCCGTAAAAGAACGGGGGATAAAAACCACCCGATAACGCTAATCGGAATGCCGCAGTAAAAAACAAAGGAAACCGCCGTTTTGCAGGCATCTTCAATCCCCTGTTTATCATCCGCACCGGCATGCTGGGAAATCAGAATGCTGACACCGGTACCGATTCCGAGAAAAATGCAGAGCAGAACCTCAACCGGCTGTGAACTCGTTCCCACACCGGCGAGTGCCGTATGGTCGCAGTAATTTCCGATTACAAGCGTATCCACGGTGGTATATAAATACTGCAGAATGTTACCGAGTACAATCGGCAGTGCAAATAACAGCACATTCTTTATAATGGACCCTTTTGTCATGTCAATTTTTTTCATTTTCTTTCCTGCTTTCCGTATAAGCCCTGTAAAATCCCGCAAGAGGAATAAAACTCTGTGCAAAATTCTTGCTGCTTGCACTTCCCACAATTACCGTATTCTCAATCTTCTGCTTTTTGCTTTCATAAGACGGAATCTCACCGATTGCTTTTTTGAAAGTACCCATCCCGTACTCAAGGTATTTCGGGTCTTTCGTAAGGTCATAGGCAACCGTCAGAGCCTCCAGTAAAAGTGTATTGTTTCCGAGCCTGTTCAGACTCGGAAGCTCTTTGTAATAAAAGATCCCCCAATCTTCCACATAGCAGTTTTCCACCATATCATCAACCGCACGCAGAATCATGGCGCGAAGTTCCGGATCCGGGAAAACCCTGTAATAACGCATCAGTGATCCTACCGCGATGGAAATCATAAATCCCACACGGATTGCCGTATTGTCCGTATAAGGTGCAAGCCAGTGTCCGTAAGTATCCTCCCAGACTTTAAAATCATTCAGGATTTTGCTGCACTTTCCGAGCCACTTTTCGTCATTCGTTTCCACATACAGTGCGGTCAGTGTCCGGAGAGCCCATCCGGTTTCCCTGGCATTGGCTTCTCCTGCTTTCTGATACAGCGGCAGTTCCAGAAGTCTTAATACGTTTTCACCGATTCCGATTGCCGTCTCAAGTCCTCTTTCATCTCCCGTAAAATGATAGTAATCCAGAAGTCCTTCCACCCATTCATGGGAACAAACCATCACTCCGTTTACGGTGTGTCCGGCCGTATGTTCCCACTGTCCGCCCACATAAAGCGGATCTTTGTGATAATGACAAACATCCACGTCCATCCAGTGTGAGCAGGATGCAATCATATAATCCATAAATCTTCTGATTCCGGTACGCGCATATATTAATGCACAGGAATGCGGATAATCGTACTCATTGTTACACCATACCAGTTTTCCTTCGCCTCTTCCCTGTGCCGTATAATTGGCATCATAGGAATCCCCGAAATTCAGCATTCCGTAAGCCCTGCAGTGTGCATCGGCACGACCGATGAGATTCTGCTCCACTTCCGCATCCTTACAATCCGCAAATATTTCAGACCATACTCCCGACTCCCTGTGAACCCGGCCGGATACATACGGTCTGTCCGGCATCTGGTAGATAATGCTTCTGTTATTGATTTCGCTGACCGGCATTTTTGCATCGTGAAAATGAAGGAGGAATTTCTGTTCCCTGGACATTCCGCTTTGAAATGCCACATTCTCTTCCCCTTCCGGAACAATCAGGATACTGATGCCGTCTCCGTTTGCCTCAACTGCCTTCGGGAAATTCTGCTGCGCCTGAAAAATCGTAGCCGCAACACCTCCTGCTTCATCCGTTACGTCGGCAAAGAAGGTACCGTAGAAAACTTCCGCAAAATGCTCGTTTGCCTCTTTCATCAGTTTTGCGGCATCCACCGATTTTACCACCGATGCCCCGTCTCTTCCGATGAAATAATCGGTTTTATAATTGGACGATGCCGCAAGGGTACGGATTCTCTCCGGTGCAGCCAGTTCCGTCACACGATCTGCTTCCACGGAACTTCTTGCATGATAAACCGGTCCTTCTCCGAATTCGGCTGCTGTGATTACTTCCCCGCAGCCTGTGGAATCCGGTTTTTCAATGCAGGATTTGGCTGCATCCACAATTTCTTTCTGTTTCTCTTCGTTTGTATTATTCTTCTTTTCGTTTTCACCCTCCGCAACTCTTGCAAGATAAAAACGAAGGGATTTGACCGGCAGAATGCAATCCGTTGAATTGATTATTCTGTAGGATACCTCAATCCACGGTTTTCCCGCATATGAGGTCAGTTTTATTTCAAATCTGACCGGTTTGGATTCCTCTTCCTGATTTCCGTCCTTTTCAGCGGAAATTTTTTCATGTATTCCTTCAACCTTTAAAATTGCACATACGGGACCGTTTTCAATAATCTTCCACTCCCCGAAGGAATTGCGGTACTCATGATTCTCTCCGTCAAGGAGAAAAGGTCCCGTAAACTGTTCTTTTTTGTAAACTCTTCCCGGTACGGTAATTTCATCAAAAATATCACACAAACCGTCTTTTACCGTAAAGGAGAATGTTTCGCCGTTTTCATCCGAAAGTGTTTTTACCGAAATCCGTTCCCCGTTTTTTTCAGCAAAAACAGGATAAAAGGGTACGGTTTCACCGGGTGTTTCTTCAAAATCCAACTGAAAGGCAAGTTTGCTGTTTCCCGGAAGATCGGAAAGAAACCGAAGAAACAAAAAACGTACGGATCCGTTCGGATAACGTGAAGTTACCCTGCTCTGCAGGGGAAGTTTTTTTCCGTTCAGGGAAATGCAAGCCTTTTTCTCATCGTAAAGTTTCCCTTCCGGCAGCGGAATTCCGATAAAAAGAGGCTCTGCCTTTCTGTCGTCACGATATAATTTATCCAGATAGATTTCCATACCGTCTCCTTTATTCAATGAAATCTCTTCTCATCGGCGAAAAGATATCAAGTAAAATTCCTTCCTCCAGACAGGTACATCCATGCACGATTCCGTCCTTTTTTAACATCGAATCCCCTGCCTTCACAACTTTGGTTTCGTCTCCGATTGTGAATTCAAAAACACCGGAAACTACATACGTAATCTGTGTGTGCGGATGGGAATGTAACGCTCCCACGGCGCCTTTCTCAAAGTGATTTTCCACCACCATTACCTCATCCGTATAACTTTTTACCTGTCTGAGTATGCCTTCTCCGCCCGGTACTTTATCCGTTTCCGCTCCGTATCCCCAAACCTGATCTTTTTTTGTAAGCATGACCTTCTCCTTTTTAGGTTTCTTTTTCTTTGCTGATTTTATTCTATATCATTAAAAACAGGTTTTCCTTTACTATTATGCTGTAAACATGTTACAATCTTTAAAATTATGACATTTGAAAAAACGAAAAACTGTAAAAAACGAACAAAGGAGTTTAAAACATGCCCATTCGTATCCCGGAAAAGAAACTGATTACGGTGCAAAGACGAAGTCTGCCCTCGGATTTTGCCATGCCTCAGATGGAACTGGCCGAAGGACACTATTCGATCGGCCTGATTCTGACCGGTGACCGCCGCATCATAACTCCGTTCGGACAGTTTGATGCACATGCCGGCGATGTGACCACCATGCCTCCGCTGGTATATCACCGCACGTTTTCCACCAGTGAAACCCCTTATACAAACTATCTGATTAAGGTGTCGGATAAGCTTGAAAAGCGCTTTGCGAAAGAAATCGATGCCTCTTTGTGGCAGCAGGTTTTTGAGCAGAAGCTCCTCTGTTTTACAACGGAAAAGCAACTGCATATCGAGCATATTATGCAGGATATGTACGTGATTTTCGAAAAAAAAGAACACTATTCGGAAACCCTTTTAACCGGGCTTTTGTTCCATCTCGTTGTATATCTTTATGAAAATAATATCGAATCCTCCAAACATTTTTTTAAAGAGGAACTATCCCGTGAGATCATGGATGCAATGTTTTATATGGAACAGCATTATGCCGAAGAATTGCATATTGCGGAAGCGGCTTCCGAAGCAGGTTTTTCGGAAGGATATTTTTCCAGACTGTTTTCTTCACAAACCGGTCTTTCTTTCACGGATTACCTGATTAACATCCGAATCCGCCACGCAAAGGAATTACTGATTCAGACAGATAAAACCGTATCCGAAATTGCATTTGAAACCGGTTTTTCCAACGGGGATTATTTTTCCTCCTCCTTTTCAAAAAGGGAAGGCATGACACCGAGCGCATTTCGAAAACGGAATAAATGAGAAAACAAAAAATGCAGCTTCCGAATCCGGAAACTGCATTTTGTGAATTCATACTATTTTTTTCGTATTATCTTTTGTTCGCGGGAACATCCTTGATGGAGAAGCTCATTCTTCCCATCTTATCCTTGCCCAGGCAGATTACGGTAACTTCATCTCCCAGAGTCAGAACATCTTCCACATGCTCGATACGCTCTTTGGCAATCTTGGAAATGTGAACCATTCCTTCCTTGCCGGGTGCAAATTCCACGAAAGCACCGAATTCCTTAATGGATACTACCTTGCCCTTGAAAATCTGTCCTTCTTCAAACTCGGTAACAATCGTCTTAATCATCTCGATTGCCTTATCCATATTTGCTTTCTCCGTACCGCATACGGAAACCGCACCGTCATCGGTAATGTCAATCTTAACATCGCATCTGGAAATAATCTCGTTGATAACCTTTCCGCGCTGTCCGACAACTTCACCGATTTTCTCGGGATCAATCTGAATCTGAATAATCTTCGGAGCATAAGGTCCGACTTCTTTTCTGGGTTCTGCAATCGCGGGCTTCATGCAGTTATCCATGATATAAAGTCTTGCTTCACGGCATCTTGCAATTGCACCTTCCACGATGGGACGGGTAAGTCCGTGAATCTTAATATCCATCTGAATTGCGGTAATACCTTCGGTAGTACCGGTTACCTTAAAGTCCATATCGCCGAAGAAATCTTCGAGACCCTGGATATCGGTAAGCAGAATGAAATCATCATCGGTTTCTCCGGTAACAAGACCGCAGGAAATACCTGCAACCATTCTCTTAATCGGTACACCGGCAGCCATTAAGGACATGCAGGATGCACAGGTGGATGCCATGGAAGTGGATCCGTTTGATTCAAAGGTTTCGGATACGCAACGGATTGCGTAAGGGAATTCTTCTTCGGAAGGAAGTACCGGAAGAAGTGCTCTCTCTGCCAGTGCTCCGTGTCCGATTTCACGACGTCCCGGTCCTCGGCTTACTTTGGTTTCCCCTACGGAGTATGCGGGGAAGTTGTAATGATGCATATATCTCTTTGCCTTCTCGTTATCGTCAAGGCCGTCGATTTTCTGCATTTCGGATAAAGGTGCAAGCGTACATACGTCGCAGATCTGTGTCTGTCCTCTGGTGAACATGGAAGAACCATGTACTCTGGGGATGATGTCAACCTCTGCTGCAAGAGGTCTGATCTGGGTAATCTCTCTGCCGTCCGGACGCTTGTGATCCTTTAAAATCATCTTACGTACGGTTTTCTTCTCATACTGGTAAATTGCTTCGCCGAGAATTGCAAGCCATTCCTCGTTATCTGCAAATGCTTCCTCAAGCTTTGCGGTAATCTGACGGATGTTCTCCTCACGAACCTGCTTCTCATCGGTGAATACGGCAACTTCCATCTCTTCGGGAGTTACGATTGCTTTCATTGCATCGAATAACTCCTGGGGAATTGCACAGGATTCATATTCATGTTTGGGCTTTCCTACTTCCGCAACAATCTGATTAATCCATGCAATAATGGTCTGGTTAATCTCGTGTGCCTTGTAAATTGCCTCAATCATTTTTGCTTCGGGTACTTCCTTTGCACCCGCTTCAATCATGATAACCTTCTCGGAAGTGGATGCAACGGTAAGCTGCATATCGCCGCTCTTCCACTGCTCCTGATTCGGGTTGATTACGAATTCTCCGTTAATCAGTCCGACCTGTGTGGTAGCGCAGGGTCCGCAGAACGGAATATCGGAAATGGATGTTGCGATTGCGGAACCGAGCATTGCAACAAGCTCGGGACGGCACTCGGGATCCACGCTCATAACGAGGTTGTTTAACGTTACATCATTACGATAATCCTTCGGGAAAAGCGGACGCATCGGGCGGTCGATTACACGGCTCGTAAGAATGGCATTCTCGGATGCCTTTCCTTCTCTTTTGTTGAATCCGCCGGGGATTTTTCCTACGGAATATAATTTTTCTTCGTACTCAACGCTCAAGGGGAAGAAATCGATTCCGTCCCTGGGTTTCTCGGATGCGGTAGCGGTGGATAAAACCGTCGTATCGCCGTAGTGCATGAACGCTGCACCGTTTGCCTGTGCTGCTACTCTTCCGATGTCAACGGATAAAGTACGTCCGGCAAGTTCTAAACTGAATGTTTTGAATTCTTTGCTCATAACATTCCTCCTTTACTTGAAATATTTTTATTTTCAAGCGGTCTTTGCCGAAACTACTGCAGAATACACAATCCGCTTCATCATCCGGTTTTCCCGGTCAGCCAGTATCATTGTAAATTCTACAGTGGTCTCGGAAACAACATCGCCGGAACAAACCCGTAACGGCAACGTTCAGACCGCTCAGTTACCTGAAAAACACTTAAATCCAAACAGTAAAGAAAGGCGGACAACTTCTGTCCGCCTTTTTTAGTTGTTTTTAACGATTACTTTCTTAAGCCAAGCTTTTCAATTAAAGCACGATATCTGTTGATATCTTTCTTCTTAAGATAATCCAAAAGACCACGTCTCTGACCTACTAACTTAAGAAGTCCGCGGTTGGAATGGAAATCCTTGGGATTCTCCTTCATATGCTCGGTGATCTCTTTGATTCTTGCGGTAAGAATTGCAATCTGTACCTCCGGTGAACCGGTATCACCTGCGGAACGCGCATACTCATTGATAATTGCCTGTTTTGCTTCTTTTGAAATCATTTCTTAATCCTCCTGAATTCTTTTTATTTCCGGCTCTTACGAAGCAACGGTCGGAGTGTCCGATTCACTGCGTAAAAGTCGCGTACCGATATAGAATAACACAAACTTCCCCAATTGTAAACCTTTTTTCTTACTATTGACGAATCTCCGGAATTATTCTATGATTAACTCCGTTGATACTTTTCGGGATCGTAGCTCAGTTGGGAGAGCGTCGCGTTCGCAACGCGAAGGTCATGGGTTCGATTCCCACCGGTTCCACTATTTTTTTCCAATAGGCACAAGGCGGAAAGTCAGTAAATATAAGGCTTTCCGCTTTTCCTATTCTCGATTTATTCTATTAATCTTTCCATCAAAAAACAGACCATTTTTATTGTTTGGGTAACTCTTGGGTAACTAATCCATTACAAAACGTAGATTTTATGCGGTTTTCGACCATTTTCATTTTGGGTAACTTTCGAGGGACATTTATGGTACTCGATTATACCTCTCCATTACGGATATAATGCTCCTGCAATTCCTTCCATTTTCCGACCGGAATTACCTATATTTTTATCGGAATCATCCATCGATAATACTTATGTTCCATACCTGGATATAAAGCTTTAAAAATAAGGTAGCGATGCGTTCAATTTCGCCCATTTAGGACCGCTATTATCGAAAACAATATAATTATCATCCGTTACGGAAAAAGCTCTGTATCGGTCAAATATGAAACGATAAACCCATGATAGATTAAGCTCCGTTACCTGATTAATTCCGTAGGAATAACCGCAGAAAAACCACCGGAACAAGCACGTAATTATATCCTTTTTAAGACCATATTTCTCCGTAACGATAAAACATTCATTCTGCATCTTATACCCTTCTAAAATCGTCAAATTATGCGTCATTTCGGCATGATAAAACCGCTCTCCTATTACCATCCATTATCATTTTGTAACGCATCCAGGCAAAGAAAAAAGTACCTGGAATTAACCAAGTACCCTTTTCCCTTTCAAAATCACTCCGTAATGAAAGACTCATCATGCATGGAAATCAATAAGACCTTGCACTGTTGAAGCATGGTTTATTGTATATATACAACGTCTGTTATGGCAGAAAGGAGGTAATTTCCCAGACGTGTATACCATCTGTTATCTTGTCTCGATATTCCCCTTGGGATTACCGGACAATCTGTTATTTATTTCCGGTATATTTTCTCCGTCTTGTAATTTATGTAATTCATTCCGGCAAGAAGGACAAAGCATAGTCTTTTTCCGGTTCTTAGACTCGAAATCTTTTCCGCAGATTTTACAAACGGAATAGACCTTTTTTCTCACCTCTCCATTATACAATGTTTCATAAACAACATGAATACCGGAACCACAATATTTATCTCTATTCATAACGTCTTACCTCTTAATATTAGTCATATTCTGCAATCCACCTTTCCAACTCGTTCGGTTCGGAATCCATATCCTTAGGTAACATTCGATTAAGGAGACTAATGTTCGAGGTATAGACCTTTTGCATCTTGATATACGCAGAGAAGGAAACCGACTCTTTGTATCCATATTGTTCCTTACCGTTCTTGTATTCCATAACGACTCCGTTTTCCTGGATGCTCTTTCGTAACTTATCCAACTCAACAATCATAAAAGCACAATTCGAAATTATTCCCTCCGCAAGTTCCCTCTTTTCCTCCGGCAATTTTGCCACGATCGTTTTCAGTTTCTTAAACTCTTTTTTCTCATCAAACATAAGCAATCTCCTATACTTTCTAAACGGAATATACCCTCCCCTCATATATTCCAAAACTAAACGTCAATAAGAATCGTTATTCGGGCATTAACTTTATTGCGTAACGCATATAAGGATTTTTGGTAACGTTACCATTTGCATCCAGGAACCGAAAAACCATTCCGGATTTTTCAAAAGATATCGATTTATTTTTAATCATATAATTTTTTGATTACTTTTATCGATTTTTATTTTGATTTGTTCCGTTTTACCACACCCTTTATGGAAAAACCTCATCCGCATTGAATAATGCCCTGGCTACGCATCCCATAAGCCTTTTTAAAAAATTTTTAACAGGGGGGCTTGTATTCTACAATTTATATTTGTTCCCCATGCATTATCGGTTTAGGAATAATCTGTCCGTTCTCGTCAAACGTGTAAGGATAAGGCTCGTCATGTTCGTGTGCTTGTCTGCCCTTACCATGCTCTCCCCTATGCTCGTTAAAGTGACACTCCGCACATAGGCTTACCAGGTTATCCGGATTGAGTGATATCTCCCAGGTATCCACATTGTTCTCGGTCAAATGGATTACATGATGCACAACCTCCGCAGGTTTATCGCATTTCGTACAAAGATATTTGTCACGCATGAGAACATAATCACGTACCGAAATCCATTGTTTTGATTTATAGAATTTCCTTAATACCGCTCGTCTTTTCTTCGCATCCATTACCGTTACCTCAAACTAAACTATACTTGGTATTCGAGTAACACTCCGGAAGGAGCAACGCAGATATAATTTACAAGGTTCCCGGTATTTCCTTTTTCTTGGGTAACCATTCTCTTACTACACGTCTCACAAACAACCGATAATTCTCTTTGCATTATTTCTCCGGTCCGTAAATAATCCGAGTATAAAAAACAATGGTTCGTTCTTACAATTAAAAGCGTAGTATTCCCACATAACTCACAACGATTTTTTGCTCTATTCTTTGCGGTATTACGCATAAAAATAAGTCTATCTTTATCCATCTATAATCCATCCCTATTAACGAAACTCGACAATCTCTCCATTGCTTGTAATGGCAATATAGGGAACGAGTGGATTACTGAGTCCATCGGCACCACGTTTTTCCAAAATCATTTTCGTATTACAACGATTGCATACCGTTATCATTGCTCCGACGTAAGGCTTGGAAACTCCGGTAAAGTAATCCATGAAATTGAAATCTTTACCGCTACGAATAATCTCTCCGGCTCCGCCACATTTACAACAACGACCTTTGTCTCTTTTATCAACTTTCTTTCTAATCTCAATCAATTCATTACGGCTATATTTTTCCATGATTCTTTTCCTCCTCTGTAATGATTCTCAGGACCGCTTATTCCGGTCCGTCTGTTTGCGTTACCAGGAAAGTCATTACTCCACTATGCTTTATTACATGGGAGTAATACTTATCCATTCCGACCGTTAGTTCCTAAAGACCAACAATCTAATTACTACGTCTTGTATATTCGAAACCATCAAAGAATAATCCGGAGTTCTTTATCCGTTACCCTTACGAGTTCGGATGCCTGGATAAGAGTTATCTTACCGGAGCATATAAGAACAATAGTTTCGATCGATTCCTATCTTATTCGTTGACACCTTCCACAAAGCAACGAACAAGGTCCTTTTCGTTACGTCCATGGTTACCGTCTTGATATCCTTCTCAGGTCCAATCGAGTTATCCAGGAATACAATTCCGGAACAATGCTTTTTGATTTGTGGAGAGTGATTTTAGTAAAGTCTTTCCGGTTCCAGGTCCGCCCTCTGTATAAGCAAGGCAGACCTTATGCGTTACAATACTAATTACAATGGCTCATCATAGTTTTTACTATGTTTGGCTCTCATTTTTTCCATCCGTCTTATCGCAAGATAATGCTTATCTTTATGTTTTTTAGATGGTTTTGTATAGGCTTTTCTTTTCATGATTTCGCCCTGAATACCATCCCTCTCACGCATTTTTATATACTTGTATAAAGCTTTTTCAAGCTCTCCGTTTTTTACTACAATCCTCGACATTTATATATTTTCCTCCGTAATGAATTAATATAACCATGCGTAAATTGTTTAATAAAAATACCATTCAAGTATTCTTGCGTTACGTTTGGCAATCTCACGTTCTTCTTTAGTGTATGGTCTGCAAGTGATTTCCTTCTTGGGACATTCCAGGTCAATCGTAGATATCATACGATTATTATTTCCGGTCTTATAAATTGCACATGGAATAATTGGAACGATTGCGTCCTTATTCTCCAAGAATTCACTCCACATATACTCCATAGCATTTTTGCATTGTTCCCCGGCATCCTTGCCTTTACCATTAAAATCTAAGGTATAGCTCAAATCGTTATGGCAATTTACAACGATATAATTAAGTTCTGCATCCTGGATGATATCGCAGATTTCGTCTGTAATGATTTTCCCTTTGGTAAAATTGAGTAGTAATCGCATCACATTATCTCCTCGTAAAATCGTTGTATGGATTATCGACTCCGCCAACCACATAATCCTTAAACAATCCGGTTTCCAAATCTCTTAAAAGACTCACCGAATTGGAATGATAGGATTGTATTCCATCCTCATCATAGAAATTACGGATATTCTCGTTCCATGTCTGTAATAAACCATTAGCATTGGCTTGTACGGTCTCCAATTCCTTACAAGCATAGTAAAGGTTAGTACAAAGAGTTTTTATCTCCTCAACCTTTGCGGTCTCGAATTCTTTCGCATCACTAAAGATGGACCTTACAAACTTACGTGAATCGTCCTTATCAACCATCGGAATCATTTTTTGAGGTTTGGTAAGATAGTTCCTTCTTTCCGTGAGGTAATTCCTGGTAATACTTAAACGCTCGTATTCTGCCTGATTACCGTTTTCCAATGCGACCTTGATATCATTATCGATGGTATTAAGTCTTTCCTGGATAGTGGATAACTCATTTCTATTATTCTCTTTACGTGCGTTGACCTCATTCATTAACAATCCCAACTGTTTTCTTTGTGAGGAAAATACCTCATTAGCATTTTTTGTTTTTGCCATAGTTTTTACCTTGTCCTTTCTTTTATTTGTTATTTATAGTTACCTTGAGTTTATCCTTAATACGTGAGAATAATTATTTACAATATGTACTCGTTATCCTCATATATCGAATAAACCTGATAATTTGTATAACGAATATGGTATTTTTCTTTACCTTGCTCCATAAGTTTTTTTATATCGCTCACAAAAGCCGTCAAAGAATTAAACATTTCCTCATCCGTTTCATGATAAAAGTCATACACGTATAAATCGTCATGATTAATATTTCCGTGATATATCCTAAAAATAAATTCACCTTTACTTGGATGCTCGACCTTAATATCATGCACGTTACGATATTCATTTATTCCTGAGGAGTTATGAACATAGAGTGTAAAATTCTTAACCTTTTTAGGAATAGTCTCCAGAACCGCATCTCTGGATTCTCGGAGGAAAGAATCATCAAAAAAGTTATCCAATATGCCAATTACTTGATTCTCCGTAATGGTAATACATGCGTAATATTCACATGGCCATGAGATATAGAGAATATCCTTACCGGATAAAACCGCCTTCTCAATCCTATTCAAGAATCCTTGTGCTATCTCATAACGATATGTTTTTGCATCATCCTCATATTCGAGAAAATCAAAATCAAGATGCTCATGATTACAGAACCAAACTCGTACAGAATATATTTCATTCGGAGTGCTTATTTGATTCTTGGTATCATCTACGATAATCTCTGCGTATTCAACGTCTTGCGTTACACGAAATTTATCATAGCCTGAAATAAATAATTTCATAATCGATCGTTCTCCTTTCGTGTGATATTTGTTAACAGTTTCTATATTTCCTAGGGCCCTGAAATATTACGTTTATTTGTACATTACCGTACATTCATAGTATGTTCGGTATAGTTCCGTATTCTCTAATCTTCATAATTCCTTTCGAAATATGGAGAGAATGGAGAGAATGGAGAGTATTTTTGAAATCAAATTTTGGATAATTTTTAAGTAAAGGTTTTTATAATTTGAAATATGCTCTCCAAACTCTCCAAATTCTCCGGCAAGAAAGGAGTGAATGGTTCGATTGATACCGTTACGGCATCATATTTTGCCCTTTAAGGCTAAAACGGTATATTGCTTTTATTGTTCTTGGTAACGTCTGCAAAATCTCCTAGTTCATCCCAATTCTTACGTCTAATGCCACGATAAACACTTATTCTTCTTTGACCGTTTACGTCTCCGATTGATACCGTCACTCCAATGGTTTGCATCCTTCCAGGAAGGTTTCTTTTCGATACCTTTTTAACCTCCTCGTTTTGTTTGCCACACCATTTGAAATAATTATCTTCAAACTCTTGTTTAGAGATAATATCTTTATATTCGTGTGTAATAACATATCCTTCACACACGTAACGATAAACATTATCCATGGCTTTACGATAATCATCCCTTGTTTGGTTTACGGCATCACAAACGGTAAAGGAATAATTGTTCTGCTTTAATCGTTTAAGACCTTCCATCGACCATCCAAATAACAAGTCACGTTCCTGGAGGAGTTTTTCCAATAAATCTCGGTCTCGTTTTTCCTCCGGAATCGTATTAACCAATGGAACAATTAACAACCTTTCGAATAAGTGACCGCCTTTATCATCTGTAAAGCAAGGTAAACCATTACAAGCAATTATGATTCCACCATTGAATACAAAGGAAAAAGCATTTTTGCCCTTGCTCTCAACCGGAACCGTATCTCCTCCGGTCAATCTCTTAAAAATAGACGAGTCTGTAATATTGGTATTACTCTCATCACCACAAGTTATTAACCTACACCGGAACAAGTTTCCCAGGACAAAACGGTTATCCGGTCTCAATTCGGAGAGATTGATTGCTTTTACCTTATCCACTCCGCAGAAACTTGATAGTAATGAGATAAGTACACTCTTTCCGGTATCACCCAACAATGACCAAAGGACCAAACATTTTTTGACCTTCCAAATCGGAATATTTGATAAGAGCAATCCTACGAATTCTTGTAAGACCTGGAGTTTCGAATTGTCTATCAGGCCCTCGGCATCCGTACACAAATCATCAAAGTATCTTTTGGTAACGGATTTATTCCATCTATTTAACCAATCCGGATTAAAACGAATTGGATATTGAATAGTGGAAAGTATATCCGCATTATGTTTTTCCATTTCCCAAGTATCGGTATTGTAATAACCATCAATTAGATTTATGAGGTTATGCTTTTCATTGAAAGAGTTATAATCGCAAACGTGATTACTATCGGCCGTAATCAATCCGTAAATATTGTTGAGTAAGGTATCCGAGACATAGCACGATGGAATAAACTTTTTGATCGTTGCCTTTACTCCGGATTTATTGGTTAGTTCGTAAAGGCCGGAACCGTTATACCTAAGAAAAACGTCTCTATCATCCTCAGGATTTCGCATTATCTTATAAACCAAGTGTTTTATAATGGTATCCGCAAGGAGTCCGGCATTTATTTTTGCATTACCCTTGGAATCAACATTTACCCATGGAGCATATTCCGGAACCGCATTATCAATCATCGTTTGTAATGTTTCCTTTGTTCCGCCCTCTAACTCGAAATAATCGGTAACGTCTCCGTTTGGTTTCCTGGAGGGATTGATTGTCTTAATGGAAAAGGCATACGGTTTCAAATCCTTTTTCATTTGGTCCGCTAAGTTTTCTCCAGGTTCGTCATTGTCACGGAGAATAATAACCCTGCATCCGATAAACAACGGAGCAAACTCTTTTCTCCAATCGGAGCATCCGCCCGGAGTGGTCACACCAAGGAAACCAACCTTGCGAAGATTTTCAACGTCCTTCTCACCTTCGCAGATATAAACCGGATAACCGCCTTTTATCGTTTCCAACAATTCCGGTAATCGATAGAGGTATTTCTCGGTAATGTTTGTTGCCTTTGCGGTTTCACCTGACGAATCAATCACTACGTAACGTATTTCTTTTTTCTTAATGGAACCGCGCTCGATACGTATTTTTGAATATTGGGAATCACCGTATTGGTTACGGTATGGATATACGGCCGTTATTCTTGCACCCTCTCCATATCCTTTATGACTCTTACCGGAATCATCCTTCCAAACCGCTTGAGTTTGGTAATACCATTCTAGTTTTGATTTCCAGGAATTATCCTTTGCATTATCGGAACCGATATCCGACCATGTAAGGCCAACCTTATCCAAGATATCCTTGGTATCACACCCACCATGGCAATAAAACAAGAATTTATTATTTTTCCGTGTAATTGATAACGATGGCATCTTGTCATGATGGCAAGGACAAATCACTTTCCAAGAATTACTATTCTGTTTTTCCACTCTATCAAAATGTGATAATAGTTCATTCTCCGTTATTGCCATCCGTCACAACCTCGTTTCCGTTTAAGAATTCAACAAACTTATCCATGTTGATTAGATACTTGGCTCCGGCTCGGATATAAACTATTTTGTTCTGTAAACAAAGATTACGAATCGCATCATAGCTCATTCCGGTTTTTTCGCTCGTTTCCTTAATGGAAAGCATTTCAGGGATTTTAAGTTCCATCTGTATCACCTCCTTTATGTTCTTCTATGATTTGAATAATTCGCTCCTTCTCATTATCCGGCAACTCACTACGTAACATTCTTTGTACTGTATTTTCGCTTTTACCGAGATATTGACCGAGTTTCCATTGTGGTATGCTATTTTCCTGCATTATTTTTCGTAGTTTCTCGTTTGCCACGATATTTTGCTCTCCTTTCTGTTAGATTTGATAAAAACTATTGCCCCACCACCACCATTATGTTAGAATTACCCCAAGGAGACAACTATCTCCCGACATATTTGGCAAGTATTTAGAAAGGAGAAATTTTGTAAAGTGACGAACGACATTTCAAAAAAAACAGATTATGGAATTTTAAGTAACGAGGAGATTAAAAAACAACGCAGAGAAAACCTGAAAGAGCTTAGAGGTAAAAAATCTCAAGAACAACTTGCAAGAATTTTTAATGTTTCCAGGCAAACAGTAAATGATTGGGAATCAGGAGATACAATTCCACACTGGGAATATTTAACCTTATATCGTGAAAAATTTAATGTTTCTTTTGATTTTCTTTTTGGCATTTCAAAATTTAGGAATCCAGAGGATGATTACATCGGAAAAAAGACCGGATTGTCTCCGAGTGCAGTAGATATTTTAAAAAAGATAGTAAATGAACGTCTTTACACATTTACAGACAATAATGAAAATAAGCACATAACGGATGATGATATGGAAACTTATTCCTATCTTCAATCTTCCAAAACAATCAATTTTATAAATTTTGTATTGGAACATTATGAAGAGAGAAAAGATACTTATAATGAACCATATATTTTTACTATCTTTTCTGTAATGAATGAGTTTATTGATTATGTTCCGGATTATAGAGGAGAAATAAATGGTATCATCCATGAATTAGATAGAGACATTGTTCAATTTAACTATTCTAATGATTGTCCGGGAAAATTTAACTTAGATGATGCACGTAAATATTATTGTATGCAGGAAATAAATACTCTTTTATCGGAATATGCTAACACTAATCGAAAAGAGCTTTTCCATAAGAAAATTTTGGAATATAAAAATTCTACTAAAAAACAATCAAATCAAACAAAGAATAAAAAAGATATAGAATTAAAAGAACAACGTTCAACCGCCACCGATGAAAAACAATTCTTTGATACCCCGGAATCACTCGGTTACGAATTGGTTAGTACTCAAACCACCTACAATAAAAAGACCGGAGAAAAAACTCTTACCGAAACAACTTACATTCCATCCGAATTAAAGGGAAAGACGGAATCTAAGAAAAAAAAGGAACCGGAGCAATCCGAAAAAACCAAGAAAAAAAAGAAGAATCAATAATATCGTTACCAATGTCCTACTACAACCGCAAGAAAGGAGGTAACGCATCATAAGACGGTACCGGGCATCAATATATAAACAATCAAGGAGGAAAACATTATGAAAAATTTATTATTAGAATCGGCTATTAAGAAAAGCAATCTCAAGATTGATTATATTGCAGAGCAAAAACTTAATATTTCCGAGTCCGAGTTCCAATGTAAAAGAAACGGAATCATTCCATTTACGGATATGGAAAAATATGTATTACGTGATTGTCTTAATATGAGTGATTACGAATTCCGCACTATCTTTTCTCTTGATCAAGAGGAAAATGCCATTAATAGCATCGATGACCTTTACAATTCCAATGAAACAATGATGTTATTATCTAGGCAGACAATAGGCTCTTTTGATAAGTCAGCTAATGCTAAGAAGGATATCGGCAATCTGTTAACCGCTTATCGTAACGAAAATGATATTGACCTTACAATGCTTGTCCTGGATGCTTTCCAACTCGGTTATATCTACGGAAAACGTGCGGAAAGAGAGAAAAAATAAAAACAATCATAAAAAACATGGAAAGGAGTAATTCATTATGGCAAGTATCGAAAACAGAAACGGAAATTATAAGATTACTGTTTATGTAGGCAAGGATGCAAACGGAAAACAGATATTCAAAAAGACAACCTTCCATCCTACCGAGAAAACCCCTAAAAAGATTGAGGATGAGGTACGTAAATTTGCGGATGCTTTCGAGGAAAAGGTACGTAATGGAGAATATTTCGATGGTAACAACCTTACCCTTAATGAGTTCGTAAAGGTATGGGATGATAAATGGGCAAGGAAAAACCTTACTCTCTCAGTACGTGAGGGATATCTTAAAATTCTCGAAAACCGGGTATTAAAGAAAATCGGACATATTAAGCTATCAAAGATACAGACGGAAAGCATCGAAAGTATTTACGATGAGATGGAAGAAAAAGGTCTTGCTCCTGCTACAATCCGCAGGACAAACGTAGCAATTAACTCCGTAATGTCCTTTGCGTACCGGAGAAAATACATAAAAGAAAACCCTTGCGACCGCTTAGAATTACCTAAGTTAAAGAAAAAGACTACCGAGGATATCCATTACTTTACACCTTCTCAGGCTAAGGTATTCCTGGAAGAATTAAAGAAGGAACAAACCTATACGTATTCCGCAAGTGAGCGAATGATAAAAAGTACCGGAACGGAGTACCATGTAAATGGATACCAGGCTCATAAAACAGTACAATTTCAATTCCAGGTATTTTTTACCTTAGCAATCTATTCCGGAGCAAGACGAGGAGAATTAATTGCGTTAACCTGGAAAGATATCGATTTCGAAAACCGCACTATCTCCATCAATAAAGCTTTTGCTCATACTCAAGCACAAGGTCAATTACTCAAAGAGACTAAAACAACCGCAGGTAATAGAGTGCTTGACCTTCCATCTAAGTGTTTTGAAATGCTCTCCACATGGAAGGATGAGGAGAAAAAGCTCTCCATGATACTCGGCTCTAAGTGGGAAGGATATAGAGGAGATAATTTCGATGAGAATTTCGTCTTTATCCAGGTTGATAATGGTAAAGCTATGTATCTTGATACTGTAACGTCAAAGTTCAAAAAGGTTATTAAACAATACAATGATAATTGTACCGATGAGAAGGATAAATTACCGGACATCCATCTCCACGATTTACGTCACACTTGTGCAAGTATATTAATCGCAAACAATACACCTATTACAAAAGTCTCGGAGCATTTAGGACATAGTAGGACATCCGTTACCCTAGATATCTACTCACATTGGATTAAAAAGAATGATAGAATCGTCTCCGATGCACTCGAAAAAGCATTTAGAGATATCGTTTAAAGCTCGTATCAACGCAAAGGTCATCCGTTCAATTTTGGGTAACTTGGGTAACTTTTGGGTAACTTTTTTGGAAAAAGATAGACAAAATTAGAAAAAGGGAAACAACGATTAATGCCTACAAACCCCTAAAATAAAGGATTTTAGAGCAAATCGGACAAACATAGAAAAAGGGATGATACCCATTCGCAACGCGAAGGTCATGGGTTCGATTCCCACCGGTTCCATTGAAAAACACCGCATTCCAAACTGCGGTGTTTTTTATTTCCGTTTTTGGTATTTACATTTTTTGTATTTATATTTCCGACATACCGGATTTACTGATTGCTCTTTACAACCGAGTATGCAATATTCGTTGCGTGGTCGCAGACACGTTCCAGACCTACGACAATGTCATTGAAAATGATACCGGACTCGGGAGAACACTCTCCTCTTGTAAGTCTCTCAATATGGGAATCCTGAATGTCTCTTTCCATCTTGTCAACTTTCTCTTCCAGCTCTTCGATTTCCTTAATATGGTCATCGTTTCTTGTAATGAACATCTCGATGCAAAGATGCATGTTATCGTTTACCGCATTCATCATTTCGGTCAGTTCCTTCAGACCGTCCTTGGTGAATTTGATATCCTTTTCTTTCTTCTTCTGTGCGGCTTCCGCAATATTGGTCGCATGATCGCCGATTCGTTCGATATCGTTTACCACGTGGAACAGACCGCCGATATTTTTAAGGTCTTCAATCGGCATCGTAATCTGTGTTAACCGAACCAGATAATTTGTAATTTCATGGCTTAAATAGTCGATGTTCTTTTCCACCTCAAATACTTCATCAATGGTGTCGGAATCCATTGTAACTAAAGCATTCATGGAACGGTTGAGATTGTCATGCGCAAGTGAAGCCATACGCTCGATTTCGTTCTGAGCCGCCACCACTGCCGTTGCGGGATTGAAAATTTTGCTTCCGATGTACTGCAGTTTGAAACTGTCTCCGTATCCGACCTTACCGGTATCGTCACCCGGTACCACAAGGTATGTGGCTTTTACAAGCAGGGATGAGAACGGAAGTAAAATTGCAACCTGAAAGATTTTGAAAATCGTATGGGAGTTTGCAATATAATTGCCGGGGTTTCCTTTGGAAATAACATTGTAGAGCAGATTCTGCATCCAGCCACCGAAAAGCGAAAGCAGGATAAACATCAGAATCGAACCGAATAAATTGAATAAAAAGTGAATCATGGCTGCACGCTTGGCATCTTTCTTTCCGGAAAGGGAAGTAAGTAAAGCCGTCATGCAGGCACCCATGTTACATCCGAGAATAATAAACAGGCAGATTAAAAGGTTGTCGTCAAACATGCCCTTGCTGGCAAGGACAACGATGATGCTGACCGTAACGGAGGAACTCTGAATAATTCCGGTTACCACCCAGCCGATTAACAGTGCCAGGAACGGATTGGAAAGGGATGCAAACATATGCTGCACTTCCACGCTCTCCTTTAGAGGTTCCACGGCATTTCCCATCAGTGAAATTCCTAAAAACAGAACACCGAATCCCACGATAATTTCGCCGAAACGGTTGATTTTCTCTTTTTTAACAAACATATAAAGAATTACGCCGACTGCAAGAATAATCGGTGCGTAACGTTCCAGATCAAATGAAACCAGCTGTGAAGTGATTGTGGTACCGATATTGGCACCCATGATAACGCCGACTGCCTGATACAGTGTCATAAGACCGGAGTCAACAAAGCTGACAACCATGGAGGTACAGGCTGAGGAAGACTGAACCAGTGCCGTAAAAATCGTACCGACAATCAGTCCCAGGAATTTATTGGTGGTGAATTTTTCCAAGATAGGACGAAGTTTTGCACCTGCAGTCTTTTCAATGGCATCGCTCATGGTCTTCATACCGAATAAGAAAAGACCAAGCCCTGCCATCAGCTCAAGTGCTATTGTAAATATTTCTCCTGCTGACATTCACATTCTCCTTCAGGGCAATACCAAACCACCCTCAATTTTTATTCTATGTGATAACGGTATTTTATTTCAATACTTTTTGAAAGATTTGATTTTTTTCGTAAAAAATAACAGAATTCAACATAAACGTAATTTTTTTTTGTTGTTTTTTCCACTTTCTTTTTTGTCAACTCTGCATTTTCTTTTGTTTTTTTGCGATTACCCGTTCAGTCCGAAATATTCCGAACAGATTTCTTTATCCGTCCGAAGCTGCTCCACAAGCAGATCCAGAGAATCAAAATGCTTTTCCGGCCTGTGGAAATAACACAGTTCGATGGTACAGACCTCTCCGTATAACTCCCCCGGATTCCCGAATAAATAGGATTCCAGATTGATTCCCTTCTTTCCGTCGGAATTCTTCGTTTCCTCCACACTCGGTCTTAGTCCGATGTTCGTCATGGCAAAATACTTTTCGCCGCGTATATGTGCACGGGTAAAATACACTCCCTTCGGAGGAAGAATTTTCTTCTTTTCCGGATAGAAATTTACGGTCGGAATTCCGTAGGTCCGGCCTAAATGCTTCCCCTCTTCTATGATTCCCGTAAAAGAATACCGGTAACCGAGCATTTCGTTTGCCTTCCGGATATTTCCCTCTTTAATCAGTTCACGGATTCTCGTCGAAGATACTTCAATTCCGTCCACTTTCTGCTTCTTCAGAATGTGGCAGGCAATCACTCCTGCTTTTTCTTTCTGCTTTAAAAAATCCGCATTTCCGCGTCCCTTATAGCCGAAAGAAACATCCTCTCCCGCCACGAGATGCCGTGCATGAAGCTTTGAAACCAGAATCTCCGAAAGGAAATCCTCCGGCGTCATCTGTGCAAGTTCCGTGGTAAAAGAAAGCACCAGATGATAATCAATTCCGTATTGTAAGAGTCGCTCTTCCGTCTCGGTTCTGCTCAGGATTTCGGAATCCTCCATCCGCCAGAAAAAAACATCCGGACTCGGATCAAAAGATAACAAAACCGTTTTGAATCCCCTTTTTTTCAGTTCCGTAAGTTTCTTCAGAATCGTATCGTGACCGATATGCAGTCCGTCAAATTTACCGATTGCGACTGCGGTATCGCCTTCTATGCAGTTAAAACCGTTTACCAGAGTAACCATTTCATTTCCTTAATCAAAAATCAAAGCAAACAGATTATCAAACCTGACAAAAAAACATCTTTTCCGGCTTGAAAATATCTTTACGGGAATCATAACGGTAAATCCCGTAGAAAAACCCGTCTTCCCTGTATACGCGAATCCGTTCGTCATTCCGGACATTCCCCGGCAAAACCGCAAATTCATACGGTTTCATCGCATTGCCGTTTTCGGTATACTTCTCATTTTCTTTCCGGACTACCGCCTTTTCATATTCCTTAAAGAAAGAATCCACGCCGTAAAGAATCTCGTCAAGTCTTCCTTCATCGCGGTATTTTTCAATCTCGTCTATGGTCTTTGCTTCCTCAATCGAAAACCCGCCGGTATAAATACGGACAAGGCTTTGCATACAGCCGTGGCACCCCAGTTTCTCCCCGATATCCCGGCAGAGTGTTCTGATATAGGTCCCCTTTGAACAGCTTACCTTCACGGTAACATAAGGAATGTTGAGTTCTTCTATTTCAATATCATAAATCGTGACTTTTCTGGGTTTTCTTTCGACGTCCTTCCCGGCCCTTGCATAATCGCAGAGCTTCTTTCCGTTGACCTTCACAGCCGAATACATGGGCGGAAGCTGACTGATTTCCCCGATAAAGCTTCCGACTGCCGCGAGAATATCATCTTTTGTAACATTCACTTCCGCTTCCGCCAAGAGTTCACCGGTTATGTCTTCGGTGTCATAATCCCGTCCGAGAAGCATAACCGCCCGGTAAATTTTCTTTGAGTCGGTCATCATGTCGCAGAGTTTTGTCCCTGCACCTAAACAAACCGGAAGCACTCCCGTAGCCATCGGGTCAAGTGTTCCGGTATGTCCCATTTTTTTCTGTTTTAAAATGCCACGGAGCTTCGCCACAACATCGAAGGATGTGTAGTCCTGTTCCTTATTGACAACGATTATTCCGTCCATACACCCCATCCGGTCTGTTCGGAAATCTCCTTCAGGATTTTTTCAAGAATTTCTTCTCTTGTTCCTTTTAAGAAAAATCCCGCAGCTCTCATATGTCCGCCGCCCCCGAACGTGCCGCTTACCTTTGCAACGTCAACGGAACCGGTACTTCTTAAAGAAACCTTATACGTTACTTCATTCATCGGATACATAAAGATTGCACATTCACAGCCCTTGATGATACGAAGTTCGTTGATTGCACCGTCAAAATCGGTCGGCTTTAATTGTTTCTCGCAAAACTCAGAATATCCGACGGAACCGTATACAACCCGTCCGCCGAAATAGTTTTTCGATTCCTTTACGATATTGGCAATCAAAACAGCCTGATCGTATGATTTTTCATAATAAGTTTTTTCCAAAAGATCGGAGAAATCAAAACCGAAGGAAATCAGTTTTGCCGCGATAATCATGGTTTCCGGAGAGGTATTGTTGTACCGGAAAACACCGGTATCATGCGCAATTCCGAGATACAGAAATTTTGCAATGTCCTCATCCAGATACTCTTCCTCCAACAGCCGGTAAACCAGTTCGCTTGCGGAGGACGCATGCGGATCGATAAAGTTGAAATCCCCGCAACCTTCTGCATTGCTGATATGGTGGTCAATATTGATTTTTTTCTTTGCGTGCTCAAAATATTTTTCCGCGTTTCCGATGCGGCCGGCATTGGTATCAAGCACGATACAGACATCCGTATCCGCTTCCGGTCCCGCATAATCCGGTTCCGGAAGATCGATTCCCTTCACACTTTCAAAACAGGGTGCGGGCTTCTCGATCAGGAGTCTGACATTTGCATCCGGAAGACGTTTTTTCAAATACAGAGTCAGCGCAATCGAAGACCCGATGCAGTCACCGTCCGGTTTGATATGACCGGTTACGATAATATTCTTTGCATCTTTACATTCTTCCATGATGTTAAAATCCGGTTTTACTGCCATCTTTTTTCTCTCCGTTTTCCCTGTTCCTGTTTCCGGGGTTCCACCGCATTGCTTTATTCCGGATTTTCTCCGCTTTATTCCGGATCTCCTCCGCTTTCGCCGGCGTCTTCGTCGTCATCGCCGCGAAGTGCCGCCCTTGCTCTCTGCTCTTCCATAACGGCATCGATTTTTGCCATCATCTCAATTCCGTATTCCGTAGAATTGTCCATATGGAACGTAAGCTCCGGTGTATTCCTCAAATCCACTCTCTTTGCAAGCAAAGTCCGGATATACCCGGAAGCCGAACGGAGTGCTTTTAACGTATCCTCCTTATGTTCCTCGTCACCGAGAACGGATACTTCCACCTTGCAGGTCTTTAAGTCCGGTGCCACTTCGACACTCATGACGGAAGTTAAGGGATCCAGTCTCGGATCCTTAATCTCCGTACGGATAATGTCAGCCAGCGCTCGCATGACTTCCTTGTTGATTCTCGTATTTTTTATACTGTTTTTACGCATTGTGAACCTCTTTTATCAGTGCCGTTTTCATAACGGTTATTCCGTCGGAAACGGCACGACTGTAATTCGTTTTGCCGGTCGGCATCAGCTTCTCGGCACTTCGACCATCTTGTATGCCTCTACGATATCCAGTTCTTCCATTGCACCGAAGTTCTCGAATACCAGACCGCATTCAAAGCCTGCCTTTACTTCCTTCACATCGTCCTTAAATCTCTTTAAGGATGCAAGTTTTCCTTCGTAAATCTGCTCCCCGCCTCTGGTGATACGAATTAAGCAGCCTCTTTCAAAAATACCGTCAAGGACAAAGCTTCCGGCAATGTTTCCGATTGCGGATGCCTTAAAGATCTGGCGGACTTCGGCATGACCGATAATCTTCTCTTCGAAGATCGGCTCAAGCATACCTTTCATCGCACTTTCCACATCCTCGATTGCCTTGTAAATGACATCATAGAGACGAACGTCAACGCCTTCGCGTTCCACGGTATCCTTCGCCATATTGTCAAGACGAACGTTGAAGCCGATAATAATTGCCTTTGCAGCGGATGCAAGCACAACGTCGGATTCGTTGATGGCACCGACACCGCCGTGTATTACCTTTACGACAACTTCTTCGTTGGAAAGTTTCTCCAGGGATTCCTTCACCGCTTCCACGCTTCCCTGTACGTCTGCTTTGATAATCAGGTTTAATTCCTTTAAGTTTCCTGCCTGAATCTGGCTGTACAGATCGTCCAGATTCATCTTCTTCTTGGTATCGGAAATCTTCTTTACCTTGTTCTGTGCAATAAAGGTATCTGCAAAATTCTTTGCCTCTTTATCGCTTGCATGCGCGATGAAAATTTCACCCGCACCGGGAACACCGTTCAGTCCCAGGATTTCAACAGGCGTGGAAGGAGTCGCTTCCTTAAGCCTGCGGCCCTTGTCATCAATCATTGCACGTACTTTACCGTGTGCTTCTCCTGCGGAGATAAAATCACCGACATGAAGTGTTCCTTTCTGAACAAGCACGGTGGCAACCGGACCGCGTCCCTTATCAAGTTCGGCCTCGATTACGAGTCCTCTTGCCTTACGCTTTGCATTTGCCTTTAATTCCAGCATATCCGCGGAAAGAAGGATCATTTCCAGAAGTTCGTTAATTCCCTGACCCTGTTTTGCGGAAATCGGGGCAAAAATGGTTTCGCCGCCCCATTCTTCCCATACAAGGGAGTGTTCATCCGCAAGCTCACGAATCAGTTTTGCGATTCCGGGATAGGAATCCATGGTCTTGGATTTATCTTTAAAATCATATCCGATTTTATCAACCTTGTTTACCGCTACGATAATGGGAACGCCCGCTGCTTTCGCATGGTTAATCGCTTCCTTGGTCTGCGGCATGACACCGTCGTCTGCGGCAACCACAAGAATAGCGATATCGGTGGAGTTTGCACCACGCATACGCATTGCGGTAAATGCCTCATGTCCCGGTGTATCGAGGAAGGTAATCTTTCTGTCATTTCCGGTCTCGGGATCGGTAACGTTTACCATATATGCACCGATATGCTGCGTAATTCCGCCGGCCTCACCCTGAATGACATGCGTTTTACGAATCGCATCCAAAAGCGAAGTTTTACCGTGATCGACATGACCCATTACGCAGATAACGGGCGGTCTGTCGGTAAGGAGAGCCGGATCTTCCTCATCCTCTTTCAGGAGTTCTTCGATCACATTGACTTTTACTTCCGCCTCACAGAGGATATCGTGTTCCATCGCGATTTCTTCCGCTTTTTCAAACGGTACGACATCGTTTAATGTTACCATTTCACCCTTCATAAAGAGTTCTTTGATAATCACGTTGGCCTGAAGTTTCATCTTGTCGGCAAGGTCCTTTATGGAGATTTCTTCGGGAACGGTAATTACCTTAATTTCCTCTTCCTCCACAACAGGCTTCTTCTCAGGCTTAATGAAAGCACCGACTTTGCTCTGCTTTCCTTTTCCGCCTTTTATGCCGTCCTCTTCATACATAAAATCGCGGCCGTTTTTCTTATTCTTGTCTTTATCGTTGTTCCGACGCTTGTTATCGTTCTTACGATTGTCCACGGAAGGTGCATCCGCCGTGAAAATCTTACCGCCCTGCGGTTTTCTCATGAATTTCTTGTCACCGTCGCCTTCGTCCTTCTTAAAAGGATTCTGGCCAGGTCTTCCGTTAAATCTGCCCTGCGGTCTGCCTCCCTGGGGACGGTTATCGCCGGATCTCTGATTGAATCCGCCCTGCGGACGGTTTCCGTTTCGGTCATCCCCCCTGACGGGACCTCTTCCGTTTCGGTCAGTGTTTGAAACAGGTCTCGTCCGGAAGCCTTCTGCACTTTTTTGTCCTGCAAACGGTTTCTGAGGTGCATTGCCAGGATTCGGATTTTTCTTTGCGGAATCCGGCACGGAAGCATTTCCCTGTTCCTTTGCTGCAGGTGCGGGATTCACTGCAGGATTAGCTGCAGGAGGCGTATTCGCATTCTGTGTATTTCCTGCAGGAGCAACCTTCTTTTCCGGTGCTGTTGCTGCCGCGGTATTTACTTTTTCCGGATTCTGTTTTTTGGAATCCGTATTTCTTCCCTGGTTATTTTCCGGAACAAAATGAATTTCAGGTGCTGCGGAAGGCGGAGTAGTCGGTTTAATTAACGGTCTGTTACCGCCGATTCCCTGATTAACCGGTCTTTTTCCCTGCATTGCGGGATTTTGCTGCATCGGTCTCTGACCCTGGGGTCTTTGACTGTTCGGTGCCGCAGGTTTCTGCGGAATATTCTTTCCGACCATAATAATGGTCTTTTTCTTTTTCGGAGGTTCCGCATTCTGGGGAGGGACATTTCCCTGACGCGCAGGTACGGGTGCAGCCGCAGGTGCATTTACCGCCGGTTTACTGCCCGAAGCTTTTTCTTCCGGTTTTACTCCGTTTTCATTTCCGGCAATTTCCTTTTTTTCTTCTTTTCCCGTTTCTTCCGTCTTCCCGGTTTTTCCCGCTTTTTCGGTTTTTCCGGCAGGTTCCTCTTTTTCCTGTTTTGCAGCGGTTTTTTCAGCGGCAGGTTTTTTCTCTGCCTTTTCACTCTTTGTATTGTCTGCACCGGAAAATCTTGCCCTTACCATGGCAATCTCTTCCTCACTGATTTTCTTTGCCGCAGAACCGTAATCGAATCCTTTTTCTCTTAAGAATTCCAGAACTTCCTTGCTCTGAACGTTTAATTCTTTTGAAAGGTCACTGACTTTCATTGTTTCCTTCGTATTTTCCTTCATCTATCTTCCTCCCTGAATCTCTAATTCCTTTATGATGCCTTTCGAAAATCCCTCATCCACAACTGCCACGGCAGCCCTAAATTCCTTTCCGATACACTTCCCGAGTTCTTCTTTGCTTTTGTACTCATACATCGGAACTTTGTAATATTTACACATGTCCCGGTAACTCTTCTTCGAAGCATCGGATGCATCCGCTGCAACAATTACAACAAATGCCTGATTTTCTTTTACGGCTTTTTCTACCTGAAATTCTCCGCTCTTACACTTTCCCGCTTTTGCGCTGAGTCCGAGCAGAGATAATATGCGGTCATTTTTCAATCTTCTTAAACTCCGTCTTCAATGCATCATAAACTTCTGCGGAAACCGGTCCGTGAAATGATTTCTCCAGACCGTGATTCTTAATTGCTTTATTCAAGCATTCCGCATCTTCACAAATATATGCGCCTCTTCCGTTCATTTTCCCGGTTCTGTCCAAAACATAAGTGTCTTCCGTTGTATGAACAATACGGATCATATTCTTTTTTTCCTTCATTTCTCCGCATCCGACACACTGTCTTAAGGGAATTTTCTTGTTCATCGTGAATACTCCTTATGAACGGAACGTTACTTTTTATTCTTCTTCAGAGGAGGAATCGTCTGTGGGATTTGCAGATTCCTCTGTCACATCATCCACGCCTTCAACGGCTTCGGTATAAACTTCATCCATACCTTCAACAGGCTCAATCGGATTACCGTTTTCATCATACATATAACCGTCGCCGATATATTCTCCGTTCTCGTCGTAGTAACCTTCACCTTCCATATACTCTTCTTCATCCATGTAATCGGAATAACGGAAGCCGACTGCATCTACCGCCTGGGTCTCGGACTTGATATCAATCTTGTATCCGGTAAGTTTTGCCGCAAGACGGGCATTCTGTCCTTCCTTACCGATTGCAAGGGATAACTGGTCATCGGGAACAACCACCTTCGCACTCTTTTCTTCCGGATCGGCAAACACCGCTACGGTCTGTGCAGGTGAAAGAGCATTCTGGATTAAGTTTCCGGGGTTCTCATCCCAGCAGATAATGTCGATTTTTTCTCCGCCGAGTTCATCTACGATGGAATTAACACGGATTCCGTTCACACCGACACATGCGCCGACCGGATCCACACCGGAATTGTTAGAGTAAACCGCCATCTTGGTACGGCTACCCGGTTCTCTTGCAATACTCTTGATTTCCACGATGCCGTCCTTAATTTCGGTAACTTCTTCTTCAAACAGTCTCTTTACAAAGTCCTTGTGCGTACGGCTTACCAGAATACGGGGACCTTTTGAGGTTGCTTTTACTTCGAGAACATAAACCTTAATGCGGTCATTTACTTTAAAATGTTCGCCCTTTACCATCTCGGATTCATTTAAAATCGCATCCGCTTTGCCTAAATTGATGCTGATGTTCTTCTGGAAAATATGCTGTACGACACCGGTTACGATATCACTTTCCTTGGCATGGAACTGTCTGTAAATGACGTTCCTTTCTTCCTCGCGAATCTTCTGCAGAATAACATTCTTTGCATTCTGGGTCGCAATACGTCCGAATTCCTCGGATTTGATTTCGATGGAAATCGTATCACCGAACTGAGCATTTTTTGCAATTTTTACCGCATCATCAAGGGAAATCTCAACCATCGGATCCATTACATCATCTTCGAGTTCCACTACCACCTTATCCGTAAATACCTTAAAATCTCCGGTTTCACGGTCTATTTCCACATGTACGTTATCCGTTTCATTTTTTGAAAAATGATTTTTGCAGGCGGTAAGAAGAGAATTTTCAATTGCATCGAAAAGAGTATCCTTACTGATTCCCTTTTCTCTCTCCAACGTGTTTAATGCTTCCAGTAATTCTTTGTTCATGGTCTTTTTGCATCCTCCTTTTTGGCCAATCCCGTTACGGGTTTTCTTACTTTATTCGTTACATTCTTTACAACAGTTAATTTTTTTCATCAAAAATCAAATGTAAGGCGAACCTTTGCGATTCCGTTTCGTTCAAATATTTTATCCTCATCATCCACGGTAACGGTAATCGTTTTTTCGTCAAATCCTTTCAAAATCCCGGTAAACTCCTTTACCTTGTCTATCGGCTTGAATAATTTAACTTCCACTTCCTGACCGATTGATTTCTGAAAATGGCGGTCCTTCTTTAACGTTCTTCCGAGTCCCGGGGAGGAAACTTCCAGAATATATCCTTCTTCTATAAAATCCTCTTTATCCAGTTCGTCGGACAATTTCCTGCTGACTGCCTCGCAGTCCCCGATATTGACACCGCCTTCCTTATCAATAAAAGCCCTTAAATAATACTCTCCGGCTTCTTTGACAAACTCGACGTCATATATTTCAACTCCTGCTTCTTCCACGATCGGCTTAAGCAGTTCTTCCGTCTTTTGTTCGTAATTTTCTTTTTTACTCAATTTGGCATCCCCCTGCTCCGAATACATATACAAAATGGCATAAAAGAAGTGGGCTCTTTGAAAGCCCACTCCCTTGTTTCCATGTTACCTTTGTAAAATACCACCAAAAAGCCCTTTCGTCAAGCCTTTTGCTCCATTCTTCCCATATAGGAAAGGAAATCCACCGATTCCACGGGCTTGGAATAATAATATCCCTGTAGCGTACTCACGGAATACATTCTTAAAATATCCCGCATTCCCGCCGTTTTCACGCCTTCCACACAGACATTGGCATGACATGTGGTGGCAATTGCGGTAAAGTGCTTAATCATCTCACGGTCATTTTCATCTTCTTCTATTTTTCTGACAAATGAGCGGTCGATCTTGATTACGTCAAACTGCAGTTCCTGCAAAAGTCCCAGGGAAGCAAATCCGGTTCCGAAGTCATCGAGCGCAACCTGTATTCCTCTTCCTCTTAAATTGGCAACCACGCTCTTTAAAAGTTCCAGATTCAGAAGACGACAGCGTTCCGTAATTTCCAGGCAGAGTTTTTCCGGAGGATAATCCAGTTCCTGCAGCACATTCACAACCGTATCCACAAAATTCGCTTTTTCAATCTGTGTATAGGAAAGATTGACATTGATTACAAAATCGGGATTGGCACTTAAAAATGTTTTGGCGGTTAAAATTGCATTCCTTAAAATCCACTCTCCGAGTTCCGGAAAAATGGAATCCGTCTCCAGAATCGGAATGAAATCATCCGGCGGAACAACTCCGTATTCTTCGTTCTTCCAGCGAAGCAGTGCTTCCCCTCCGACCACTTCCTCCGTATTCACGTCAACCACCGGCTGATATAACAGGTAGAATCCGTTGTAATCGCTGGAAACAGCGGACCTGATAGCATGAAGTTTCCGGATTCTGTTTCGGCTTCCCTCATTTAAATCCCTGTTAAATTCTACCATGTCGCCCTTTTTATTCTGTTTCGAATCATCATAAGCGAAATTCAGACAGGCATAAATTGTCTGGTCATCCACATCATAATCGTCAAGCGCAATTACTCCGGCATTAAATTCCAGAGGGATTTTATTATCATCCACTATAAATCTGCCTCGAAAAAAATTACGGAATTTTTCATATTCCACATTCATCTGCTGCGGAGAAATAACGGATGAAATAATCGTAAACTTTGTGCCGTCCATGCGGTATACGACACCGTTATTTCCAACCTGTTCCCTCAGTGTACTGGAAATCAGCTGCAATACCTTGTTTCCGAATTTATATCCGTAAACTTCGTTAATCTCCGAAAACCTGTTAATTCCCAAAAGGAAAACGGAAACTTCCCTTCTGTTTTCCAGAAGTTTTCTTAAATCGTCAAAGAAACCGTACTGATTTCGGAAACCGGTCAGAGAATCAATATTTCCCTGAACTCCGAGTGTTTTTATCGTACCGAGAAAATATTCCATTAATCCGTCACGGTCTTTAATGACAAATCCGCGGCAGTTACAGAATTCATATTCGCCGGTCTTTTTCATGGCACGATACTGCATGTCATGATTATAGGACATACCCGAAAAAATATCGCTGATTCCGAGAGCGTAAACGCCCCTGTCTTCCGGATGAATTCTTTCTTCCCAGATATCCCCGGCGCCATACATATATTCAGACGGAAGTCCGTAGGTTTCCACGGCACTCTTGGACCATCTGGACAAATCATATTTCATGTCACAGACATATACATAAGTTCCTTCGGAAACAATGCTTAATGCTTTAAAAACATCATCCAGACGTTTTTTTCGGTCTTCCGGAATGGTTTCGAAGTTTCTGTCTCCCGCGGCAAATGTTTCTTTCAGAATGGATTTTTCCTTTAATTCTTTTTTATTGTCATACATCAGAAAATCGGCACGTTCAAAGACATCACTGACTTTGGTGTCCGCATTGGGATTGTATTCGGACATACCGCAGGCAACAATAACTCCCTCATCCGATTCCAGATACTGATGTACCTGCTTGCGAATACGCGCAATCAAATCTTCCCTGTTATCGTAATCAGCCTCTTTCAGCACAACGACGAACTCATCCCCGCCGATTCGGTAAACAGGGCTGTGTGTAAAAATCCTGCAAATCATTTTACTTGCATAAATAATATAATCATCCCCGGCTTTATGCCCTCTGGTATCGTTAATGGTCTTTAAATCATTAATATCACAGATTACCAGTGCAAACGGATCACATCTGCCCTCGTCCATCGCTTTCTGAATTTCTTCCTCTGTCTCCTGATAGGCGGATTTATTCCGGATTCCCGTAAGTTCGTCCTTTCGCGCCATTTCATTCGCAAGATTGAGTGCCTTGATATGTTCCTGCTCTTTCTGAATCTCTTTGTCAATATTCTCGGAACCAATGATAAAATGAGTCCTGTCCTTTGACCATGTCACATTAAGTCGTGAATAATGAAGTTTCCCGTCGGATTCAATATAACGGAGTGTTGTCGAAAATTTACCCATTTTTTCCAACGTGGAAATAAGATAATCCTTTTCAATGCATCCTAAAATACGATCGCGGTCCTCGGAATAAATCACCCCGAGCCAGCGTTCCGGATCAGGGAAAAAGTCTTCTCCTTTTTTTACGTTTAACAGACTGTCATAGGAATCATCAGAAGAATAAATGGAAAAATGTCCGCTTTCCACTTCAATATAGTAAAGCCGGTCATAATGATTTACCAGACTTTCCATAATACGATTGAAAATTTCACGTTCACCTGCCAGACGCCTTGCATTCTCTTTTGCTCGATACTGGCGGTCAATAT
>JAILAD010000024.1 GCA_024681795.1 Lachnospiraceae bacterium | reverse complement strand
CTCCCGGTTACGTCTTACATGTGGGGTCCGGCGGGATGATGAGCCGGCCCGGGTGCTCCCTGCTGCGGCTGAACTCCTCCCTGTACATTTGCTCCCTGCTGAACCTGTACGGGTGCTGCGGCAGGTCTTGCCGCCTCGGCTCTGTTTACTGCCTCCTGAATTTTGTTGATTCCGTCCGATGCCATATCATTTCCTGCTTTTACGGCATTTTTTTGAACAGCATACGCTTTTACAATCGTTCTGTCATCGAGCATTTGGATCAGTTTGTCCTCCCAGTATGTCGGGCGCTGATTGTTCTGGGCAGGAGCACTCATTTCTTCCGATAATTTGTCGGCAAGCGGCATCAGAATTTTCCTGAATTCAATATCGCTTGCAATCTGTGTCACAAAATTTTCAAGATTTTCGCCGGGAATCTTACCTCCCCTGTTTTCCGCTATTCCAAGGGCAATAATCTCCGCAATGTCATGATAAAAAATATCACTCATGGGATCGGTGGTCATAAAGAGGTGGCCATTGTTTTCATCAAGCCCATGAATACCATCCGGAACCACATGTTCTTGGACAGCAGCACTGAAACGCCCTTCAGCCTGACCGTTTTGAAATCTTTGCTTTAATTCCTGTTTCTTTTCAGTAATGGTAACATTTACGTTTTCAAGAACCAGCGTTTGGATATTCTGTCCATTTCCCCGCCGCTGCGAGAGAATTGCATCCTCTGCGGAAACGGATTCCTCAAATTCCGTATTCCGGATCTGAACGTTTCTTGCAATCACGGCGTTGCTTATTATACCTGCCGGAAGTACGGCACGTTTAATGATTTCTTTTTCATACTCCTTCTGCCACTGCTCCGGTGTCAGCTGGTTTTCGAATTCCACACGGGGCTGAAGTTCTCCCCGATCATTATAAACGAATTCTTCATGCATCTTCCAATTTTTAAATGAAGCCAAATCCTTAATATATCCTTCGTATCGTCCGCCGAGGAGATTTCCTTTAATGATTTTTGCATCGGCCTGAGCGTCTGCGGATGATGCAGGTGCAAACTCCGGAACACGAAGATAAGCCGTGTTTGCATTATCCTCTTTCAGGGTTCTAAGCTGCTCATGTCGCGCTTTCAGGTAAGTTCTTGTAACCTTACCCAACGCATAATCATTATTCAGTTTCATCAAACGTTTGTCGATGGCATTTAACAGTCTGTTCTCCAGTCTTTTGACTTTTGCATCCACTGTAACCGTATCGCGGTTTGCTGCATTCAGGTTTCTTTGTTCCTTTCTTGCAGCCTTTAAATCCTTCTGAATTCTGACGATATCCTTATTAAAGGTATCTTCCTGCGTCTTTAATGCAGCACTAAGATCAGTGGTTCTCAGTCTGTAGTTTTCCTTAAACTGCAGATACTGCGCGGCCCTGTCAGATTCGATTCCGAGATCCTCCTTTGCCGATAACGCAAGCTTCTCAAACCGTTTATATTCCTGCTTTTCCATATCCTCCGGATGTGCGGTCAAATAGTCAAAAAGCGTTTCCTCCAGAATCCCTGCCATGATGGTATTCTCGGCGGCATCTTCGAGGTTTTCGTTATAAACACGTGTAAGATCCGCATATTTGCCCTTGGCATCCAGCTCCGAAGCATAATTTACCGCATCCGGCTTCTCTGCGCCGAAATCATCATATTCCACCATGGGCAGATATTTCTTTTCGAGCTTTCCCCCGGATAAAAGAGCGGATTTGATTCCTTCGCGGAACCGTCTGTTTGCTGCTTCCCCGTACTGATTCTCCCAGTTGAACTTCTTAATGGTTTCCGTAAGCTCCTGCTCTTCGTAACCGATACTCTCCACAAGCTCACCGGTTAGGATCAGCTGACGGTTTAGGTCGTTTCTGAGATTCCGGTCTCCTTCCAGATGAACGATGCCTTCCAACGGTCTTATCGCGCCGAAATAAGGAGAATTTACACCAAAAATATCCGTAACCGGGGTTCCGTCAAGCGGATAATCCGCATAGAAATTAAAAGCTTGTGCTACATTTCTGAACTGACTGCATTTTGCATTAAATCCGTTTCGGGAAACCATGCCGGCTACAGCCTTCTCCGTTTCTTTTATGGGATTGTCGAGCATTTCCTCAATGCTGATTCCTGCTTTTTTACAGTAATTTCCGAGAAGATACAAAGAGTTCATTACGGACTCTGCATTCGGATCCATCATAAATTCCACCGGAATGTTGCCGTTTCTGTTCGAATCCACATTCGGAGGAACAGACGGAAGATTCGGGAACATTTGTTTGATCATATTCTGAACAAATTTCACATTGTCATATTGTACGTTATATTCCGCATTTGCTTCCCGGATCCTGTCGATATTACCGGCGGTAACAGCTTCGTCAAGTTGCGTTCTTGCATCCATCAGCTTTCTATATCCGTATATCTTTCCGCTTTCCTCCGTCGGCACAATTCCGCCTTCGGCAAGCATACCGAAGCCTTCCATGACGTGAATGATCTGCGCGATTTTCCCGTTGGTATCCTCGGAAGCTTTTACCGGACGATTTCTAAGTTGTTGCCATGCCACACCCTTTTCGGGATTTAAGCGTATCATCAGACTGTCCGGATTTTTCTCCAAAGAAACATTCCTGTAAGCAGAACGGGATACGGTAAAGTTTTCGAAAGCACCGTCTCGAAGCTGCCCTTTGGATAATTTGGATTCTTGCAGTTCAGCTCCGGAAACCCTCGTAGTATCGGATATGTTTCCGTAATATTTCTTGATATCCGCTTTAACATCTGTCAGCTTTTTATTTACATCATCCAGAATGCGGATATCTTCCTGAAGCCTTGCAAGATTCTGCTGAATCCGGATCTCCGCGCCTCCCACGTTCTCCAAAGCCATGGGATTGGCACCTATCTCGGCAATCCGGTTTGAAATATTCTGTTTTAACAGCTCAATCTGATTCTGCCTCGGATGATCCACCAGAGTATCCTGCCGTTCACCGCCAATTAATTCTGATGGAAGTGATATTTCTTCAATTCCCCTGCCTATTGCCTGAACCTTTCCCAAATCCTTGGATAATTCGAGAAATAGACATTCAAGGAAATCATTTAACTCATTGGCCGGTGCAAAACCCGGATTCATATTGCGGAATCGATCCATATCAAAGTTTCTAAAACTGCTGATTCCCGCATGACGATTCTGAAATGCACTGGCTGCCCTTGAGATAATCTGGTCCGTCAGATGAGGAAGAAGTATTCCTTTCGCCTGATTGAAACAGAAATCTGCATTCGTCATCCGTGCCTGCTTGTCTTTCAGTTCTCCGGAAGTAACGGCAAATCTTCCGCCGCCTCCTTCTTCCATCTCCCGGATCCGGTTTGCTTCCTGATAGGAATTAACCTGTTCCCTCATAGAGTGAAAAGCGTCAAACATCTTTCTAAGATCGTCTCCCAGATCGTGATTTCTGGCTTCATTAAAGTCAGCATCCTCATCATCCAAAAGATACGGCTTTATATCATTCGGAATCCCGGGATTCGGAATAGTCTGATGTTCTCGAAACCACTTTCCCGCTAAATCGTTATAATTGACAATATCAAAAAGAACCTCTTGAAGTTGTTCTTCGGAAAAAACTTCCCCGGAACGATATTTTTCATAAGATATTTCTGCCGCGGATTTTTTATCCAACAGATCCTTTAACGAAAGAACGACTTTTAAATCCTTTTTTTCATCTTCGGAAAGGGAATTCATAACGGATTCTTTTAACTGTTCCATTCCCTCTTTATTCAGCAAATCAGACGCTTTCTTCAGCATATATGCACTGTTTGCAAATAATCCCTTCGGATCTGAAACAGACTCCATGCCCCGGATTCTATCCAGAGAACGCTTTATTGCATTTGAAAGAATCCTCTGCAAAAGCACCTCATCGCCGTTCGCATGCTGCGAAACGGCTAATTCGGTGTTCTTTCTTGCTCTGTTTATATAATCCAGCGCATCACCGCCAATGTGATTTGGCGGATTCTGGATAAACGAATCGTTCGGGACGGGATTTGCTTCTGCGTCCAGATCTTCCGGGCTCATGGATGCCAAATAAGCAACGGTGGCAAATTCTTCCTCGGAAAGATTACCGGGGTCCACCGGCTGCATCTTCCCGGCAAATTCAATTCTGTTGTACACGGGATTCTGCCCGCTTCCCCATTCATGGACATATTTCGGAACGACTCCGTAAAGCGTTTTGATTATCTCGAAATTCAGACTCTGAGGGTCACTGTCTTTTACGTTCTTCTTGAATTCATCCGAAAACATGGAGTTTTCTTTCACAAAAACAACCCCTGCCGCTTCCTTTAAACCGGCTTCATACATCTGATTCCAGTCTTCGTTCGTAAAATAAGCCGTATTGTTTGTGTTTCGTCTGACGGAACGTTTGAAGGCATCCAAATCCTGAAGCTCCGGTATTTCGGACTTGATTCTTTCCAGATTCGTAATGCCGATGATATTTTCCCTTCCGGAGATTACAAAATTGTTTTCGGCATTTCTTCTGACCAGTTCACGCTGAAGGGGAATTTCACCGTTTACGGAAGCAAGCATAACTTCCGCCTTGCGCATTAATATTTCATCCTCGGTAAGAACCACAGGAAAAGGATTTGGAACGTTTAAAGCAGGTGCCGCCGGAATGTCTGTCATCAGCTCATGAAGAGTCCGGTTTCCGACCTTAAAGAGATCAAATTCCGTCTTTTCCGGGTTGGCCGCCAGATAAGAACGCACTCCTTCTCTTTGCATCACCTTTCCGAACACACGATCATAAAGCTCCGCCGCCGACCTTAATTCCTCCGGCGTCAATTCATTTAAGTTTTTATATATGGTTTTTTCAAATAATCCGTTCTTTTCGCTTCCCTTCGCAAAAAGATTCTCTCTTTCGGCGGCTGTTCTTTCGAGATTATCCGTAAGAAGCTCTTTTTCCATGGAATCCACCGTTTTTTCCAGGGAAATCCTGCGAAGCGCTTCTTTTTCCTCTTTATTGTTTACGAAAGTAACACAGGAATGAATATCCCCTTCTTCCATCCCCTGTTTGATTCTGTAATACCTGTCAAGATCAATAAAAACATTATCCAGAATCGTTCCGTTATTCAGTTTGTCATAGAAGTCCTTATCGGAAAGGTCGATGATCCCCTGTATTGCGGGAGCTTCAAATAAATCGTCGTTTATATTCATAACAGCAATTCTTTCCCCACAGGAAGCGATGGATCTTCCGAGGGAAGCATTTGCCTGAAGAACATTCTTTACCCATTCATGTTTTATCGCATACGATAAGGATTCCTGATAATCCTCATGGTTAATGACTGCTTTCTGTATATTCTTAATATTATCATAATAAAATGCCCCGGCGGTTTTGCCGTAATCACCCAGTTTGTCCATCAACTTACGGAATTCATTTTCATCCATAAGCTTATGACCGAGAATGGTTTTTATATTGGCTTGATACAACTCCTGGTAATTATCATACAAATTTTTATATAAGATTCCTGCCTTTCCGAGAAAAGCATCATCCATATTGGAATCAGAATCTGCGAAGAATTCGGGGGGGAACAGCCTGTCCAGATATTCAATCGTAGACTTGGATGCACTTAGCAGATTGGTACAGTAGGTTTTTACATCGTTTGTTTCGCATAGCCTTTTAAATTCATCCGCATATTTCTGCTTCTCTTCCGAAAGAGCATTCACGCTTGTAATCTGATCGATTGTATACCCTTCAAGACCGTTCTTTACACGGTTTTCGGATTCTTCAATCAGGCGGTAGATAACATAACAAATCGGCGTTTCCCTTCCGGGACGAATCGCTCCGCGGTAAGGATCCGGATAACGACGGGAATCAACTTTGGGACGTTCTTTTATGTAACGGTCATACAAAGCTGAAAAAACTGCGGAATTCAAAAAAGATGAATTACCCTGGGACTCATCCAGACACAGTTCCCGGAATCTTTCATCCGCATTGGAATTCAGTCTGTCTTCCTGTTCCTGATAATCCTGCTTTGTATCCTCAATATGCTCATAACGGGAAAGCATTGCCGTATGGCCGGCGGATTGAAGAGAAGCATAATTATTCGCCTGTTCCTCAGAAAGACGCACTTTATCCGTGGATTCTATGCGGATCGGAACAGTGGAAAGCTGTATTTCTCTGTTACGGGTGATATACAGATCCACCGGCTTCCCGTCCTTTATGGCTTTCTCAATCAGGCTCGTGATTTTCTCTAAATATCTGTTATGATTTTCCTGATTGTCCGGATTCTGGCCGAGGGGTCTGAAAACCGGAGAGAGGAGTTCATCCGCCGTCTGTCCGCCGATCAGAATAAACTGTCCGATGGGTTTATACACATTATCCGTAATATTATTTCTAAGCTTAAGATTGCAGTTTATATAAACATCATCTAAATATTCACGAATCAGTTTCTTATTGAAATCTCTGTCGGCCGCTTTTCCGACTTTCAGAGTAAGCGGTGCATAATCCAGTTTTGTTTTGGTGTATTCGGCTCTTGCAGGCCAGAAACGAACCGTATGTCCCGTACGTTCTTCCATAAACGACTGGATTCTGTTAACCTCATCAATGGGTAAGTCGCTCTTTTTCTGAATACCAAAGGATAATTCCAGGGAAGTTAAGAAATCACAGTAATCCTTAAAGGGCGCGGATGTTCTGATCTTTTCGGCCTCCTCTTCGAAATGCCTGCGAAATTCATCATTTCCGGTAGCTTTGGCAGCGTTTTTATAAGCATCCATGCGAACGCATGCATCCATTACCTCCGCCTCAATATTATCCATGTAGGTTTTTATTTCATCATAAATCTTTCTTGAAGCCGGCTGGAAGAATACAATTCGGCGCTTAATCCGGTCATTCCGGGAGGCAAGCTCGTTATGAAACGTATTTCGGGTAAGACCTTTCACGGTACGAAGGGCATTTTCAAATTCCTTCTCCATAAGTCCATCACGGTTCGCATAACGTTCTATTCTTTCTCTGAGAGATGCATTCGCTTTTCCCCGGATGGAATCTTCCATCCCCTCCTTTTGCATATTGCGGACCGAAACGATGCCGTCTCCGGAAAAGATAACGGGAACAACGGTCCTTTCTAAGGAACCGTTCGGTTTTTCTTTTATATTGGTCACATAAATCGGTCTGTTGATATTGAATCCTTCCGAAAGAAGCAGCATGGCGCAGGCTTCGTGGCGGTTCTTTTCATCCACTTCAATAAGCAGATTCGGATAATTCCTTGCAATAATTTCGTTAACGGTTTGATTGCCGATACAGATACAGTCATACATATCCATATTGTGAGCCGCAAGCAAATCCTTCTGATGAAGGAAATATTGCGAGATACTGCTTTGAATCAACCCTTTCTGGGTAAGGAACGGCTGCTCCTTCATGTATTTTCCCGGTGAAGAAATATATTTTCTCGCCTTAGCTGTGTCAATCTCTCCGTTTCTTGCATAAATACGGATATCTAAATGCTTCGCAAGCGGCTTATATTCATAGGTTTTCTCTGAAAGACCGGATGTCCATATATTGTCCGGATTCTTCTTCCATTCAGCAAATTTAAGCTTTACGCCCTCCGGATTAAATAATGCCTGGCGCATGGTTTCCAGCTTCAAAGCCAGCATCTGCTGCTCATGGGTATAGTTTGCGTACCTGTCCCCGGTAATTTCCCGAATCGTTCTGCCTTCGACGGAAATTAGATCAAAAGCGGTAAGACCGGCATTTTCCCCGGCAACAAAACTGCTCCCGCGGTAAACCTGACCAAAGGAAGCATGAAATCCTTTTTCGATTGCGGAAATCTGCTCTTCAGAGAGCGTAAGCAAATCCTCCGGAAGCTCCTCCGGAAAATAGGAAGCATAACAATCAATGGAACTCGGCAGAAAATCCTGAACGAGTTTTTCCGCAGCAGCATTATCTTCCGCAACATGTGTATCATCCTGATTCGCAAGGATAGTCTTTAAATTTTCCTTCCCGTCAAAAGTTCCCGAAATCCCGTACAAATAATCTTCGAATTCATTATTCGTGGAATTTGTTTGATATGTAACAAACGCACTCGGAATGTACCTTGACGAAGGTATCGTGTTAAGAGAATAATTCCGAATCTCCTTTCCGTTTATTGTTTTGATATTCTCACGGAACAACTCGAGATTTAATGCGGCGACCTTGTAATTGCCTGCATTGTAATTTGCAATCAGATTCTTGACAGGATTACAGAAATTAGTAACCACTGCATTAAGCTTATTCTCATCGACGGAAGCATCCTCAGTCGGGTAGACGGAATTATAGGCCTGCCTTACCGATTCAAGGCCCGGACTGCTGTGCATCGAAGCCTGACGCAGATCGGTCATATTCTGCGAATGTTCAATGTACAGGGAGCTTAATACCGCAGAAATATTCCTGTATTTCTCCACATATTCAATATTGTCGGCACGAAGATTCTCAAATTTATATTGTTTGATTTTTTCGAAAGCCGCTTTATGTGTTCTTGCGAGATCTTTCGCGCAATCCTCCTTTGTACGCCCGGGAAGCGTATCATCCATCTGCTCAAAGAAAGAATTCACATACCCCATCAGTTCCTCATGAGGAATCTTTGATAAATCCACGACCTGGTCCAGCGTATAATTCGTGGTTCCCAGAATATGCAGACGAAGAGCCGCCGGAAATCCCTGACGCATCAGGATCGCGAATCCGTATTTTTCTTCTATTTCCCGTGTTTTGGCTTCAATCCGCTCTCTTTCCCGATCATTGAAGATAATTAATCTTGAATCGACAACTCCGTCTCTAATCTGTTCTTCCGTAGGAAATGTGTATTTCGGCATAGTATTTATCCTTTCTGCTCCCGGCTTTATCATTCCTGACTTTGCCTTCTCTTTTCGAGCCTTCAGTTCTGAACATTCTGCCCGGTTTCCGTTACTGCATCACCGGAATCGCCGGATTTTCCTTGAATAATCCAATACAGTTTCATTCTACATAATGCTGTCCATCAAATGTCCAACAACTACATATGTAGTCCCGCAGGTTGCGGATGAGGCTGAGGACCGTTATTGCCTCCTGCCTGGGGATTATTGTTATTGCCTCCTGCCTGGGGATTTGCTGCCCGGTTTGCTGCCTGAATGGCCTTGTAAATTTCCGTCCGGTTTGCGTTTACCGCATTCCCGATAAGACTTAAGCCCCCCTGAAGCTCGGGGTTCTTCTTTTGCTCGGAATATGCGTTCACAAGGGTGCGATCCTTAATCATGGAAATAAGCAATGCTCTCCAGTCGTGTCTTTGCTGTGCTCCCTCTGCTACGGGTGCCGCAGCCTCATTCTTAACCTCATCCAGGATCGGAATCAGAACAGTCTTAAACTGAACATCGTTTGCAATCTGGTTTTTAAATGCCTGAATACCTCCCGGAACCCTTCCTCCCCGGTTTTCGGCAATCCCCGTTACAATCAGATCCGCAATATCATCATAGATACACTGTTTATAAGAATCCGCGGGGAAAACATCGTTGGCATCCGCAACATTCGCCACTTTCAGATATGAAGCGAAGTTATGATTCAAATTCTGATCGAAGGCACCCATTTTATCCGCAAAGCTGGGACCACCATTTTCAATGACTCCGTGTCCTGCCGGGGCATTCTGTACGGGTACGGTATCAAGAAGCGCGTCGTCTAACCTGCGGCGGCTTAACATTTCATGTCTGTTTTCCATTTCCTGCAGAATCGCACTTCTCTCAGGAACTCCGTCGGGAAGGGGAACATTCTCATCAATGTAAGTTAACAGTTCGCTCTGATATGCATTCTTCCACTCTTCCTTGGAAAGCTCATCCTTATAGTTGACCGTCCGGTTTTCTTTCAGGTGGAGCTTGTAATACTGAAAAGACTTAACATCCTTAAACCGCTCCGGCATATTCCGGATGACATCCGGCCAGATTTTTTTGTTCACGATATTGGAAATCAGCCTACAGTCTTTGGCTCTTTCCGCCGGATTGTTGCTGATAAAATGCGGCATGTTCAGATAATCCGTATTCCGTGGATTGTTTTTCAGTGCATTCAGTTGCTCAACCCTGTCCTTTAGATAGGTCTGGGTCATCTTCTGTCTCTTATAATCCAGCGTCAGCTCCAGAATACGGTTGTCTGCCAGATCCATGATCTTATTCTCAATGGCAAGAACGTTTCTTTCGAGTTCGGCCGTGTTCTGGTGACGGTTTCCTGCACGTGTAAGCTCCCTGTTCGCCCGATTCAGCTGTTTCTGAAGTTCGACTGCCTCCTTTTTAAAGGCTTCCTCCTGTTTTTGCATGGAGGACTGCAGATCGGTAATCTTTTGATTGAAATTTTCCTTATACTGCAGATAATCAGCCGCTAAAGTCGTCCGGGTACCAAGCTTCTTTCCTGCGGAAAGTGCCAGAGTTTCAAGGTTCTTGTACTCCCTTTTCTGCATGTCCTCGGGATGAGCCTTTAAGTAATCGAAAAGCGATTCCTCCATGGCCCGTTTCATCATGATAACTCCGCCTTTTGCGTACTTTAAGGAAACAAGATTTGCGTTAAACGTTTGCGTAATAATACCGTAACGGTCTTTGGTATTCAGTGCTCTCTGATAATCCAGGGTATCTTCCTTCTTTACTCCGTTTTCATCGGTACCGAAAACGGGAAGGTGACGTCTCGACAACTTTCCTCCCTCTATGATTGCAGCCTTCAGACCTTTGATAAAGCGCTCCTTGAACTCATTTGGGTAATTATTATTTATATCATCTTCAAAAACCTTAAAATATTTGGATTCACTCGTGGTTTTGGATTGCAGTACTTCGTTCGTCAGCATGAATTCCCGGTACATATTGTCCCTGGTTTCCCGGTCTCCTTCCAAAGCGAATATAACCTCCAAAGGACGTATATAGCCGATAGCGGAATAAGGTCCGTTATATATCTCCCGCTGGTAATCGGTTGCATCATGTTCCCTTCCAAGTTCATATCCTGTTCCGATCAGATAATTTCTTTCCTCCGGAGTCAGTTCCTCCCCGTTATTTCCTCCGCTTGCTTCGATATAAAGAACGTTAATGGCATCCGTAATGGTACCAAAATGCTCGGTATATTTCTCAATATTGTTTTTTTCGATCTGCTTTTTATTTACCTGAAATGTTGCTTCAACCGGATTATCCACAAATTCCCTGAATCCGACACCTGCTCTTTTTGCCTGACACCCCAGCAGGAAAAGTCCGTTCATCAGCGACTCCGTAGTAGAGTCCTTGGAAAATTCCAGTGGAATCGATCCGGTTCTTAAACTGGAAATATTTCCGGGAGTCGTTACCGCATTCGGGAATTTTTCTTTGATCAGAGCCATGATTTCTCTGATATGCTCCCGTTCTGTGTTAAAATTCTGATTGCAGATTGCAATTTGCTCCATGTTTCCGGATTGAACCGCATTTGAAAGCGCAGTTCTTGCAATGCCGAATTTATCGTATGCATATACTTTCTGCCTACCCTGTTCAAAGGGAATATTACCGTCCGGCGGAATCATTCCGAATTCCTCCATTTTGGACAGAATCAAAGCTATGTCTCTTCTGGTATTCTCGGAAGCTACGGTAGGATGCTGTCTTAACCGCTGAATGCTTTCAATCTTTTCCGGATTAATATAGTCATCCTTTTCGTCTTCGACACCGGGATATACAGATGCCTTTTCCGTCAGATTTTCAAATTCGCCGTTTTTATACTGCTTATAGGAATAAAACGCCGTCTCTGAATCCATTGTGGCCAAATTCTCCAGATTGTGATAATTCTGGAGATATTCTTTTGCATCTTCTGTTGTCATCGTATAATTCCGGTTTATTTCATCCAGCATTTGGCGGAGGTTATCATCCTGAAGATTCTGCTTTAATTCCTGAATTCTGTTTTGCAAAGGGTGAGTAATACAGTTTTCGATATTCTCGGCAAGCAGTTCATTCGGAGTACGAATTGCGTCAATCTGCTCTTTCAGACCGTTTGTCAGATAAACCTGCATGGACAGTTCGGCAATTGTATCCTCCATAAGATCGTTGAACTCGTTTTCCGAAATCTTTGTCAGATTTAAAGTTTCGACCAGTTGGGATTTATTATTGATTCGTTTTGTTGCCGCAGGATGAGCCAGATTATATTTCCTTCCGATCTCGGTCGCCATTGCATCCGTAAGTCTGGTATTGATGAAATTGATTGCCTGCGTAATACGATAAGCCGACTCCGTCATGCGATGGGTCCTGTCAATCAAAATCTGCGGCTGAACATTGTACCGACCGTTTTCATCTGTAACCGGAACCGCCTCCGCCGTTTTATACTGCGAAATCTGGGTCCGAAGATAAGTGCGGATATCCTGCATCTTTGAAATCTGCGTATTCTGATTCGCCTTATACTGGTTAAAGCTTTCCGGATTCGTGTAATTATAAATCGCACCCGATATGTGGAGGTTCTCATTTAAGAATTCTTCTTTTTCCTGCTCTATTGCAGCAATTGCTCTTGTATCCGCAACCCCGGCCTTCTTTGCATCGGCCGCGTTTTTAACGGAAATATAGCCCTCTGATGCCATCATGGCGTCGTAATTATTCTTCCATTCTTCCGCCATGTAGTTATAATCGGAAATCTGCTTATAATATTCCTCTTTCTGGTTATCATTTAAGTTGTTTTCGCCCTTCGCTTTGTTTTCAAGAGCTTTCACGGCATTATTTTTCTTATCGGACAGCTCTTTTAACTTAAGGATACACTTATAATCCTCAAGCAGGTTTACCTGCTGAAGCTCCTGCTCCACTCTCTGCTTTAAGTCTTCATTTTTATTTAGGACCTCTCCGATTCCGGATATGATTCCGGCATGATATGCAAAGGCTCCTTCCGGATTCAGAATACTCTCTTCCTTCTTCGCCTGACGGATTTCTCTTAACAGACCGACGGCAATCAGTTCTGCCATAGGATTGATATCCGGGTTTTCTCCGGAAAATGCACGAATCGCATCCGAGGCTTTTCCTCTTGCCGGCGCAATAACGTTTTCAAGATAGAAATCTCCCATGGGAGCCGGATTATTCTGCATGAACGCATCCGTCCAGTGCTCCATGTCTCGATAGAACGCACGTATTTCCCCGTCTTCTTCGATATCGGCAACAATATCCGGCTTTACATCACAGTAATTAATATTCGTGGACGCAAGGAACGCCAAAAGCGCGAATTCACGTTCACTGAATCCCGCAGTTTCATAATCCGGAAGATTCTTAATAAACTGATCCTTGTCATATACATCTGCGCTTCCTTCGGCCCAGTCTTTGATAAAAACACTCTTCGGACCGAATACGGACTGAACTTTCGCCAAATTATAATCCTGCGGATTCGCCTGATTTGCATTTCTCATTTCTTCAAGCGAGGTAATCCGGTTATCCGAGAAAACATTTTTTGCAGCATCAAGCATAACTGACTGCATGTATTCTTTCACTTCCGCATTGCTGTAATCGGCACCCTGAGGGAATAATTTATTTTTCACCGCATACTCACGGAAGGAACTAACATCCTTTAAATAAGGTCTTTCTGCCAAAACCCTGGAAGTTATTTCGGGATTGATAATACTTTCTTTCCCGGTAACGGTAATCTGCCCCTCACGGTTTTTCCGGATTACGTCATAGGAAAGCGGAACGCTGCCGTCAATGGCAAGTCGAACAGCCTCTGCCTTACAGATTTTAACCTCTTCCGGTGAAAGCGGTACACCGGGATTTTCAGCGGGCCTTCCGAGGAAGGCTCTCATGGTGACATTACCTGCATGAAGCAGATCAAATTCATTTTTGTCCGGATTCGCGGCAAGATAATCACGAACCGCATCCCTGTTCATGATTGGTCCGAAAATCTTATCATAGAGTCTTGAGGCCTCATTAAGCTCCTCTGCCGTCATTTCGCCGGATTTCTTCAAATCCGTACTTTGTAACAAAGCTTCGGGAACCGGCTGTTTTCCGTAAAGAGCCCTGCAGGCATTTAGATTCTCCAAAAGCCGGGCATCAAAGCCTTCCTTTTCGATTCGGTCAATGCGCCTGTTAAGAGCATCTCTTTCGAGCTGCTGCCCAACCTCCGGATGAGCAGGATCCAAACGGACGATGAAATCGTTTGCATTAAAGGGTTCTCCGCTGTCTTTTGCTGCATAGTAGGCATCCACATCGATAAAGATATGCTTAAACAGTTCATTGTTTCCGATAATTGTTGCAGCAAGATTACTGTTCCTGAGAAACTGCCGCATAACATCGGTGCGCATAATATCGCTGCAGCCATCCATTGCGTTGACCAGCGGCAGGTCAGCATCCTTGTAGGCCGAAAATCCCACTGCGGAATAGGCAAGCATGCTCTGCCTTCCCCATTCTTCCGCCAACAGCATGCCCAATTGTTCATGCTGAACCGGATAAGGCTGTTTAAAAATCTGCCTCCTGTACTCGGATGCATTGCTGTGCAGGCTTTTTATCTGGCTTAGCTGGTTAATAAAGTTCGATATTTCATCATTTTCCGCCTCGCTCATCAGGTTATAGTGCTGCTGTACCTTCCTGTTTGGACCGAGACTCATCTCCTGCTTAATGTCCACAAGAAAAGAAGGCAGATAACCTTTTTCGTTAATACAGGCCTCTTTAAAATTTTCTGCCGAACGGGCGATTTCTTCCGGAGAATTAAGCTCTTTATATAACAAAACCGCCGATCTGATGGAATCAACCAGATTTCTGTTAAAGGTTACGGTGTCATTTTCCCGGCAAAGGCGAGTAAATTCCTCCGTATATTTTTTCTTTTCTTCCGTCAGAAGATCAGGATTAAAAATCTCCTCCAGAGTGTAAGGCTCCTTATTCTCCTCTTTTCGTTTCCGGGATTCATGAATAAGACGGGCAAAAACATAATTGGCCGGAAACGCTCTTCCCGGTCGGATTTCTCCTGTAGGTGCATTCGGATCCGGGTTTGGCCGATTTCCGGCAACGGGATAACCATTCGGATAATATTTGCTTCTGAATGTCGTTGAAGTAAGGTCAAAAGAAGAATCCGGCATAACGGTCATGTAATCGGACACCAGTTCCCTGAACTGTGCTTCTTTGTTCTGTTCCTGTCTTTGAAGCGCCTCACGGAACTTTGCTTCCGCCGTTTCATCCACGTTGCGATTCTCAATCATGCGAATATGACCGGAATACTGGCGTGCAGCATTTCCGTTTCTCTCATTGGCCGAAAGATTCACCGGACGGCTGCTTTTTATGGAAATCGGAGTGGCGGAAAGGCTGGTCGTGTCGATTCCATCTTTCTTTACGTAGAAATCCACATTCTTTCCCTGTTTTAATGCAGTTGCTACAAGCTTACCGATATTCTTTTCGTAAGGCGCCATGTTCTCCGGTCTCGAAAGATCCTTCTCCGCATCTACCTCCGAAAGCAAGGAGTGAGCGGGTTGTCCGTCGATCAGAATCAGATTTCCGAATTGCAGCGATTCCGGAGTACTTATGCCCCCGGCCGCCTGCGTTTTTGCATTGGCAACGGTATAAACGGCGTGAACCAGATCTTCCGCATGTTTTTCGTTGAGCTTATTGTCCTCTCCCATTTCGAGAGTAATCTCGAGGGGGCGGAAATAGGACTTTGAACTTCCGAGCTCTGCGGTGGCAGGTATCAAAAGTACGGGATAGCCAAGTTTTTCCCTGAAGAAAGCATCAAGCTTTCCTTCATCCGGAATTCCGGCTCCATCAACCGGCTTTATACCATATGCATACTCCAGACCCTGAACATACTTTTCGTAATCGGAAAGAGGAGAAGTATTCAGAATCTGATTCGCCTTCTCATTAAAGCGTGCTTTAAGCACATCATCGTTGCAGATTTCCGCCGCCAGCCTGTAAGTTTCATATTCATTTGAAGCAGTAATGATCTCATCATAAAGTTCTTCGATTTTTCCCTTTACCTGCGAAAGGAAAACATTTGTAATCGGAGAAACCATTTTGGAATTCGTCTCGACATGGATCATTCTCTCTTCCATGTCCTTGCGATAAAGATTATCCATGGATTTCAGAACGTCGTTTTTGGCCTGTTCCAGAATGTCTTTCTCCGCCTGCTCACGTTTTCGGTAAAATTCGTTCCTCTTATCAAGAATCTCCTGAGCCTTTTCCTTTACCCTCGCAACCGTGTTTGTACGCTGCTGTCCCGCTTCAAATTCAATGCCGGTTCCGGAGAAAGTAACCGGAACAATGCTGTACTCGAGGTCTCCGTCCCCTCTTTCTTTCGGAAGGGTAACGAAAATCTCTTTCGCGGAATGAAAACTTTCCGCAGCAATAATACGATTCTTAAACTCATCAATAACGTCTTTTCTCTTCAGAGAATAATTGCCGGCTTCATATTTTCTTGCATATATTTCGTTAACGGTCTCGTTCCCGATATAGATGCAGTCATAAATATCCATTTTATGTCTGTCAAGAATAATTTTAGCAGCAGGAAAAACCTGATCAAACGTTTCCTTAACATTTTTTGCGGCATCGACTGTTTTTCCCGAGGATACACCGGACGGATTATTTAAAAAATCCTCCGCCTCCTGGATCGTAAGCTTATTAGAATCTCTTAAGGTGAAAGCTATATTCAGTGAATCAGCCTTCGGATGCACAGTCCGGTACTGCTCATTTAAGGATGCGACCACACCGTTAACACCGATGGTATAGGTCACATAATATACCCTGACTCCCTCCGGATTATTCTTAAGCGCCCTAAACACTTCCATTTTTTTTGCAAGAACCTGTTCTTCCGGCGAAAGATTGTCGTATTTGTTTCCGACAATTTCATTGATGGAACGGTCTCCCACCCTGATCAGATCAAAAGCCGTCAGACCTGAATCATAGGCGGCAAGCATATTTGCCCCGCTGTATAACATATCAAAAGTCCGATGATAGCACTCCTCCAGCGCATCCTTTGTCTCCTTCGGAAGATGAGACAGATCCTCCGGCGCATCATCCGGCAACAGGCTTAGAGCCGGTTCCATCATTGCTTTGTCGAGTAATGCGGAATTGTCGCGGGGCTTGTCGTTATACAGCAGAACAACCTGATTCTCGGTTGTTCTGATTACCTCCCTGCCCTCATCACGACCGGGAAACAAACCTGTATCACCGTTTAAAAAGTTTAAGTTTACTTCATTCTGGTTAGAATTCTGCGGCAGATTGATAACGGCATTCACCCCGTATCTGTGTGACCCGACCATATGATACGGAAGCTCACTGATTGTCTTTCCCTTAATTTTATCGGTATAGTTTCTTAAATCGTCCAGACACCCTGCCGCGAAACCTAAGTTTCCGTTCTCATAGTGCTTCACCATCTCACTGAACGGGACAGCAAAGGCACTGCTAAACGAATCCAGCCGAAACTCATCTTTTTCCGCATCAATCGGGTTATAAACTTCATTGTATGCCCTGCGGACAATCCCGTGGTCGTTTCCGCCGACAGTTTTATTACCAGCCCTGAGATTCTGCATGTCCTGACTTAAGTCAATATACATTTCTTCGTAAAGCATGGCAATTTTCTGATATTTGGCCGCTTCTTCCACGTTGATAAAATCGAATTCCGGAATTCTGAAATTCAGAAGCTTTCTCATGGCGGTTTTATGCATACGAGCCAGATCCTTTGCGCATTCCGTTACGTCACGCCTGGTATGGTCCATCATATCAATAAATCCCCTCATGTAACGGACCATTTCGTCATGGGGTATATTGGATAAGTCTGCCACATCTTCCGGCGTATAATCGGTATTTGCCAGGATATAATAGCGCAGTGCCGTTGCATGGGACGACCTTTCATGACAACGATATCCGAATACATTCGTAATTGTTTGAAGCTTTGGAGTGAACTCAGCCATTTCCGCTTCCGTATAGATATGGGTGGGAAATGCGGTAATTGCTTCTCTTTCGGGTTTATTCAGAAATACTTTTTTCGGTGGCATATCTTTATCCTCCATTTTTCATATTATTTAACCGGTTGACGATTTGTCTGTTTTTTATCTTTATAATGCATCGTTAAGTTTTTTTCCATCCATTTATAAATCCTTCATGAATCGCCTGCATCTGACTTAATCACGTTTTTCATAACCGGATGATACAGCGCCATCACTATATGTCAGTATTGTATACCACTTTGTCCATCTAATGTCCAACAATAACCTCTTCACTTCTCACCCTTTATGCTGATTGTTCCGCCCGGATTTATCTTAATTCTTTTTCCCGGCTTCTGCTTTTAACTCATTCGGCTCGATTTCTCCTTTTACAAAATTCTGAAAAGCACTGCAAACCTTACTCATGTCATCTTCCAGATATTGAACCCCTTTTGCGAGAATACCAACGGGTACTCCGTACATCGCATCAGCCATGGCACCAGCAATCGCTGCAATGGTATCCGTATCCCCGCCTAAAGATACCGCATTTCTTACCACATCTTCATAGGATTCCCCTTCAAAGAAAGATGCCAAAGCCTTCGGCAGGGCATCCATACAGGATTCTTCATGTTTATGAAGCGGTCTCATTTCATCTACGGACTTGGATAAATCATATCCGAATTCCTTAACGACGTATTCCTTAATCTTTTCTTTGGATACACCGGTTCTTGCCAAAAACATTACTGCTGCGGTACACTCAGCGCTTCCATAACGGCAATGGTCATTACGGAATCATCCGTCCAGTTGCACTCCTCTGGCAAAAGTTCAAACTCCTTTGTCCAGGGTCCGCGGTCAAATTCAAATCTGCTGCCGATAATATCTCCAAAAATCGCTCCGTACATTTTTCTTTCCTCCGTTTCTTTCGCTATTTGTTATCTTTGTTTCCTTTACGAGTTAATCATATAACGAAAGAAATGCTATTTGGTCGCCCGGCGGGAGACACTTTTAGACGCAAACGGACAACAGGTTTCCCTACTGTCCGAATTCTTTAATTTCCAAGCTGCGGTTGTTTGCAAACATATAGCATTGAGTTAATTTCATCGATATTGTACTGCCCCTGTAAAATACACTGAATTACCCGTTTATCTCGCTTATTGTAAGGATTAAAAGCCATATCCGCACTTGCCAGCAGTTCTTCGGCTTCTTTCAGATTAAGTTTCATTCCAATACAAAGTCCCAGGACTGCTTTCTTCTGTGGATGCTTCGTATCTCCTGTCAGCATTTTGGAAAAATTGCCTTTGGTGATGTTCGAACTTTTATAAACCACAGTACTGCTTAAATCCTTTTCCACCAGCAATTTCATCAGATGATCATGAAATGCCGTATCTTCCTTCTTATCTTTCATATAAAGGCTCTTAGCCCACGCTTTAGAAAAAAGAGTCATCTGAGTAATTCGGTTGCCCGAACTCGCCTATTGAACGGACGCAATTATATTATACAGCATTGGTCACTGTTTTTCATTCTTATAATTCCAACAGTCTCTTTTTTGCCATTGGAATATACATACTGTCCGTATCCTTAAAATCCTCACGATTGGGAAGACCTACGTAGTATTCTCTGGCTTTTGATAAATCCTTCTTTGCCTTTAAAGTATTTATAAAGGCCCGCGGTTGTAATTCCGACATTTGACGAAACTCTGTTAAGAGAAATGTAATTTTTACAAATTCTTTTCCTTTTAAGTTAAATTTAAGGTTGCTGGGATAAGATGATTTCATCAAAGATAAATACAGGCTCTTTCAAAGAGAAGAAAGGATACAGTATGAAAAAGAAGGATTTAACAAAAGTATTTTCGGTATTTGCAGCAGCCGCCGTTGTTACTTCCCTTGGCGCATGTAATGAGGCTGTTGTTACAGAGACGGACAGTACAACGGAAAGTACAGAAGTTACGGAAAGTAAAACGGCAGTCATCTCAAAAGACAATATCGTGATTAATTCAGAAATGTCTTCCACCGAAGACAGCGAACATGTCATAGAAGTTGACGGGGAAACAAAAGAATATTCCAATGTTAAAGTTACAAAATCCGGGGATTCCGGGGAAGGCGACGAGGCAGATTTCTATGGTGATAATTCAGCAATTTTTGCCACAAACGGCGCCACGTTATCCCTAGATGAAATGATTATCGATACAGACGGAACTCACGCTAACGCTGTCTTTTCTTACGGTGAAGGCACCACCGTTAATATAAGCGATTCGGTCATTACCACATCCGGTAACTGTTCCGGAGGCTTGATGACCACCGGCGGCGGTACCATGAACGCCACAAATCTCTCCGTGCATACCACAGGAAATTCTTCTGCCGCAATCCGATCCGACAGAGGCGGCGGAACCGTTACGGTTACAGGCGGTGAGTATGTGACAGACGGAACCGGCTCTCCCGCCATCTATTCGACGGCGGATATAACTGTAAACGATGCAGACTTAACATCCACTGCCTCCCAGGGCGTAGTGGTAGAAGGCCAAAATAGTGTAATCCTAAATAACGTTGATTTAACGGCCGATAACAATACCAAAAACAGTGATAAATCCGATTATTATCAGGCAGTTATGATATACCAGTCCATGTCCGGTGACGCAGATGAAGGTACTGCATCCTTTACCATGATCGGCGGATCTGTTACGAACAAAAACGGGGATATTTTCTTTGTGAATAACACAGTGGCGGATATCAACTTAACGGATGTCCAGATTATTAATCAGGATGAAAATGGCGTATTTCTCCGGGCCGAAGCGGCCGGGTGGGGTTCCGACGGCACCAACGGCGGAAATGTCAATCTGACCATCTCCGACCAGGTGTTGGAAGGTGACATGGTTATAGATGAAATCTCCGGTTTGAATTTTTACTTAAACGACGACTCTTCTTACTTCGGAACCATTAACGGAGAAAATGAAGGAAATGTATATGTGGAAATCGAAGATGGTTCGACCTGGGATTTAACCGGTGATTCTTACATAGATGCCCTTACCTGCGACGAAAATGCAATCCGCTTAAACGGGCACAAGCTCTATGTAAACGGCGTGGAATATAAAGAAGGCAGTGCTTCTTCCGGAAGCGAAGTGGAATTTATTATCTCAACAGGTGAGCACGGAGGCTTTGGCGATATGGGAAAACCGGAAGACGGAGGTGCTCCTGACGGAAACGGAGGAACCCCACCGGAAAGCCCGGATAGAGAAGGTGGTCCTAAGATGGACGGAAATACTCCGCCGGAAAAACCGGAATAATGCATCATATATCTACATTAAAAGGACAGCAAGCTCGCTGTCCTTTCATTTCCTGAGCTGTATTATTCGTCTGTTTTTTATCTCCTGACTACTGCACCGATCGTTTTTACCATACAATATCAAACGAAACTTCCGGTTCCTGCGTACTATAGTCAACAAAAATATTTACATTGTAAAAGCCATCATGTTCCGGATTTTCCGCAGCCTTAATACCAATAGATATTTCTATACAATCATCATTAACAGTCAGTCCTTCAACATACCAGTTCTCTTTTAAATACTCTAAACTGAATTCATTCTTTAAACGTATATCCCAGTCACTATCACTATTCTCTTCAAAAAACGCAACAATCTCTTTATAAATTTCGTCATAACATTCTTCCATTATCTGATCGGATTTTTTATAAATACTCTCCATGGAATTAAAGACATAGTCTATATTATCTTCTCTCACATTAAATTCATACAAGTTATAGGACGCATCCGGTTTATCACCGAAAGAATGATTCCCAAATCCACTCAGTATATCTATGTAACATACATCTTTCGAACTTGTGTCCTTCACTAAAATTCCGTTTCCGAAATACGAATTTTCAATTTCTACAGCAGATAATGTTTTCTTATCACCGTATTTCAGATGATTCAGGTTTTTTAATTTCTTTTCAATCTGTTTCTGTTCTTTGGTTAAAGCAGAACTTTCTTCTTTATCCGTATTAAACAATTTGCTGAAAAAAGACATGATTTCCTCCATTCATCACCACAACTATTTATTTACTTCAATTCAGGAATCCACTATTCTTTTTATCATGGTATTACGTTTTCCTGCAATTTTATTATCCAAGAAAATCTTTAACCTCTTTAATCCATTGTTTTGTTTCAAAACTGAAAAGCTGCGCGTGAGCGTACCCGTCAAAACACTTAATTTGCGTCTGTGGATTTACTTCTTTCATTTTCAGTGCACCCTTCTTTGATACTGTTTCATTTCCTTTTGTACCGTGCATAAATAAAATTTTACACGAATCATCATACTTTTTGAATTCAAATGCAGAAAAAACACTTTTTAATACATTCCTGATTGACTGCTCATCCATATGATTAGCCAGTTTAAGAAAATCGTCAAGATATTTTTCCGGAAGAAAATCCTTTTTGAAGCTTTCAATAACTTTAGGATCCCGCTTTTTTGATTTGCTTATTATACTTATATAGTTTTTGGTCATGAACCCAATCAGTATTTTGGGCATCGAAAGAAGCGGTGCACCATCAAGGACTAAATTCTCTACGGTAATTTCCGGCATTCCGGCAAGTACAGCCGCTATTCTTCCGCCCATCGACAAGCCGCAGATCATATAGAGATTTTCTTTTCCGTTTTTTTGCAGATAATCACGGATTTTAACCGCCTCATCATCAACAGAGATAAATTCGCTTGCTTCTTCCTGCGTATGCGCATCCAATTCCGGGATTATCACAAAGTATTCATTCGAAAATGCATCAGAAACTTCTTTCCATATCTGCCAGGGATTAAGCATTCCATGTATCAATAAAATTGCTTTACCGGAATCATTTCCAAATGTGTGAAAATTCATTTTATTTTCCCTCCCAACATCAATATGACTGAATCTGCAAGACACGAAAACATTTTTTCCGGATCATATTTTCCCTTGGAATCAGCATTCTCATAGTTTTCCGAGATTACATATCCCAACTTTGCTCCATGAAACGTTACTACCATAAAGCTGATGATTTCATCTACGGACCTGATCGGCTTCAGTTTCTGCTTTTTCACTGTTTCATCCAGATATTTTTTCATCGAAGCAACAAGATAAATAAGCGGGCTGACTCCTTCTCCGCTTAGCTGCTCTGCAATATGTCCGGTCCTTTCGGGTTCACTGAGAGCAAGCATGTCACTGTAAACAGATATCTTTAGAATATCCATTTCTTCTTCCTGCAGATAATCAGCAAGTAAATCACAGATTCGATATACAGTATTTTCCCATTTTCCGTGATCC
>JAILAD010000041.1 GCA_024681795.1 Lachnospiraceae bacterium | reverse complement strand
TCACGAGCATTGTCTCCTTGGTATTTTGGATGTTTGGTCGCTGACATTATATCAAAAAGGGAGGTCAATGCTCATTTTTTTTTGAACTCCCGATAAATCAAGGTTAAGAAAGAAAAAAGGAGTGTCAAATTTGACACTACCGAAAAAAGAACGGAGGTAGAAAAATGGGTCGAATTGTTTCCGAAGGTATCACATTTGATGATGTACTGCTGATTCCCGGTTATTCCAACGTGATTCCCAATCAGGTGGATTTAACCACAAATCTGACCAAAACAATCAAACTGAACATTCCCATGATGAGTGCGGGAATGGATACGGTTACGGAACATCGTATGGCAATAGCCATGGCGCGTCAGGGCGGAATCGGAATCATCCATAAAAATATGTCGATTGAAGCACAGGCAGAAGAGGTAGATAAGGTAAAACGTTCGGAAAACGGTGTTATTACCGATCCGTTCTCCCTTACCGCAGAACATACGCTGGCAGATGCGGACAATCTGATGGGCAAATTCAGAATTTCCGGCGTGCCGATTACGGAAGGAAAGAAACTTGTCGGAATCATTACAAACCGTGATCTGAAATTCGAAACCGACATGACAAAGAAGATTCGCGAGTGCATGACCAGCGAAGGACTTGTTACCGCAAAGGCGGGAGTAACACTGGAAGAAGCCAAGAGAATTCTTGCGGCATCCAGAAAAGAAAAGCTTCCGATTGTTGACGATGATTTTAACCTTGTCGGATTAATTACCATCAAGGATATTGAAAAAACGATTAAATATCCGCTTTCCGCGAAAGATTCCCAGGGAAGACTTCTCTGCGGCGCGGGTGTCGGAATTACCGCTAACGTACTTGACCGTGTAAAAGAGCTTGTTTCCGCAAAAGTCGATGTCATCGTACTCGACTCCGCACACGGACATTCCGAGAACGTCCTGAGATGTCTTCGCATGGTACGTGAAGCATTCCCCGATGTTCAGTTAATCGCCGGCAATATTGCAACCGGTGAAGCCTGCAAGGCTTTGATTGAAGCAGGTGCCGATGCCGTGAAGGTCGGAATCGGACCCGGATCCATCTGTACGACAAGAATCGTTGCAGGTATCGGTGTTCCGCAGGTTTCCGCCGTTATGGACTGCTACGAGGTGGCAAAGGATTACGGCATTCCCGTGATTGCGGACGGCGGTATCCAGTTCTCCGGTGATATGGTAAAAGCCATTGCGGCCGGTGCGGATGTCTGCATGATGGGATCGCTCTTTGCAGGATGTGATGAGTCGCCCGGAGATTTTGAATTATATCAGGGAAGAAAATACAAGGTATACCGCGGAATGGGCTCCATTTCCGCAATGGAGAACGGAAGCAAGGACCGTTACTTCCAGACCGATGCGAAAAAACTCGTACCGGAAGGTGTGGAAGGCCGTGTTGCTTACAAGGGAACCGTGGAAGATACGGTATTCCAGATGATGGGCGGTATTCGTTCCGGTATGGGTTACTGCGGTGCGCACACCATTCAGGAACTCAAAGAGAACGGAAAATTCGTCAAAATTTCCGCAGCAGCACTTCGTGAAAGTCATCCCCATGACATTCAGATTACGAAGGAAGCACCGAACTACAGTGTGGACAGCAATCGTTAATCCATGATTGAAAAGGCACCGGATATCGTTACCGACGGTATCCGGTGTTTTATTTGTATTTTTTTGAAAGAATTTCTTAACTGTTTCTTGTCTGCAGTGTTAAAGAATTGACAATACCATCAACCTGTAAGATAATGAGATTTGGTTTTTTAATAATTTGTTTATAATTGTAACAGGGGAAACAGAAAAAAATGGCAAATCTGATTGAAATCCGGGACATGTGTAAAGTCTATAATCCCGGAGAAAATGAGGTTCGGGCACTGAATCATATCAGTCTCGATATCGGAGAAAAGGAATTCGTAGCCATTATCGGTCAGTCCGGTAGCGGCAAATCCACTCTTATGAATATGCTCGGTTGTCTCGATGTTCCGACCTCGGGTTCCTACCATTTACACGGTAAGGATGTTGCGGAGATGTTGGACGATGAGCTTTCGGATATTCGAAACAAAGAAATCGGCTTTATTTTCCAGGGATTTAATTTAATATCGTCATTGACGGCGCTTGAAAATGTAGAGCTTCCGCTGATATACAGAGGTCTTTCGAAGAGGGAACGTTCGGAACTTGCAAAAGAGGCTTTAAGGAAGGTCGGTCTGGAAATGCGTATGACGCACAAGCCTTCCGAAATGTCCGGCGGTCAGCAGCAGAGAGTGGCGATAGCCAGAGCGATTGCGCAGGCACCGCCGATTATCCTGGCCGATGAGCCGACCGGAAACTTAGACTCCCACTCCAGTGTGGAGATTCTGGAAATTTTAAAGCAGCTTCATGAAGAAGGCAGAACGGTCATCATCATTACGCATGACCCCGGAATTGCCGCAAAAGCAAGCAGAATCGTGCATATCATGGACGGGCAGATTTATAAAGATGAAATCAATTCCGGTGAAGACGAGAGTGCAATCAGGGCAGAGCTTGCAAAGGCACAGGAGAACGTCACAACGAAAGTAAAGAGCGTAAGACATCATGAAGAAGATGACTTGGTTGTGGAGTCTTACGAGGAAGCACCGGTACAGGAAGGAACTGCCGGTTCGGGTTATCAGATGCCGGAAAGTGTGGAATATACGGGAACGGAAACGGATCCGAATAAGGAGGAATCGTAATCATGGGAAGAAAAGATAAAGAAATCAGTTTATCGGGAGAGATGACGGGACAGCAGGTCCTTGAGCAAAAGAAAAAGAAAAAAAGAAAGAAAATTGTTTTAACAGTCGTCATCATCGTGATTGTAGTACTTCTTTTAGTCATCGCAGGTGTTGCAATTGCGGTATCTCAGGCGATGAAGAAAATGGCCGGCGGCACGGTTACTCTTGCAAGACCCGAAACCGGCGATATCGTTTCGGAGATTTCCGTTACCGGCAATATCGAAAGTGAGCAGACCATTCACTATACCGCACCTTCGAATCTTATTGTGGCAGAAGCGGTTCCGGCGGGAAGCTATGTAAAGAAGGGTGATGTGATTCTGAAATTCGATGAGGAAGACTATAAAATCGCAATGCGTCAGCTGGAAATCAGCGGAAAAATGAATGAAAACACATACCAGAGTTCCTTGACCGGAGACGGACAGATCCGGAATAAAATTGCCAAGGCGCAGGCTGACGTTGTGAAATATGAAGCTGAAGTTGCAGAGAAGCAGGCAAAATACGATGCATCCCAGGGAAGCGTGAATCGTTATGAAGAGAATGATAATTACAAGCATTCCCAGTCGGCAATTCAGACGCAGACAGCATATGAAGAGGCAAATATCGCGAAATGCACGGAACAGATGGATAATCTTATTACTGCATTCAAAGAAACGGAAGAATACGTCAAGATGACGGAAGAAGAAAAGGTAGAAGCTCTTAAGAAATTCATGTCCGAAGGTGTATATAAGGAGCTTGCGGATTCCGTTGCAAATTCCAAGACCGTTATCGCTAATATTACAAGACAGTCAACGGATGAAACCACCGATTATACCACAGCCCAGACGGATGCCACCAAATATAAGGCAGAACTGGAAACGGCAAAGAGTAAATTGGAGGCAGCAAAGGCTGAGGTGGAAACACTTCAGGGCCAGCTCGGAAATGCGTATGACAAAGATAATAAGACTCTTCAGGAAGAACTTTCCAGCATTCAGAACGAGCAGAGCATGAATGCACTTTTGAAATATGAAAACGGTTTAATTGCCCCGTTTAACGGCGTTGTAACCGCTGTGAATTATACGGCGGGAGATACCGCAACGGCAGGTACTCCGATTTGTACTTTCTCAAGTCTTGATGATGTACATGTAAGCTTAGGTGTCGGCAAATCCGATTTGGAAAAACTGGCAGTCGGACAGGATGTTACCATCAAGAGTTTAAAAAATGAATATAAGGGAAAAGTTGCAACCATCAACCATTCCGCAGTACAGAACGGAAATGCCGGTGCACAGGTACTTGTAACCATATCTATCGACAATCCGGATGAGAATATCTATTTAGGTCTGGATGCAAAATGTTCGATTCTGACCGCATCCGTGGAAAATGTCATGACAGTTCCCGTGGAAGCAGTCAATGTGGATGACAAGGGTGAATTTGTATTTACCTTTACCCCGTCAGCCATGACTGTCGGAAAGAAATATGTAAAGACCGGCGTAAGCTCCGATCTGCTCATTGAAATCACAGAAGGTCTTGATGAAAAGGATCTGATTGTAACGGATTACAAGGGTGTTGTGGAAGAAGGCAAGATGGCGACTCCAGCAGCGGAATCCCAGAGCCTGATTACCGAGGAACTCAGTAAGAAGTAACAGAAATAAGAAGTGCATTGAAATACAGAATTATTAAGTGTCTGTAAAGGATGAAGAATGGGACAGTTCTTTGAATACCTGAAAATTTCATTAAAGAGCATTCTGGACAATAAGATGCGTTCGCTTCTTACGATGTTCGGTATTGTAATCGGAATCGCCTCGGTTATTATGGTTGTTGCCCTCGGAAACGGGGTAAAGGGAACCATTACCGGGGAGATGAATTCCATGTTTTCCGCGCAGACTTATATTAAGGCAGGAACGAATCTGGAATATTATCCGGAGGCTGCAATGAACCGGGAAGATGTCGAATTAATCCGGGAAAAAGTGGAGCATATTTCCGTAATTGACATGGAAGTCAGCGACAATCTGGAAGTAATGAACCGCGGCGGCGGATTGTATGCATTTACTTATGCATGCACACCGGCGTATGAAAAAGTCCAGAAAGAGGAATTCCAGAGCGGAAGATTCTTTAACTGGGATGAATATGAGGATGCGAAGAAGGTATGCGTAATTAATGAATTCGGTGCGAAAGAGATTTTTGGTCATACTTCCGTCGTCGGTCAGTTTATTACCGTGAAATACTCAAACGGAAAAGAAGAAGATTATCGTATTGTCGGTGTCAGAAAGGATCAGGAGAGTGCTTTAATGTCCGCGCTCGGAGACAACGGATCCATTGAGATGAAAGTGCCGTATACGACTTATGCAGATGCTTACGGAATCAGTGCAGCCGATGATGATTTCTACAGTATTTTACTTGTTCCGGATTCACCGAATAATGCAAAGGCTGCCATAAGGAGCAGTATTAAACTGCTGGAAGGAAGGAAGAATCTTCGCGGACAGAAAAAGTATACTTATACAAGCTTTGATTCCATGATGGACCAGTTCAACATGATTATTAACGGCGTTACGATTTTTATTTCATTCGTTGCCGCAATCTCGCTTGTAGTAGGTGGTGTCGGCGTTATGAACATTATGCTCGTATCCGTTACGGAACGTACGCAGGAAATCGGTATCCGTAAAGCATTAGGTGCAAGAATTTCTTCCATCATGGTGCAGTTCCTTGCGGAAGCGGCAGTGCTTACGGTAATCGGAGGAATACTCGGAATTTTATTCGGTTATCTCGGTGCGGAGCTTCTGTGCTTCATTGCAAGTAAGGTTGTAAAAATGCATATCGTGGCCACTATCAGCCCGTTAATCGTAATCGGAGTTGTGCTTTTCTCCGCAATTATCGGTATGTTCTTCGGAATGTATCCGGCGAAGAAGGCTGCGAAATTAAGCCCGATTGAGGCATTAAGACAGGAATAGCAGGAGTAATTACAGTATGGGAAGATTTCTCGAATACTGGAAAATGGCATATTTTAACATCCGCATGAACAAGGTAAGAGCATTTCTTACCATGCTCGGAATCATTATCGGAATTGCTTCCGTTGTAGGAATTCTTTCCATCGGAAGTGGTTTCAGTAACTGGGTTTCCGGATCACTGAACGGACTGGTGGGTTCCAATTTCACAGTTTATGCGAACGGCGATGGCTGGATTCCGAAAAGTGCAATGGAAGCATTGGTCAATAAATACCCGGAAATTACAGGGTATTCAGAAAGTATCGGTGCAAACGGAAAAACGCCGGATACAAAGAATAAAGAAACGGATGTAACTTTATACGGCGGAAAACCGAGCATGCAGGATTCGAATACCAATGAACTGCTTTACGGTCGCCTGTTCGATCAGTATGACTATGATGAAGGAGCTGCGGTTTGTGTAATCGATACTTATGCGGCCAAGAAACTCTTCGGGTATGAAGACGTAACCGGAAGAATAGTATCGGTGGATGCATATGGAAGAGAACTGAATTTAAAGGTTATCGGTGTACGTAAATCCAGTAAATCGGAAGACAACAGTTACAACGATAAGAATATCAGTGCTGACGGAGAAGAAAGTGCGCTCGTGGTTGGTGTGTTTGAAGAAACGGCGCTTCGTTTTGATGTGCCTTCCACTTATATTTACAATGTATTCGGGCTGGATTCGGATTTATATTATCAGGCAGATGTTTTCGTGGATGAACCGGCCAATGTAGCGGAAGCAAGCAGAAAGAGCAGACGTTATCTTGAGGCTGTACTGGACAAAAGAGGGGAAAATGCGATTGCGGTTATGGAATTCACCTCCTTAGTAGACGGTCTTACCAAAGTTTTAGGCGGAATTACCGCATTCGTTATGCTGGTTGCCGCTATCTCCCTTTTCGTAGGAGGTGTCGGTGTTATGAATATCATGCTGGTATCCGTTACGGAACGTACCCGTGAAATCGGTATCCGTAAGTCTCTCGGTGCCAGAACTTCGTCGATTATGTGGCAGTTTCTGATTGAATCCGGCCTTATTTCCTTAACAGGCGGTATCATCGGTACCGTAATCGGATATGCATTTTCATCTCTTGCATGTCTCATTGTTCATCTTGTAAAGAAGTCCATTACGGTTACGCCGGACTTCAATGCATTATTGATTATCGGTGTAGCAGTTTTTTCAATGGGAATCGGGATTTTCTTCGGACTGTATCCTGCAGCAAAGGCAGCGAAGATGACGCCGATAGATGCGTTAAGACATAAGTAAAAATACATTCAGATATGGGTATTTACTGTTCTTTCAGTAAAATACTGTGTTGCGGTACGATAAAACTTACACCTGCAGGAATCAGCCGGATATCAAGAGTGGTATCCGAGGGGGTGAAATTATCACCGTCACAGTTCAGCATCATTCTGCTGTGGTCTTTTCTTGTTATAATCAGACGTCTTCCCTTCACCTGGGTATAAAGATTCTCGGACCCTTCTTCATTTCCGAAATAATATTTTAAAAATGCCATGCCCTGGTTGGTATGGGGATTTTCCTTAAAGAGCAGGATATTCATGATTCCGTCATCCGGGCGTGCCTCTTTCAGGGGAACAATACTTCCGCCGACGCATCGGCCGTTTAAACAAAGAATCATGGGATATTTGCCGGAATAATCCTTGCCGTCAACGGTAATTTCATATTCCTCGGAATTTGCGCGAAGCATGTCATAACCGATTGCCAGTCCGTATCCCAGTTTTGAGGAAGATTTTGCGGCCAGTCCGGATAAGGTATCGAGTTCAAACATGGAATTTCCGAAATCAATGCAGAGAAAATTCAGCGCTTTACAGTGTCCCATGACCTTGATATAGTCCAGATTGTCTTTTTTGCCGTCCAGCAGTGCTTCGATGTTGCCGAATCCCCTGTTTCCGCCTTCATAGCACTTCAGGAAATCGTTGGAAAGACCGGTCGGATAGCAGGCAATCTGCCGGTTTTGGCCGTCGTCCATGCCGGAGAGTGTCTGAACAAGCGTACCGGAGCCGCCGACACAATAAAAACGAATGTCCTCGTCCGTAAAGAGCGAGCACATTTTTTCCGAGATAAACCGTTCATATCCGTTATATTCGGAAATAAAAATCAAAGGATTCAGGCCTCGTCTGGCACAAACCCCTTCTATTTCCTTACGGACACGTTCCGTGACATTTTTTCGACCCGCAACGGGGTTTATAATAAAAATATGTCTCATAGCTTTTTTATTATATCAAATCAGTGTTTTTTATGGTAGTATATATTTTGGAAAACTATGAAAAGGGAGCAGGCATGAACAAACGACCGGCGGACGTAAATCAATATCTGGACGGCATATCCAACCGGCGAATTACCAGGGTAATCTTCGGATTGTCCTGTATTTTTGCGTTGCTTTTCGTGTTCGAAAATTTTTATGCACATAACCCGCCGGTACTGCTGTATTACGTAATCGGAGTTCCGGTTGTTCTTGCGGTTCCGACGCTTATTAAAAAATTCCCGGTCCGGCTGCACGGCATGCTGGCCATTATTCTCTGGCTGGGATTTGTAACGGTATACGGATACGCCTATCACTCCGTGGGACAGATAGCGGATGCCGTAATTGCGGTCATGACAATTATGGCAATATACATGGACAGGGCAATCATTGTGGTCGGTACGGTCTACATCACAATCATGTATCTTTTTACCCTGATTTTTTATCAGGACTATATCATAAACGACCTGGCCACGGCTGACAATGCAGGCGATTTTATTCTGCAGATTATCGTTATTGCGATTGCCGTTACCGGAATCCTGTTCCTTCTCGGCCGGATCCGCTCCCAGAGCGAAATCATGCAACACAGAAACGCCAATATGACAAACCTTCTTCGTGTGCTGGAAATCAAGCATGACGAGGCACAGGCCGCAACCAAGGCAAAATCGGATTTCCTTGCAAATATGTCGCATGAAATCCGGACTCCCATGAACGCGATTACCGGTATGAGCGAGCTCCTTTCCCAGACGGAACTGACGGATGATGCGAAGGAATACGTAAAGACCATTCAGTCTTCTTCCGGAATCATGCTGGAACTGATTAACGATATTCTGGATTATTCCAAAATGGATGCCGGGCGTATGGAGCTTGTCAATGAAGTGTATCGTCTCGACGGCATGCTTTCGGATATATCAAGAATCATCAATGCGAGACTTTACGGAAAAGAAGTGAAGTTTGTGATTGAAGGGGAAGGAAACGTGCCGACCTCGTTATTCGGCGATTCCCTTCGAATCAAGCAGATTCTCTTAAATCTTCTCGGCAATGCCGTAAAGTTCACGAAAGAAGGAGAGATTAAATTAAAAGTTTCCGCCGAACCCGGAAGGGATGAGGTTGTGGTGATGCATTTTGACGTTTCCGATACGGGAATCGGAATTAAGAAAGAGGATCAGGCAAAACTCTTTAATGAATTCACGCAGGTGGACAACCGGAAGAACAGGAAGATTCAGGGAACCGGACTGGGACTTTCGATTGCAAAGAATTTTGCAAAAATGATGCACGGCGACGTTACGCTTGAAAGTGAATACGGAAAAGGCAGCACGTTTTTCGTAACGCTGGACCAGAAGGTTGTTGACGATACCCCGTTTGATTTCGACAGCTTCTTAAAGGCTGCGGAAAACGAGGCACTTGCGGTTTCCGATGAAAACAAGGGAATTAATGAATTTACCTGTCCGGATGCAAGAATCCTGATTGTGGACGACAATCAGGTGAACTTAAAAGTAGCAAAGGGAATCATCGGTTCCTACGGTGCACAAATCGAACTTTCCGAGTCCGGTTTTGATGCGATTAAAAGACTTCAGGACGGAGAGCATTATGACATCCTGTTTATCGATCACATGATGCCGGAAATGGACGGTGTCGAAACCGTTGACAGAATCCGTTCCATGAATTCCGACTACGCAAGGAACGTTCCGATTATTGCTCTTACCGCCAACGTGGCGGGAGAAGATAAGAGCATGTTCCTAGATGCCGGAATGAACGATCTTTTAAGCAAACCGATTGATACGCATTCCCTTGCCAAAATCATGAGAACCTATATACCGGAGCATTTGCAGATTCTGAGTGAAACTACGGCTGTAGGACAAAGCAGGGTATTCATGGGCGGTTATTCCGATACAAACGTACCGGAGAAGACAAAGGGATTTACCGAAGAGGATTTCTCCTTCCCGATGAGCGGTATCGATTACCGGTATGCCTTCGATATTTTCTCGGGAAACAGGGATTCGTATATCGAGATTCTCCGTGTCATCCGGGAAGAAGGAAAAGTAAAGCCGGATTATATCCGCAAATGCCTGGAGGGAAAAGATTTCAAAAACTATACGATAGAAGTGCATGCGTTAAAATCCGCTTTTTTAAGCATCGGTGCCATGCATTTGTCAGACCGTTTCAGAGAGCATGAATTAAACGGAAAATCCGGAAACAAAAAAGCCATCCGCGATGATTTTGACGGCCTTTTGGAAGAGTATACCACGCTCTTAAAACAGATTGACGCATTTCTTGATTCCGAAGAGAAAGAGGAACCGTCCCTTAAGAGTGCCGGCAGCAGCATTTCGATTCGCGAATACAAACGGGCACTGGAGTATATTGTAAAGAATATCGAGTACTTCGAAATTGACCGTGCAAATCAGGAGATCAAGAACCTTCTTTCCTGTAATCTGGATGAAAATGTGAAAAAGCGCCTTGCTGAGGCGAGAGACCATATGGATAACTTTATGTACGAGGAAGCAAAGGATGACGTGATGGTACTGTTATCCGTTGCGGAATCGCAAGAATAACGGGGGATTGGCATGAAACATATTCTGATTGTGGATGACAGCAAAACGAATCTGATTATGGCGCGTCAGGAGCTGAAGGAGGAGTATGAGGTAACACCCGTCATTTCCGGGGAACAGGCACTTCAGTTTCTCAATAAAAGAATTCCGGATCTGATTTTACTGGATATCAATATGCCTGTGATGGACGGGAAGGAAACGCTTGCAAAGATTAAGGGAAATCCGTTGTGGAAGGATATTCCGGTGATTTTCCTGACGTCGGACGAGTCGGCCGAAACCGAGGCGGAGTGCTTAAGACTCGGTGCGGAGGACTATATCAGAAAGCCGTTCGTTGCAAAGGTTATGCGAAGCCGTATCGAGCGTGTAATCAACATGCGCACGACGACCAACGATTATATCGATATGGCCAGAAGGGATTCGCTGACCGGCCTTTATAACCGCAAATACACGGAGGAGTTAATCAAGAAATCCATTGATTCCGATACTCCCGGAATGATGTTCATGATTGACCTTGATAATTTTAAAATGATCAACGATAACCGCGGGCATGTCGAGGGCGACCGCGTGATTCGCATGTTTGCGGATATTTTGAGACAGCATGCGAGAAACAATGACATTGTCTGTCGTCTCGGCGGAGATGAGTTTATTCTTTACCTTCTCGGCGTGAACGACCGTAAAATCGCAGCCGGACGTGCAAAGAGCATTCTTTCCGCACTGACCGAAAGACTGATGGATATGGGATATTCCACAATGGTTTCGGTTTCCATCGGAATTGCGATTTATCCGCAGGACGGCAAGGATTTTCCCACACTGTATCAGAATGCGGACAAGGCTCTTTATCTGGTAAAAATCAACGGAAAAAATTCCTACCGCTTCTTTTCCGATGAAGAGGACGGGGATGAACAGCTCCCTTCCTCGCTTGCCAACATCTGCTTCTTAATGGAGGGCAGACAGGATTATTCTTCCGGAGCCTATAATGTTGCGTACGACGAATTCCGGTATATCTTTAATTTTATTTCCAGATATGCCGCGAGAAATAAAAAACCGGTACAGCTGCTTTTGTTTACGCTGCAGTGTGAGCCGGGTGAGAGCAGGGATCGAATTGTCCGTTCCATGGATGCGCTTGAAACATCGGCCACGGTTTCACTTCGTATGGTGGATGTCGGAAATCGTTTTTCCGACAAACAGTACATTGTGATTTTACTTGATGCGGACAAGGAAAGCGCAAATCTTGTGGCGCTGAGGGTTCTGTCACGTTATGAAGTGGTCAGGCCCGAGGACGGACTTCGGATAAAATACGAGACCTCGACGCTTCGTCTGGGAAATAAATTTGAAAGGCCCGAATAAGTATGGAAACGGAATTTGACGTACAAATCAAACCCGGAAATCTGTTTGATTTTAAAATGCAGGTTTTATATAAGCAGCCTGTTGCCATTATTACGACGGCAATCGGATTTCTGATGATTTACGGATTCATCTCAACGCACAGGTGGTATTACCCGCTGATTGCGGCGATTCTGATTCTGTATCCGCCGATTGACATGTTAAGGCTTTCGTTTATGCAGGCGAAACTTGTTCCGGCTTTTAAAAACGGAATTCATTATCATCTATCCAAAGAGGGAATCCGGGTAAAATCCGGTCCGGAAGAACAGCTTGTTCCGTGGGAACAGTGCATCAAGGCGAACGGAACCAGAAGCAGTTATTTTGTTTACACGGGAAAAAACACGGCTTTCATTTTTCCGAAGGAATGCATGAAGGAAAAGACGGAGGACGTTCTCCGGATTATCAGTGCAAACATGGAACCGTCCAAAGTGAAAATCAGGTTTTAAAGGGTCAGCAGAATGATGGAGTTTTCAGAGAAAACAGAAACAAACAGTGCGGAGGAGACATTCAGACTCGGCACGGAAATCGGAAAAAACGCGCAACCGGGAGAAGTGTATGCACTGCTGGGCAATCTCGGTGTCGGGAAAACGGTTCTCATTCAGGGAGTCGCAAAAGGACTCGGGATTAAAGAACCGGTAAACTCGCCGACGTTTACGATTGTGCAGGTCTATGACGAGGGAAGAATTCCGTTTTATCATTTTGACGTATACCGGATCGGTGATATCGAAGAGATGGATGAAATCGGATATGAGGATTATTTCTACGGCGACGGGGTCTGCTTTGTGGAATGGGCGAATCTCGTGGAGGAAATTATGCCGGCGAATACGGTTTGGATTGAAATCAAAAAGGATTTGTCGAAGGGATTCGATTATCGGGAAATAACCGTAAAGACGCAGAAATAAAGGAAATGCAGAATAAAAGAAATGCAGAATAAATAAAAGAAATGCAGAATAAATAAAAGAAATGCAGAGCAAATAAAAGCAAAAATAAAGCAGGAATTATAACGGGAAGAACAGAAAAATCATGAAAATACTTGCCTTGGATTCTTCCGGAAACGTAGCCTCCGTGGCACTTCTGGAAGACAATGTTTTAAAAGCGGAATATACCATCGACTATAAAAAGACGCATTCACAGACGCTTCTTCCGATGCTGGATGAAATAAAGCGGATGACGGAGACGGACTTTGACGATATTAATGCAATTGCAGTGGCGGCGGGGCCGGGCTCTTTTACGGGGCTTCGTATCGGTGCCGCAACCGCGAAGGGACTGGGACTTGCCTTAAATAAACCGGTTGTTCCGGTGCCGACGACGGATGCACTTGCTTTTAATCTGTACGGGCATAACGGATTAATCTGCCCGATTATGGATGCCAGAAGAAACCAGGTTTATACCGGACTTTACGGATTTATTTCGACCGGCGGGGAATGCGATACCTGTGATTCGAAAGAAAATTATTATGAATTTATCCGCATCCGGGAGACCTCCGCAATGGGGATTGAAGAACTCTGTACGCTGATCAACGAGCGGCACGAGGAGGTCATTTTTCTGGGAGACGGAGTTCCGGTTTATAAGGACCGGATTGATAAGCTGCTCACCGTTCCCTATATGTTTGCTCCGGCACATTTGTCCAGACAGCATGCTGGGAGTGTCGGAATGCTCGGTATGGAATTATATGCTGCCGGAAAATACGAGAGTGCGGCAGAACACTCGCCGAAATATTACCGCGTGTCTCAGGCAGAACGGGAACGCAAGGAAAAAGCGATAATCCGCCCGATGAGAGAAGAAGATCTGGATACCGTTTCTGAAATGGAAAAAGCATCCTATCCGGATCCGTGGAGCAGGAAAGGATTTGAGGACGAACTGAACAATCCCGATTATCTTGCGGTTGTAATGAATGATACTACGGGTGTAGTCGGATATGCCGTCGCGGTTCTTTCCGGGGAAGAAGCGGATATCGTAAAGATTACGATTGATGAGAAAGAACGCAAAAAAGGGTACGGAAGAAGACTTTTGGATCTGCTGATGTCGGAACTGTTTAACCGCGGCGTGAATGCAGTAACGCTTGAGGTACGTTCTTCCAATACACCGGCAATCACGCTTTATGAACGCGCCGGCTTTGTATCGGAAGGGGTACGGCCGGGATTTTATTCCAACCCGAAGGAAGATGCGGTAATTTACTGGCTGAGGAAATAGAGCACAGAAATAACAGAATCGAAATTACAGAACAAAAATTATAGAACAGAAACTAAGAACTGAGGAAAAAATGCTGGATGTATGTTTACTCGGAACCGGCGGAATGATGCCGCTTCAGTACAGGTGGTTAACGTCGCTGCTGGTTCGATACAACGGACATAGTGTGTTAATAGACTGCGGGGAAGGAACGCAGATTGCAATGCGTAAAAGATCGCTCAGCCCGAATCCGATTGACGTAATCTGCTTTACGCATTTTCATGCGGATCATATCAGCGGTTTGCCGGGAATGCTTCTGAACATGGGAAATGCAGACAGAACGGAACCGGTGACGATTATCGGACCGAAAGGGATTGAACGCATTGTGAATTCACTTCGCGTGATTGCACCGGAGTTACCCTTTGAATTAAAATTCATCGAGATTACGGAACCGGAGCAGATGCATGAACTGCCGGTTCTGGAAGGTCTGCATATTAAGTCCTTCCGTGTAAATCACAACATCACCTGCTACGGATACTCCTTAAGCCTGGACCGTGCGGGAAAATTCAACGCGGAACGGGCAAAGGAACTGGAGATTCCGCTGAAACTCTGGAGCCGGCTGCAGAAAGGTGAAATTATTACGGAGGAGGGTGTGACTTATACGCCCGACATGGTGATGGGTGAGGCGAGAAAAGGCCTGAAGGTCACTTATACGACGGATTCCAGACCTTGTGAAAATATCGTAAAGAACGCAGCGGGATCGGATCTTTTTATCTGCGAAGGAATGTACGGAGAGCCGGATTCCGTGGAAAAAGCGAAAGAGCATAAGCACATGAATTTTTATGAGGCGGCTGCACTTGCCCGTGATGCGGGGGTGCCGGAATTATGGCTTACGCATTATTCCCCTTCTTTAAATCATCCGGAGCAGTATCAGGATGAGGTGCGCAAAGTATTTGCAAATACGATTGTCGCGAAGGACGGAAGAATGACGGAACTTCGGTTTGCGGACGAAGAATAAGTGTTTTGAACCGGATGAAGTACGAGCCGGGTAAAGTATGAACAGGAGAAAGTACGGTTGTAAAGCGAAATAACAAAATCGTAAGGAAACAGATTTTAAAGATGAGTGAAAATATAGAGAAAAAAGACATATTGATACTGGGAATCGAAACTTCCTGTGACGAGACTGCGGCTGCGGTAATCAAAAACGGCAGGGAGATTCTTTCCAACGTAATCTATTCCCAGATTGATCTGCATACCCTTTACGGCGGTGTGGTGCCGGAGATAGCTTCCAGAAAGCATATTGATAAAATCAATCAGGTAATCGAAGAGGCATTAAAGCAGGCGAACACAGAGTTAAAAGATTTGGATGCAATCGCGGTAACCTACGGCCCGGGACTTGTGGGGGCGTTGCTTGTCGGCGTTGCGGAAGCAAAGGCGATTGCATTCGGAGCGAATCTTCCGTTGGTCGGAGTGCATCATATCGAGGGACATATCTGCGCGAATTTCCTCGCATCCGCGGAACTGGAGCCTCCCTTTATGTGCCTGGTGGTTTCCGGCGGACATACGCATCTTGTGAACGTAAAGGATTACGGTGAGTATGAAATTCTGGGACGTACCTTTGACGATGCGGCGGGCGAGGCATTTGATAAAGTTGCAAGAGCAATCGGACTCGGATACCCGGGAGGTCCGAAGATTGATAAAGTATCCTGCGAGGGAAATCCGGAGGCGATTCATTTTCCCCGTGCAAAAGTCGGTGATTCCGGCTATGATTTTTCATTCAGCGGTTTAAAAAGCGCAGTGCTTAATTATTTAAACAGTGCCGAGATGAAAGGGGAAGAGGTAAATCGTGCCGATGTGGCGGCATCCTTCCAGCAGGCGGTTGTAGATGTTCTGGTCGGCAATTCCATGGATGCCGTGGAAAAATATCAGGCAAAGAAATTCGCGATAGCGGGCGGAGTTGCGAGCAATAAGCACCTTCGCGCGGCATTTGAAGAGGCATGTAAAAATCGCGGAGTCGAATTTTTCCTGCCTCTCCCGATTCTTTGTACGGACAATGCGGCAATGATCGGATGTGCCGGATATTATGAGTTTATGAAAGGTGTCCGGAGCGGGTATGACTTAAACGCAGTGCCGAATCTGCGACTGGGGGAACGTTAATATGAGCGTGACGGCGATAGTTCTGGCAGCAGGAAAAGGAAAAAGAATGCATACCGATGTGGCAAAGCAGTTTCTTCCTCTCGGCGGGAAGCCCTTAATCTGCTACAGCCTTGACGTGTTTGAAAAATCAAAATACGTTGATGAAATATATCTGGTAACGGGTGAAGATGCAATCGAATACTGCAGAAACGAAATAGTCGGAAAATACGGTTACGGAAAAGTTACGGATGTCATTGCGGGAGGAAAAGAGAGGTATCATTCCGTCTGGAATGCACTTGCCGCGGCAGGACCGCATTCCGCGGATTATGTACTGATTCATGACGGCGCCAGACCTTTTGTAACCGAAGAAATCATTTCGGGAAATCTGGAGGTGCTGAAGACGGAAAAAGCCTGTGTTACCGGTATGCCGTCCAAAGATACCGTCAAAATATCTTCGGAAGAAGGCTATGTTACGGATACGCCGAAGCGGGCGAATGTCTGGAATATCCAGACACCGCAGTCTTTTGAATATTCTCTGATTTACGAGGCTTACCGGAAACTGATTGTTTCAGAGAAAGAGGTGCTTGCGAAGGGAATTCAGGTGACGGACGATGCAATGGTGGTTGAAAATTTCGGCAATTCAAAGGTAAAACTTGTGGAAGGTTCTTATGAGAACATTAAAATTACCACGCCGGAAGATCTGGATATTGCGGAAATTCTTCTGAAAAGGAGAGGACTATGAAGAAAAAGAAACCGGACTCAAAAAAATGTCTTGTACTCGCAATTGTTTGCTTTGCGGCCTGTATTTTATGCCTGGTCGGATTCGGTGTCAGCGGAATTGTAAACAGGAGCAGTTCGGCAGAAAGATTTTTGAACAAATACGAAAAAATCTGTAGAAACGCCGAACGGGAGAAATTAAAGAAACTTTACGTAAAAGACGCTTCCCTTCCGGATGCGTCGGAAATGAATATACCGTACGAGGGAAAAAATCCGGACTTCATTTTTGAGGGCATCGAAAAAGTCGGCGACAAAGATTTCATCCTGACATACACGGTTTATTACGAGATTTCGCAGGATACAACCGTTGACGGGAATGCTGTTTCCAAGAAACTTCCGTTTTGCGAGACGGGAAAGAAAATATCCCTTCGCAGGGGATTTACGGGCTTTAAAATCAGCGAGGAGGGACAGTTATGAAAAAATATCTGACTACCGCCATATTGCTTGCATTGACGCTGTTTCTCTGCGCCTGCGGTGCGGATGTGAATTCCGCGGTAACGGTTAATCCGGACGGCAGCGGGGAACGTGTCATGGTTATGACCGTTTCGAAAAGCGATTTAAAACTCGTCGGAAAGAAATCCGTTTCCGAAGTGGATTCCGCGATTGCCGAAAGCTGCCCGGACTGCATGACATATGCATACGAAGAAAACGAAAAGACCGTAACGGCCAGATTTACACTGCCGTTTTCTTCGTTTGAAGATTATGAAAACAAGCTGAACTCATTCTGCGATAAAAAAGCGGAAATTAACGGATATATGAGCGATTCTCCGTTCGCAAGGGAGGTTGAATATTCGGAAAACATCTCCAGCAGGGAAATGTTAAAATGGCTCCCGGATGCACTGATTGAGAAAAAGGTTTTAAATGAAAGATACCGTGCTTCCGTTTTTAATTCTTTCAATACAAAACTTATCGTCGGCGGAGCGGAGTTTGACGGCGGCGCGGGAAGGCTTTCCGTTAACGATCATGTATATTGTCAGATTGACAGCATAGACATTTATACAACTCCGGTCGGAAGCGAGAAATACAACCGTCTTGTGAAACTGAATATCAGAAAAGAAGAACTGGAAAAGAACAGGGACGGGATTGATAAATTCCTTTCTTCGTCCGTTCCGGAAAACGCATTCGGAACCTGGGAGAGTGAGGAAGATGATTCCATGCAGGTTTACAGTATCAGTATGACGGATTTTACTGCAGACGATATGACAAAGGCGATGCAGAAGTATACCGGAGGGCATGCGAAATTTAATCCGGAAGCAGTGGAAACTTCCGACGGGATTTTTGAATCCAAATCCGGTTTTACCGAATCACTTGACTGGACGAATTATATCTGCAGTGAGACGAAAACCGTACCGGTTCGCTATGTCCTTGACAGTACCGGAATGGTCGGGGAAATTATTGATATGGCCGGAGGTGCCTTTAACAAGGTAAAGGGTTCAGGGTCGGATGATCAGGCGGGTTATCTGTTTTACGATCTCGGAGAAAACCGGGAAACCGCGGTGCAGGTGAATTTAGAGAAACACTATCATTTTTCTTCCATCGATTATCTGCTGGATGCAAAGAACAGAGACGAAATCACGAAAGAAATTACGCTTCACTTCGATAATGCCACGTCGGAGGATATAGGCGCGGTCTGCGATAAAATCCGCCGCCTCGGAAAAGACGATGAAATTGCGGCGCGTATCGGGACGGAACTGTCACAGGATTCCGTGAAACTTGTCTTTACCGGAAAAGCAGACGAAATCAATTATATGATGAACACAATCAGCGGAAACGAAGGAGCTGCCGGAGTTTCCTATGCAAGAGAAGGAAAGTGGCTTGTTCCGCTTGAAGATACGATTGTTGAAGATGTGGTGGATTTTGACGGATTTGTATACAAGGATCCGAATGGTTCGGAATACTGGCAGATTCCCGTAAAATACACGGCGAAAGTTTACGGTGTCGGACAGAAAGTCATCAACGACCAGCCGCTGGTCACGGAGAAACTCTCCATCTTTGAGGGTAAATTTACTGCGGACAGCCGGGTAAGGGTTTTATATCAGACAAAGCGTGTCAACGGTTTTGCATTCCTCTGGTATCTGCTTTTGCTTGTTGCACTGGCCGGTTTTGTCGGGGGAGTATATTTCCTGATTCGTTCGTTTATTGAAAAGAAACGGGAAGCAAAAGAGGAACTTACCGCGAAAACCGAGGGCGCCGGTGAGGCAAAAGAGATTGAGGAGAAACAGCCCGTAATTGAGAGAATTACGGATGCGGAGATTGTGAGCACGGGCGTCGACAGTTCTGTGGAGACTGCAGAAGAAACTACAGAAGAGACTGCAGAAGAAACTGTTGCGGAGACGGAACCTGCAGAAGAGGCAGCAGAGGAAACTGTTGCGGAAGAGGAGCCTGCGGAAGAGGAAGCAGAGGAAGCTGCTGCGGAGACAGAGTCTGCAGAGGATGCATCAAAGCATCAAGAAATATCAAATTCATGAATTTTGATGCTTTGCGCCATGACCGGTTTTTTGAATTCTCATTTGTCGGGATAAGTGACAAAGCACAATACCGGAAAAAATTTTTTATGAATAAAGCAGGTGGTAAGGATGGTTGAGAAATTTTTAGAATGGGCTAAAATGAAGGATGGAATGCTGAAATAACTGATGAATTCATTGATTTTCCGGAAGAGTCTGTTTCCAGGTATGGTAACATCCCTGAGGAGTGGGTTGAGTTTATTAAACACTTCAAGTGTTTAACGAATTCTACAGAAGATTTGTTTTTTCTTACTTGTTACTGTTTTGCAGACAATAGTACCTGGTTTGAGGACATTAGCCTGGAAGCAGCTGTTGGTGATGAAGAATGGCTTGGAGATATAAAATCCTTTTGGGATAAAACATTTCCCATTATTATGGGCGTGGGTGGAGATTATCACTTTTATGCAATTGATTTGGAAACGGGTAAAATTGTTGAAGGTTGGGAACCGGAATTCGAGGATCCAATTGAAGTGGCAAATAATCTAAATGAATTTTTGGAGAAGATTCTTTCGAGAGAAATCAAACTGGTTTTATAAAGCTTGTTTGGCCTGTAAAATCGAAAGATGCAGGCCTTCTTGTCTGTTTGGCAGATAATTCCCATAAAACACCTCCTATATCTTTCTACTGATAAAATCAATGCTTTTTCTTTTATTCATGCAACTGAATTTGGTTATGTGTAGGAAATCGGGACGAAAAAAGTGTGAATAGTAACAAAACTCTCGAAATACTTATTGACATCAATGTTTCGATTTGATAAAATATCCCTTGCGCTGACGAAAAGAGCGTATCCACTGGAGAGGTATCGAAGTGGTCATAACGAGGCGGTCTTGAAAACCGTTTGTCCGAAAGGGCGCATGGGTTCGAATCCCATCCTCTCCGCTAAGTTAGACGGAAAACCTCTTGAGTGAAATAAACCAAATAAAGAACTATGATTTGGCTTAATTTGGAGAAGTACCCAAGAGGCCGAAGGGGCTCCCCTGGAAAGGGAGTAGGTCGTGAGAAGCGGCGCGAGGGTTCAACTCCCTCCTTCTCCGTAGCGTTGAAGAAAAACTCGTGTTGCACGTACACGCGAGCGAGGGTTCAACTCCCTCCTTCTCCGTTTAATCCATTCTGTAAAATTTGGATGGAAATGTACCTTGACAAATGAACAGCAATGCAACCCTGAAAATTCCAAACATTGCAGCAATGCAATAAAGAGAAAATTCAGAAGAACAACCTTAAAGTAAATTTTTAGGATGAATTAGCTAGAGTTTATCTGGTTAAAGAATCAAACATTTTTTTAGAGAGTTTGATCCTGGCTCAGGATGAACGCTGGCGGCGTGCTTAACACATGCAAGTCGAACGGAAACTTATTGAAACCTAGTGATATAAGTTTTAGTGGCGGACGGGTGAGTAACGCGTGGGTAACCTGCCTTATCCAGGGGGATAACAGTGAGAAATTACTGCTAATACCGCATAAGCGCACGGTATCGCATGATACAGTGTGAAAAGATTTATCGGGATAAGATGGACCCG
>JAILAD010000035.1 GCA_024681795.1 Lachnospiraceae bacterium | reverse complement strand
AATACACCCGATTCCACCCGTATATGATAAGAATTCGGAAATATTGATACTCGGCAGCTTCCCTTCCGTAAAATCAAGGGAAGCTGCGTTTTTCTACGGACATCCGCAGAACCGCTTTTGGAGGGTTACCGCCAGGGTATTCGAAGAGGAGGTTCCCGTTACGACGGAGGAAAAGAAGGCTTTTTTACTGAAGAATCATATTGCCGTCTGGGATGTGATTCAAAGCTGCGATATCGTCGGTTCCTCGGATTCCAGCATCCGGAACGTTACGGTAAATGACCTGAATCTTATTTTAAACGCAGGAAATATCCGGACTGTTTACGTGAACGGAAAGACGGCACTTAAGTATTACCGGAAATATACGGAACCGCTTATTAACCGGCCGGCAGTGGATCTTCCTTCCACCAGTCCCGCGAATGCGGCATGGAATGAAGACCGGCTGTATGAGGCCTGGAAGGTAATTCGGCAGAAGAATTAAGAATTCGCAGCGGCATTTATTTTTCCCTTCAAATCGGATATAATGAATGTTATAAAAATGTAACGAAGACAGTATTTCAGACACAGAAAAGGATGGCGGAATGGCAAAAACAGAATTTGACGAATATGTTGCGCGTGACGTGAATGCACAGAAGGGTGTATCGATACCGGTACGTGCGGGAGCGCTCGAGCGTCTTTTTGTAAGGAAAGTAGCCTGTACCAATCTTCATCCCAATGCGGATGACGAGTTTACTTTTGAAACGGTCGGACCGAGTTATAAAATCATCGGCGAGTATGAGAAGAAATTCCGGCACGCATTAAACAGCGGTCAGGATGTTTTTGATGAGCCGTTAATTGTGGAAAAACTCCGTCCGTCCGGATATCTTCTTCTAAACGGACACCATCGGTGGGCAGCAGCAATGCGTGTCGGAATCAAGCGTGTTCCCGTAAAAATCGTAAATCAGGCATCGGAATCCGATATTAAGAAAATCCTGGAAAATTCGACCCATGACAAGCGTGTTGCACTGGATCTGGACGAGGTGATTTTCCGTCCGTCCGATGCACCGAATCTCGAAAAAGCACTGGGATTTCCGTACAATCTGAAATACAAACAGCGCATCCGTCTCGGTACGCCGGCGTTATTTTATTATCTTGCGAAAAACGGATATGATATCTGGGTTTACGCACACGAATATTACTCCATCGAGGATATCCGCGGATTTTTCAAGGGATATTCCGTATATGTCGACGGTATCATAACGGGTATCGGCAAGAAGCAGAAAGCCGAGGCAGAGAGCGCAAGGCGAATGGAGAAAATGATTTCAAACAAGTATTCGGAAACCGTTCATATCGACAATAATTCCATTCTTGTAACCCGCGGCAGGACCGGTGAATTTGAAGAGTATGAACTGAATTGTCCCGAAGAAGAGTGGTCAAAGAATGTAATCAGCATTCTCGGAGAAATCGAAAAGAATGAAAAAGAAAAATGAATGGGAGAAAATGAGGGTTTCGTTCGATCTGGATGAAGTGCTCTTTGTCGATCCCGCAACACATAAAACAGAAGATCGGCTTCCGTTCCCTTTTTGCAAAATCTATAAAGAGAGACTTCGGAAAGGGACACCGGAATTAATCCACTCCCTTCAGAGTCTCGGATACGAGGTATGGGTATATACGTCTTCGTTTCGTTCGGAGTCCTATATCCGGAATCTTTTCCGGTGCTACGGAGTGAAATTTGACGGAATCGTCAATGCGAAACGTCATCTTGCGGAAGTGCAGAGCAAGAGTTCCCGGATTCTTCCCCAGAAGGTTCCGAGCCGGTATCATATCTCTCTTCATATTGATGATGAATCCGTGATTTGCTCTTACGGAAAAGAGTTTGGTTTTGATGCTTACCAGCTGGATGCCGAGGATGATGAATGGAAAGAGAAAGTAATTGCCCGTGCGGAAGAAGTAAAGCATAAAAAAGAAATTCAAAGCAGTTTGCAGAATAAAGCGAGATGAAGATAAGTAAAATGAAAAGAATCAGAATGCAAAAGAATCGAAAGAGAAGGACAATTGCCGTTTCGGTCCTTTTTTTAACCGTAACGTTATTGTTGCCCGGATGCCGGAAAACGGAAGGAAATACGGAATTATCCTCCGAAATCAGGGATTTAAACAGATACGAAGATACGTCCCTGCAGACCCGGGATTCTTCCGAAACGGAGGAAGAAAAAGAATCCGGTGCGGAAGAGTATGACAGGGTATCCCAATGGCCTGCACCGACGGAACTTGATGAGGAAACGAAGATGCTTACTCACAATTTGATTAAAGATATGATTGCTTCTTACGGCGCCGAACCGAAATCGGAAATGACCGAGAATTATCTCGGACAGCTTGAAGCACTGGATCCCGGTCAGGGTGCTCTCTGGCGTGATATCATGAATTACTGGACCTATGCCAATGACGAAATGGAAGTCAATATTGATGAATTGCCGGACAATCTTCCGGAAGATGATTCGCTTTGTATCATGATTCTGGGATTTGAATTGTATGATAACGGCGAAATGCAGCCCGAGTTAATCGGCAGACTGAAGGTGGCACTGGAGGCGGCAAAGAAGTATCCGAATGCTTATATTCTCTGCACGGGAGGAGGGACGTCCCTTTCGAATCCGAACGTAACGGAAGCGGATTTGATGGGAGAATGGCTGATCAGTCACGGTCTGGAAGAGGACAGACTGATTATTGAGAATAAGTCGATGACAACCGCGGAGAATGCCCTGAATTCCTATGCGATCATTCTTTCCGATTATCCGCAGATTGATTCCGTTGCGGTATTAAGCAGCAGTTATCATATTGCGTGGGGATCGTTGCTTTTGGAGTCTTCTTTTATGAAGGCAGCATATGAAAACCGGACGCCGCAGCTTCACGTTATTTCAAACTGTGCCTATTCCTGCACAAATGCGAAATACAGCGATACGCTTCGCTTTGAGACGGGCGGAATGATGCAGTTAATCGGGGAGGAATATCTGGCGATGCTGTATTATTCCGGACAGAAATAAACAGCAACCGGAAAGCAAAATAAAAAAGCACCAACCCCATGGCTGATATCTGCCACAAAACCAGTGCTTCCTGCGCGATCAGGGGCTCGAACCCTGGACACCCTGATTAAGAGTCAGGTGCTCTACCAACTGAGCTAATCGCGCATGGCTTTTTAACAAGCGCAAAATGAATTATATTATAAACTATTTTAGTTTGCAAGTATTTTTTTAAAAAAGTGGGATTTTCGGGGAATCAGGACATCAGCAGGTCGGAGAGTTCGGCGAATTCCTCCAGTGTAAAGGTCTCCCCGCGCACCGTTTCCGGTTTTCCCATCTGAAGCAGGGCTTCACGTACTTTATCCTTGGTAACGCCCGGAAGAGAGGCATTTGCAAGGGAGTTAACCAATGTTTTTCTGCGCTGGTTAAAGGTTGCACGTATTACGGCAAACAGAAAAGCTTCGTCCTTTACGGAGACGGGGCTTTTTTCATGCACGGTCATCCGGATTACGCTGCTTTCCACTTTCGGTCTCGGAATGAAGCAGTTCGGAGAAACAATCGCGACAGTTTCGGCTTTGCTGTAATAGGCAACTGCAAGGGAAAGGGCGCCGTAGTCCTTGCTTCCGGGACCTGTCTGCATCCTTTCGGCAACTTCCTTCTGTACCATGACCGTGATGCTTGCAAGCGGAACATGGCTTTCGAAAAGTCCCATCACGATCGGAGTGGTAATGTAGTACGGGAGGTTGGCAACAACCTTTAAGGGCCTTCCCCCGTTTTGCTCTTCCGCCAGTGCCTTAATGTCCACTTTCAGAATGTCATTGTTTATAATTGTCACGTTTTCATATTCGGAAAGAGTATCCTTCAGAATCGGAATCAGGGAATTGTCGATTTCCACGGCAATGACTTTTCCTGCGCGTTCACAGAGATACTGCGTCATGGTGCCGATTCCGGGACCGATTTCCAATACGCAGTCTTCCTTTGTAATTTCCGCCGCGTCGACGATTTTGGTAAGAATGTGATCGTCAATCAGAAAGTTCTGGCCGAAATTTTTTCGGAAACTGAAATTATATTTGTCCAGAACCTGCAGGGTTCTGCCGGGATTTCCCAAGTATGCCATGTTAATACTCCTGTGTTACTGCACAAAATACGGTCGGACGGACCGCGTGTTATAAATTACTGTCCGGAATGCGCTTTATTCGGATATCCGGTATACCCGGAGTGCGTTTTCAAAGGTTATCCGCTCGGTTTCTTCGGCGGAAATGCCTTTTATTTCGGCAATCCGGCTGATTACAAAGGGCAGGTAGGAAGAATCGTTTCTTTTTCCCCGGAACGGAACGGGTGCCATGTAAGGGCAGTCCGTTTCCATGACAATCCGGTCAAGGGGAGTAAGACTTACGACTTCCGGAAGTTTGCGGGCATTCTTAAAGGTAAGTGCACCGCCGATTCCGATATAAAATCCGAGCGCAAGACATTCCCTTGCAACCTCCGGCGGATAGGAAAAGCAGTGCATAATTCCGCCCTGTTCCGCGATTCCGGAGGCTTTTATGAGATCCAGGGTATCTTTTGCCGCATCCCTGGAGTGGATGACGACCGGGAGTTTCAGCGCACAAGCCAGTGCCAGCTGCCCCTCGAAGGCTTTTTTCTGTATGTCCCGCCCGGGCTCCTCATAGTAGTAATCAAGTCCGATTTCCCCGATCGCCACGCATTTTCCGTTTTTTGTAAGGACGGTCAGTTCTTCTTCCGATTCCGCGTTCCAGTCGGCAGCATAGTCCGGATGAAGACCGACGGCAGCATAGACGTTTTGGTACTTTCCGGCAAGTGCAATGCTGTCCCTGCTTCCCTCCATACTTGCTCCGATGTTTACAATCCGGTAGCGGTCCGGCGATAAATTTTGCGACAGCATTTTTTCGCGGTCTTCCGAAAAGGCCTCGTCGTCATAGTGGGCATGCGTGTCAAAAATCATGAAAATCGTTCTCCTCTGCCTTTTTTACAAGCTTTTTCCATTATACCCGAAAAGGGTTCCGGCGGGTAGTAAAAAATGCGGGTTTATAAATGTTAACAAATTGTAACAAAATTGTAATATTTTTATTATTTTGCCCGAAATTAAGCCGTTCTTCTTTGACATCAATATAGCGTTATGGTAAACTAAACAATGGAAAAAAATGAATTTCAGAGGTGAACTCTTTTGGATAAATATGAAAGCAAGCTTCGGATTGAAGAGATTGAGAAGCTGAAAAAAAAGAAACAGTACAAGGAAGCAGCGCGCCTTGCAGATACGATTGAGTGGTACAGAATCAAAAACACGGTTACTCTCTACAGAGTGGCGGATTTATATAAAATTGTTCGAAATTATGCGAAGTGCAGAGAACTACTGGAACTGGCTTACGAGAGAAGCCCGTATGCGAAGAATGTAGTCTTTGCGCTTTGTGACGTATGCCTTGAATTCGGTGATTTTGAAGCGGCAACGGAGCATTATAAGGAGTTTAAGGCGCTTGCACCGGACGATGCGGGCGTATGGATTTTGAAATATAAAATGCTGAAGGCGCTGGAAGCCGGAATTGATGAGCAGATTGAGATCCTTGAAACGTTAAAGAGAAAGAACCGTTCGGAAGAGTGGGAGTATGAACTTGCCACTTTGTATCATCGTGCCGGTCTGGCGGAAAAATGCGTGGAAGAGTGTAACGAAATAGTTACCTGGTACGGGGACGGTTCCTATGTATACAAAGCGATGGAGTTAAAAATGCTCCATGAGCCGCTTGATGCAGAGCAGCAGGCAATTTATGACGGCAGAATCGAAAAGAAGAGGAGAGCCGAAGAGAGAAGAACCGGACAGATTCCCAATCCCGAGAAGGGAAAGAAGCGTCATTACGACAGCGACGGACAGGAAGAGTATTCCGAGAGAAGAAGCAGAAGAGAGAGACCGGAACGAGAGAATCTTCCGGACAGAGCGGAAAGTCCGGAACAAGCTCAGGATGAAACGGAAGAAGAATTCCATGTAAAAACAATCAACATGGGAAAATTCAACACCATTGATCTTCAGGCGGAGCTTGCAAATAACATTCAGGACTATATCGGAGGAGAACCCTCCATGATTGACAGAAGCGGTCTTGATTCCGCAAATGCGTCCGGAAACGCGGTAACTTCCGATTCCGCTGCAGTCCCGGCACAAACCCGTATGTTCGGCTCCGGATTGTCTGTAAGAGAGGATACAACGGATTCCCTGCTTCAGATTGTTGCAGAGGCCGAGAGGGAGAAGGCGGAACAGGAGGATGCCGCCGGAAACGGGACGGATGCAATTACTCCCGCAGACGAAATAGAGTTTGTGGAAGAAAACCGAAAAGAAGTATTTCATAACACAATTCCCGCGGATTCTCAGGAAGTGTTTTTTGAGGATGCCACGGGCGATTTGCGTTTTGCGATTGAAAGACCGAAAAAGCAGGAATCGGACGATTCCAGGCTGGAGCAGTTTAAAGAAAATTATTCCAGACAAAGACAGGGCAAAGAACTCCCGGAAGGATACGGAAGACTTGACGGCGAGGAAATGGGTCACATGGAGACCGTTCCGATTGCCGGAGGTATCGTAGAAGAAAAAGTTCTGGAAGACGGTACGGTGGAATTAATTAAGCATTTTGAGGAAAATGTCGAGCCGGAGGTTGTAAAAGTGGGACAGGATAAAAAGAGGCACAGGAACGCAGAGGGACGGGTGACCGGACCGATGCCTTCGGTAAAGCCTGCACAGACTGATTTCCCGGAAGAGGAAAAAGAGCTGATGCTACGCAATGAACTGGATCCGGATTATGTGGATATGCTGCCTTCTTCCGGAGAGAAGCAGATCAGCGGTCAGTTAAACATTCAGGATATTCTTGCCGGATGGGAAGAAACCAAGAAACAGAAAGAACGAGAATTCCAGGAAAATCTTCGCAAGAAGACGATGGAACACACCGGAAACATGTTTGCCGATTTTGAGAAAGAGGCAAATTCCGGTCTTCTGGCTACTCTGGAAAATCCCGCGTTAATCAACTCCGTTACGGATCAGAGTACATCGGAGGATTTCTTTAAAGGTCTTTCGGTGGAAGACGTAAAGAACGGAAAACAGGTTACTTATCCTGAAAAGAGAAATGAGGAATTAAAAATCGGCAAAGTCATTGAAGCTCCGACAGAGCCGGATAACCGGGTTGAATATGAGTCACTTGATTATGAAAATGCGGATCCTTTAAAGACGGATAAAAAGGATACTTCCGAGGATGCACAAACCGAGCCGGAAGATATTTCGGAAAATCTTTCGGACGGTCTGGTGAAAGATACCAAAGAAGCAGGAGAGGTCAAAGAAGAAACTGAAAATGCGGCAGTAACGAAAGCGGATGAGGTTGCAGAGGCTGTTTCGGGAACCGTACCTGCTGCAGAAGCCGAGCAGGATCCCGATGAAGCAATGATTCAGCAGCTTCTTGAAGAAGACGAGAAAGAGGCAAAAGAGCGTTATTACGGATCCGTTACGCAGAAAATATCGGGTAATATCTGGGATGAAGTGGACAATGTTCCCGTGAAGGAAACCTATTCCGATCCGGAGCCCGATGAAGTGGGCGCTACCAAATTTATGCCCTCCCGGAATTTTGTGGAATCCAATGTAACGGATGAACCGGCAGAAAC
>JAILAD010000034.1 GCA_024681795.1 Lachnospiraceae bacterium | reverse complement strand
TTATCTTGCGATATAACGTGCTAGTGGGTTTCGTTCATTAGTCGTTTATAATTTGATTCTTTGTATTTGCTGCTAGATAATAATTTTCATGAACCATATTTTCCAAAACTCATAGACATTCTCTCTGATTATTGTATATACTGAAACTATCAATTAAATATCATTTTCGGCAAAACATCCGAAAGGGTGCGACGCAAAACTAAAGGGCCTGTAAAATGGCAGCCAGTTGCAATTGTGGTTTGGCATCGCCGGTGAATGGTGGATGCCTTTTTTGTTATATGAGGAGGAAAAACATGTTTTGTCCATATTGCGGAACGGAAAGTAAAATAGCGGAAGCAAAGTTTTGTACGAAGTGCGGGAAGATGCTTCCTAAGCTGGAAAGCCTAGCAAATCAGCAGGCGGAACAGCCGGTGAAGGAGCAGCAGAAACTCTCTTCGTTCGACGGAGTATATGATACCAATCTTCCGCCCGGGATGTATTACGGGCCGATGGGGCATCTGAACTGGCTTTATAAGGACGTGGTAACGGATAAATATGACAGCGCGCCGATTGGAACCGAGTATGTTATCCGGAATGAATTTAAGGAGCAGGAGATTGTCTTTTATCGAAGAAAATACCTGAATTACAAACCGAAGGAGAAATCAAAGGCAGGGAAAGCATTCTATGGAGCGATGGATGTTTTATCGGACATGGTGATTCTTTTTTCCGATAATGACAGTCTGGTTGATTCGGCCATGATCTATTCGGATCTTCGTGAAGAACCGACCGAAATAGCCGGAAACTATGTTTACAGAAAAATAAAAGTCATTCAGCCGAATCCGGAAAAACATATAATATCGATAAAACATGGCATTGATAAATTCAGTCTGTTTACGATGCCGGAGCAGTTTGAGTATATTCTGACAGAGATTGAGAGAAGATGCCCGAATGCGGTTAGGGGAGAGGTTTATAAGAAGAAGTAAAGGGGAAACGTTATGGCTAGATTTTGTAATCACTGCGGAAGAGAAGTAAGAATGGAGTCAAAGTTTTGCCCAGGCTGCGGGAAAGAGTTGAAAGCATTCAGGGAAGAAAATACAGAAACAATGAAACAGAAATTCTGCACCAATTGCGGAAAGCCTCTGATGGAAGGTGCTTTATTTTGTGTGAACTGCGGATCTGTGATAAAAGGCAAAGCTGTAAATGCGGAAAATGAAAAGACCGACGTAACAACAAAACCGGAGCAATCGAAACAGGCTGCACAAACGACTCAGAAAACATTGTCGAAACAGGAATCGCAGACAAGTCAGGAAGTACAGCCGAAGCAAAAGAAGAAATCGGGAAAGGCTGCAGTTCCCGTAATCATCGCGGCGGTCGGTATCGGCATCGGAGCGGTTGCGATCCTTGCAGTAGTTATCATTGTGGGAATTGTAATTGCCATATCACGTCCGAAAACACCAGGACACGGCGGTGGAAATACAGGGGAATACGGTTCGGAGTACAAGGATAATTCCGATCTGTCGGCGGATTATGGTGATGATGAAATAAGAAATTATTATATGGAATCCGAAGTCTCGTATTCTTCCGATGAAATCAAGAATGCTCCTGCCAAGACAGCGAGTGTGGGATATGAAAATACGCTGGCAACACTTGATGGAATGACGGTAGATTTCGGCGATGCTAATTTTGACGAAGGCGAAGAATGGACATTTACGGTTCGGGAACTGCCGGAAAAAACGGACAGCAATACCGGTGAAACATACAAAACATGGGATTTCGATTTAGAAGATAAGGATTCTTTTGATTTTTACGTGGATGTTACGGTTCCGTACGGAGATGTCGAGGATCCGTATATGCTGACCGTCAAGCACTACGATGAAGAACTCGGGATGTGGGAGTATGTTCCCTACGAAATCGATGAAGAAAACGGAGAAATAACATTCAGTCTGAATCATTTTTCTTTGTCTTCCATATGCTCCGCATGGATGCAGGACAGGGAAGAAGCATTAAGTGAGATGGATGAACTGTCTCCGGAAGCTAAGGAAAATCACGACAGGGATGCCCGTTATCTGACAACATCGCTTTCGCCCGCAAAAATAGACAAGGCAGTTTATAACAAAGTTAGCGACGAACAGGATCTCGGCCTGATTAATGAAATTTATACGGACACCACTCTTTCGTGGATTGATGATTTTTCAAAAAACTACGGGGATATTATCACGACTTCCGGCATCACTCTGGACTGGCTTGATATAGCAGGATATGGTGCATATGTTCCGGAATTTGTTAAAGTGACGGTTGGTGATATTGGCAGTGCATTTACCAATGTCAGACTGATTTCGAAGTTTATCAAAAGCGGAAGTATTTCGGATTTCCTTAAGAAGAACTGGAAGGATCTTCTGGGTATCGTTTTAGGCGCCGGCGCGAAAAAAAGCCCGCAGATTATGGTATTAAAAGCCGCAGTGGATTCATTCTTTTTTGCGGAAGAAAAGGTTTCTTCGTTTCAAAACAATATCCTTTACAACGGAAAAAGCAATGCCGTTGAGGATGTCTACTATCAGTTTACCCATGACGGACGGGTGGTATGGCTTCCAAGTCAGAATGCACTGGATTACCGGCTGACTGCGGATGATAACACAAAAATTAAGAGTAAATACAGTCAGACACAAAAACAGAGCTGGGTAGATAATAAAACGACAGACAATCTGTCCAAGGGTTATAGGATTGACGTTAACAATATCCGGACGTTTTATCTGGTTATGAATAAAATTCAAAATGATTATCCGGACAATCCGGAAGTCTGGATGGATAAATTTGATCAGTTTTTGGAGCAGTATGCGGATTATTTCTGGACATTGCCGCAGTATCAAAGAGATGCTATTATTGAGGGCCTTTCCAATGCCAGATCGGATACCAATACGGCGTATGGAGATACCACGTCCACGAAAGCCGCAACATATACCTATACGGAGGAGGAAAGGGAAAACTATACCTCCGAAATGATTAAGTCAATAAAAAAGGAATTGGCGGATAAAAAGTTCTACGATACCTATTTAAAACAGGCTGAAAAAAGGTCCATGTACCTGACCAACCAGATGGTTGCAAAGTATAATAACCATCTGAACAGCAGGATCACATTCAAACTGGTCATGACGGATAAGAATCAGAATCTTCTTACATTTGACAAGTCGGAGTATAAAGACAGTTATATCATAATGGACCCGACAGAGAATAACAGTTTGGGATTATTTGAGCCGTGGGAAATGAGTAAGACATCGACGGATATTTTTGACTGTACGTATTTGTCCTATTGCGCGGCAGGATTCCCGACGAAGATACTTATTTATAAATCAAAGGAGGCTTATCAGAAAAAGGAGAACCCGGTTAAGACACTTAATTTTACCGTTGTGGAAGATCAGGACGAGGTAATTGTGACTGTCGAAACGAAGGAAGTTAATAACTACGAGGGATATTACAAGGCAGTACCGGGTGGCGAGTATAAGGATATTCATCATGACGGCGAAGTAGTAACGGATGATCTGACAGCGGTAATCGTATATATGTATGAAGGTGAATATTATATGTATTTCACGAACGCACCGGAAGATATTATCGCCAACATTCAAAATGAAGGGGTGGAGGATTTTCATCATTATATTCATTATGTTGCCGGGGTGGGGGAAGACACGACAGTAGAAGTGACCGGAGCTTCTTTTGATCCGGACAGTAAAGTGGCGGAGTATGAAGTATTTACGAGCAGATATGGTTCGGATTGGGGAAAATCCGATCATAACGAATCTTATAAGATTAGTTTCATGGAAGAGAATGGCGAAGTTTATGTTAATGTTGAAGTGACGGATGAAAGCAAGTGGTATGATGCTGATAAAGAAGGTAATCTTATTTGGAATCCCGACTGGGACGGTAAGGAAACATACACTTTTTCCGGAAAAAGAGTGAAATTATTAACCGAGTAATAAACCAGTATTCTATGCCATATTCAACGAGCGATTGATAAAGCAATTGATTATTTGAAAACAGAATATGATTGCATGCACGTTTTGCATTCGGTTCTATGTTATAATGGGGAAATAGTTTTATGAATGAATTGTGAATGGTAAGGAAAAAGGGCAGTTTAATTTGCCCCTGTCTAGTCGATTAAACC
>JAILAD010000017.1 GCA_024681795.1 Lachnospiraceae bacterium | reverse complement strand
CGGGTATCCTTAAAGAGCATCTTTCGGACAATTCTTTACACATTCCATGCAGAGAATACATTCCGTTCCGTTTTCCCTTTTTCTGGAATTATCCGTCATATCCACATTCATCGGACACACTCTCTTGCATTTTCCGCAGGAAATACATTTTTCCTTATCGCATTTAATGCGGATTAACGCAAAATAACTCATGGGTTTTAAAAATACCGTAATCGGGCAGATGTATTTACAGAACGCCCGGTTATCCTTAAATGCAAAAGCAAGCATGATACCTACCGCATAATATAAAATATTGCCGATAATGAATGCCCAGAACATAATCCGCTCGATGTTCCCGACTTTTGCAAGGAACAATGCACCGACAAAAACAACCGAAGCGGTAAAGGTTAAATACCGGATCCATCCGAGTTTCTTTCGCGGTTTCTCAGGAACCTTATACGGAAGAAAATCAAGCACCATTGCGGTCCAGCATGCATATCCGCACCAACCCCTTCCAAACAGAATCGGTCCGAAAATTTTTGCCACCGCATAATGAATGGTAGCCGCTTCGAACACACCCGTAAAAAGATAGTACCAGAAGCCTTCTATCTGCATGTTTTCGTTACTGATAATGCCGAGATAGACAAGCATGTATAAGCCGACAAGAAGCTGCGTAATTCTTCTTGCGTATTTGTATTTTTTGATAAACAGAAAGACTCCGACGGAAACGGAGAGTCCGATATAAGTGAAGTTAAAAAGATAAAAAAGATTGTGCTTGGTCAGCCACAGTGTCACTGCCACTGTTTCAAAAACAAGAAGCATTATGATTGGAGGCAGATATTTTTTTAATTCTTTCATTTTGTTTCCTTTTCCGCTTCATGTATGAAAGCTGTATTTTTTGAATTGTTTATGTTTTTTGTTTTATGATTATTTTTCATCCTTCAAATCGTATTCATCCAGAAAGTGATGACGGACTCCGTCCTTTTTATATTCGATTACCGTATCGAGATTTACGTTTTCAACACTCCTGAAAATATTGGATTCAACAAACGGATTGTCTTTTTTCAGTGCCGCAATGAGTTTCTTGGTTTCCAGCCGCTTCGAAGAGGTCGTTCCGTCTTCATGACAGGTTGAACAGGTATCCGTAAAATGGCAGGCGCACTGAAGAAAATGCAAATCATTGTAATCCCGCCATGCACAGATATCACTCTCCCTGACAAGATAAAGAGGCCGGATCAATTCCATCCCTTCGAAATTCGTACTGTGAAGTTTCGGCATCATGGTCTGAATCTGGGCTCCATGGAGCATTCCCATAAGAATGGTCTCGATGACATCGTCATAGTGATGACCGAGAGCAATTTTATTACAGCCCAATTCCTTCGCCCTGCTGTACAGGTATCCTCTCCTCATCCTTGCGCATAAATAACAGGGACTTTTCTCGATATTGTCAACCGCATCAAAAATATCGCTTTCAAATATCGTAATCGGAATTCCGAGGGTTTTCGCATTGCTCTCGATCAGCGCCCGGTTATCCGGATTATATCCGGGATCCATCACAAGAAAAGTCAAATCAAAATTACACTGTCTGTGCTTTTTTATTTCCTGAAAAAGTTTCGCCATAAGCATCGAATCTTTTCCGCCGGAAATGCATACCGCAATACGGTCTCCCTCTTCAATCAGCCTGTAGGTTTTACAAGCCTTTGCAAAAGGTGTAAAAAGCTGCTTATGGAATTTCTTCCGGATACTCTCTTCCGCCTTTTGCTGTCTTTCCTTTTGATTGCTTTCATCAGCGGTCAGAGACCTGATGTAACCGATATAACCGCCCTCCAGACTATAGCAGTCATATCCTTCCGGAAGATCTTCCTCCTCAAGTTCTCTCGTTTTCCGACCGATTTCACAGTAAAAAACAAGTTTCCTGTCTCCCGGTATTCCGGCAATAATACCGTCTGTCCATGCTTTTCGAACTCCGTTATTTTGGGCATTTTCTTTTTCAAAATCAACCGCAATCGCCCCGGGAATCATACCGTAAGAGCGCATGCCCTCGTCTCTGATATCAATCAGGACATACGAACCGTCTTTCATTTTTTTTAACTCTTCAAGCGTGATTTCCTTCATACAATTCCCTTTTAAATTCCTTTATCCGGTATTATTTCTCCCATACGGTCTTCCAGTCCGGTACGGAATCGGGAGTGCTGTCCAGCATATACATTTCTTCTTCGCTGATGCCGAGTTCCCGAATTCTCTCGTTAATACGGTTTTTAACGGCAGTATCATCAGTTACCTGAATGCCGAGTCCGTTATAAATTTCCATGTTTGCATCGTCCGGATAAACAACATTTCCGTTTTCGTCATGAAATACATATACGAGCTTTTTTAAATACGCATCGTATTCAGGACTTCCGTCCAGGAAAACGAGCTGATACTCTTCAAAACTGAATTTTTCTCTTTCGAAGTTTCCGGTATCCCAGGAAAGTCCCGGATAATCTTCCGGTAAAACCGCATCGGAAGGAAGGTCAACACTGTAAATAATCGGCTCTGCCACGGCATATTCCGTTTCCTCGGAATAAATGAATTCATATTCTCCGGCAGCATTTACACGCTCATAAGAACTGATTGCAAGCGCTGCTCCGCCGCTTCCCTCGGTGTGAAAAACTCCGTATTTGTTTAATTCACCGTAGGAACGGTAATAGGATTCAAACTGTGCAACGAAACAAAGTTCACCGTTTAATTTTTTCACGATGTAATAATCCATGATTTCGTTTCCTCCCGGATTATCGTTACCGGTAACGACAACCGCCATTTCCGGATCATTGTCTTTTCCGCAGTCAATCATTGCGTATTCGATTTTTAAAACCCTGTCGGGTCCCGAAGAAAACATATCATCATATGCGGTATTCAATGCATTTCTCAAATCTTCAACGGAATACTCCTCACCGTTTTTAAGGCCGTACAAATCATCTTTGGTTGCTTTGATTTTTGCTTCCCCGTTAACAAACGCAAGATAATCTTCCTCGGTTGCGGTTCCGCTTCCGTCCGGAGTCTGTACTTCGGATAATCCGGGTTCTGTAGTCGTTCCCGGTTCTGTTGTTGCACCCGGTACTGTTTCGGATTCCTGTACGATAACCGGTTCCGATGCGGGATTGATTTCCCCGGATGTTCCGGAACAGCCGGCAAGACCGGCGGATAAAATAATTGTTGCGGACATTGCCGCTATAAATTTTACTGCATACTTTTTCATACTCTCAATTCTCTCCTCTGAAAACAATACTTATATGATTTTTCTTCTTTCAAATACTACTCCGATATTATACCACATTTTCGGCGGAAATAATGAAAATACGGGGGAAAATACGCAGAAAAATACATAAAAAAAGCATGGAAAAATACATGAGAAAAATGCATGGAAAAATACATGAAAAAATGCATGGAAAATGTACGAAGAAAAAAGCGCTTTTATCAGGACTATTATCCCAACGCCACGTCAAGTGCCATCATCAGACTGAAGCCGACGGCAAATGAAATAACACCGATATTCGAATGCTTTCCCGCAGACATCTCCGGTATCAGTTCCTCCACCACCACATAAAGCATTGCGCCGGCAGCAAATGAGAGAAGATATGGCATGGCAGGAACAACAAGTCCCGCAATTAAAACGGTTATTCCGCCGAAAACCGGCTCAACCGCACCGGACAAAACACCCAGCCCGAAAGACTTTGACTTACTCTTTCCTTCGGAATAAAGCGGCATGGAGATAATGGCGCCCTCCGGAAAATTCTGAATAGCAATTCCGAGTGCAAGGGCAAGTGCCGCTCCGGCAGTGATATTTTCCATCCCGCTGACCATTCCGGCATAAACAACACCGACTGCCATTCCTTCCGGAATATTATGAAGCGTAACGGCAAGAACAAGCATTGCCGTTCTGGTAAGTCTGCTTTTCGGGCCTTCTGCCTGGTTGATGCTGCGATGTAAATGAGGGATGATATGATCCAGTAAAAGGAGAAATAAAACGCCCATCCAAAAACCGATAAACGCAGGAAGAAATGCAAATTTCCCCATACCCGATGACTGTTCGATAGCGGGTACAATGAGACTCCATATGGATGCCGCCACCATAACTCCCGCAGCAAATCCGGTCAGAGCACGCTGAACGCCGGTCTTTAAATCTTTCTTTAAAAAAAATACACAGGCTGCTCCTGCCGACGTTCCGATAAAAGGAATTGCCAAACCTGAAAATACCGTACCGATCATCATTAAGTCTCCTTACCGAATACAATTAATTAATTAGTTAGTTGTAACTAACCAATACAATATTATACTTCCTTTTGTTAAAAATCAAGTATTCCGGAATAAAAAAAAGAGAAGCGTTTGCTTCTCCTTTTTTATTTACTGTTCTTATTGTTTAGAACAAATCTACAGAATTTCCGTCAGCATCAAAAATTTTCTTTTCAGCTGCTACAACGTAAACATTGCCGCCGAGTTTTGCAGCCTTCTTTTCAATTGCCTTGAATTCGATCTGCTGTCCGTCAAATTCAAAAACAATCTTGCCAAGTTTCTTAACCGGTTTAGCTGCTGCTTTCTTTGCAGGTGCTGCCTTCTTAGCTGTTTCTGCCTTCTTAGCAGGTGCTTTCTTCTCTGCCGGTTTCTTTGCTGCTGCTTTCTTCTCTGCAGGTTTCTTTACTGCTGCCGCTTTTGCTGCAGGCTTCTTTGCAGCAGGTGCCTTCTTAGCTGTTGCTTTTGCTTCAGCAGGTGCTGCTTTTTTTGTTGCTGCTTTCTTTGCTTCTGCCATGTTTTTTTCCTCCGTTTCAGAATGGTTTCAACATTGAACTTTATAGGTTTATTCTAATTCCTATCCACGAATCCGTCAATATCACTGCATTTAAAAAATCTTTAATTCCGACATTCCGGGCTTTTTTCATCCTTCCAATATTTGTCGAACCGGTATTTATATGTTTTGGTCGTAATCTTTCCGTACTCAATTGCCTCCACGGGGCAGTTTGCAAGGCAGGCCATACAGTGTGCACAACTTTCCTCCCATTTCGGGCGCCTGTCTTCAAGACGGATATTGTTTAGCGGACAAAGCCTTACACACTTTCCGCATCCGATACACCGGTCCGTGGAATAAAACGGTTTTGCGGAATGCATGTATTTGACCCAGATCGGATTAAACGGATATGTGATGATTTTTTCGAAATAAGTCACACGACGGACTTTAATCCGGACTCCATTCTTAATATTCTCTGCAACCTCCGGAACATGCGAATAGGCTTTTCGGATTCTTTCGATATTTTTATCTTCCGGCAAAAGAGGATATCTCCTGCTGACGGGATAATTACGCGGCATCGTAAACTCCGCGCGTCCCATATAAACCATGCCCTTTTTCTTCGCCATCTTCCTCCCGAGCGCCGCTGCAACTCCCGCATATCCGCCGCTGGTAAAAACAAAGTATATATTCGGATTTCCGGTAAGAGGAAGTTTTAATAAATATTTCGCCAAAAATCTCGGCATTTCGCAAACATGAACCGGAGAACAGACTACAAAAGGCTTTTCGGAATAAATTTCCGAATAATCCTGTTCCTTAATTCTGTTAAGCAGATCAACCGTTTCATCATCAACCCGCTTTGCTATTTCTTCTGCTATAAACTTCGTATTTCCCGTCGCCGAAAAATATAGAATCATGATATTAAGCTTCTTTCTTTCAAATATTCTTTCTGTTTTTCTTAAGAAATTCATTTACGGCAGAATAATTCTCTGCCTTATGGGGAAAAATACAGTCCGTACAGTCTTTTATGTTCCTTCCGTCCTTTTCTTTAATCTTCGGATTTCCCGGACAGTTCTCATATGTGTACATCGGACAGTAACAAAAAAGGCAGTTCATTTCTTCAATACCCTTATGGCACGGATAATATTTACACTCCCTGTTTTCAAAATAACAATAAGAATTCGACATTCTCGTTTCTCCCGTCTTCCGTCTATTTTCGTTACCGTTCCCGACCGTTATGATAAGCAACTGCCTTTTCGATGACAGCCTTTGCAAAATCAGAATTGGACGGATAATAAAGATGCGGAAAACCAATCCACGAATTCTCCCGGTTATGAATGCATTCATATACGGTACCGTCAAACGGCTTTACCGCCCTGCAGTCATTTCCGTTTGAGGAACTTTCGTAATAATGAAATTCATGTCCTTTTATTTTATCACCCGGACTTAAAAAATTTGTGTTTTTTTCCTGAATTTCGATATAACCGAAGCGAATTGATTTTGGGGTATATCTGCATTCCGCATCGATAATTCCGACTCCTTCATAAAAATTACCGTCCAAATCTCCGATTTGTTTATGAAGATACAGAAACCCTCCGCACTCCGCAATCACCGGCATTCCGTCTTCAAATGCCTTCCGGATGCATGCTTTCATGGAAGTGTTTTTGCAAAGTTTCTCAACATACAGCTCCGGATAACCGCCACATAGAATCAGTGCATCCGCATCGTTCGGAATACTTTCGTCGTGAAGAGGTGAAAAGAAGCGGATTTCCGCACCGGAATTCCGAAGCATTCTTAAATTTTCCTCGTACAGAAACTGAAATGCCTCATCCTTCGATACCGCGATTACACATCGCTTTTCCGTTCCGGCGGATGCGTCGTATATTTCCTCCTCACCGGTTGCAGGCAGTTCACCCGCCTCCTCCGCAATCCGGATAATCGAATCCAGATCCACATGTCTTTCAAATTCGTCCGACAAAGTATCAACAATTCTCTGTAAGTCCACAGTTTCGTCCGGCGTCACAAGTCCCAAATGCCTTGAAGAAAGTTTCGCATCCTTTCTCTCCGGCAAAAAACCAAGAACCGGAATTCCGGTCTCCTGTTCCATGCAGGCTTTCAAAGTGTCGTAATATTTCTCCGAAACACGGTTTAAAATCACGCCCCTGATTAATCCCCCGTCATCATACATTTTCATTCCCGCAATTTGAGCCGCAAGCGTTTTGCCGACACCCTTAGCATTGATTACCAGAATAACCGGGGTTTTTGTCTCTTTTGCAAGAAGATAGGAAGAGCCCTCTTCCATGACTCCGCCGATTCCGTCGAAAAGTCCCATTACACCTTCCATAACGGCAAAATCCTTTCCTGCAGAATCGGCTTTCAGGAGATTGACATTGGTTTTCCCGTCGGAAAAAAAGCTGTCCAGATTATAAGCATCCACTCCGGAAATCGTACGGTGAAATAAAGGGTCGATATAATCCGGCCCCGATTTCACGGAGAAAACTTTAATTCCTCTTTTTTTCAGATTGCGAAGAAGTGCAACCGTCAGGCAGGTTTTTCCGCTTCCGCTGCACGGTGCTGCAATCATAATACGCTTCATGTTTATTCACTCTCCGGTTTAAAATCAAATGCACAAATCCATACCGGATTATCCGCACTCATAAGGGTATAATCCGTGACATTTCTGCCGTGCGAAAACTGGGCCAGGACCACGTCCGGATTCGCCACGTACGGCAGTTTCAGAATCTCTTTTATCTCTCCGATTGTCTCGATGCTTACCGCGTTCATTACAACCCGCATATTCGGATTAATCCGGTAAAGAGAATCAATAATCTCTTTCAGATTTCCGCCGCTTCCTCCGATAAAGGCGTGGGTGGCGGGTTTCAACCCGGCTAAAGCCTCCGGTGCTTCTCCCCGGATGATTTCCACGTTATCAAGATGAAAACGGGAACGGTTTTGTTCCGTCAGAACACCTGCCTCCTCTTTTCTTTCAATCGCATATACAAATACGGAATCCGAAAGTCCCGACGCTTCGACGGTAACGGAACCCGTTCCGCTTCCGATGTCATAAAGAATACTGTCCTCCGTAAGATGAAGCTTGCATAAACTGATTTCCCGGACTTCCTCTTTCGTCATCGGGACTTTGTCACGGATAAAAGCTTCGTTTGCAAGTCCTGGTGTCAGAATCTTTTTTTCGGCATTTTTGTTCTCAATGTATAACGTAAGAAGACTGCTCCTGCCCTCGTACGAAATGCATTCTTCGGGAGAAAATGTTTTAACCGATTCTTCATCATATGACAAATCACCGGCTATCGTGATTCTTACATCATTCATCCCTGCACCGGTCAGAAGTTCACCGATTTTTTTCACGTCTTCGCTTCCCGACAGCAGTAAAAATATCTTCCGGTTATATCGGATTTTATTCACAATATTGTAAATTTTCTTCCCGTGCACGGAATAAATCCGCGCATCCTCATAACCTGTCTTCAGTACGGAAGCAAGGTACGCAATGCTGGAAATACCGGGAAGGATTTTTATAACTACATCCGTAGTTGTATTGAATGCCTCATACAGTTTTTTTGCGCCGCTGTAAAATCCGCTGTCACCGGAAAACAGAATTACAATATTCCGGTATTCCGGATGCTCATTCAGATACGGAATGATATCTTTTGCAAGATACATGGAAACTTTTTTTACGTTGTTTTCGGAAAAAATCTCAAGAAGCCTTGATGCACCGATTAAAAGATCCGCTTCTTTCACGGCTTCCAATACTTCTTTGGTAACGTTTCCGACATTTCCCATTCCGACGCCCGCCAGGATAACACTCCTTTCGGATGTTGCGGTAATAATCTTTCCCGTACTGTTTTCCGAATTACTGTTTTCCGCATTACTCTTTTCCGCATTATTTTCTTCCGGATTAATTCCGACAGCCCTGAGTATCCCGTCAATTCCGACTCCTTCTTCCTCTTCGGCAGTTCCCACGGCATAAAACGGAATGTCTTTCTTTTTTGCCGCATTTAATTTAGCCTCAAAACCACCGGCCGTTCCGCTCATTTTACTGACGATATGTTTAATCGCGTACATATCAATCATTGCCGTGTTCATTTCCTCCGAAAACGGTCCCTGCATGGCAATGATATTTTTCCCTTTGATTCCGAGTTTTGTACAAAGTGAAAGACTCTCTTCATCCGGTATAATTCTGACAAACAGACGATCCTTTAACCCGTCATGCGTGCAATATTTGGACAATTCCCTGCTTCCGATGGTAAGTAAAATATTACCCTCCGACAACTGTAGTTCTTTTGCACATTCCTCATGGGTTAAAAAAAGGCGCAGTTTTCCGTACGAATCACAGACTCCGGTCTCCCGTTTTAAGCGGAACCATTCCGCATCCGTACCGGAAACGGCTTCCCTGATATTCTTACTTGCCTCTTTGGCATAAGGATGCGTTGCATCAATGACACACGTAAAACCGTTCTCATTAATGAACGAGCGCATTCTTTCGGCATCCATTTTTTCCGTATGCACAGTCAGATATTCATTCTCCGGAAGTACCTCCTCGCCGTATTTACTCGTCACACAGATTGTATGAAAAACCGAATGACGCGAAAGCGTCTCTGACAGTTCCCTTCCTTCCGTTGTACCTGCAAAAATCAGTATTTTTCTCAATTTCCGTTCTCCGTTTTCCGAATCAGTTTTTATATCCGGTAACCTCTTTTTGTCACCAGTTTTCCTCCGATCATTTCCGTCCCGGAGTTTCCGATAAAGACCGTGGTAAACATATCCGTTTCTGTCTCTTTTAACTCGGCAAGACTTAAATAAACTGCCTCTTCATTTTCCCTTCCGATATTTCTTACATATCCGCAGGGTCTTGAAGGTTCCATATAACGAAGCAGAATCTCACAGGCACGCTTTAAATGATCTTTTCTCTTCTTACTGGAAGGATTGTAAATCGCAATTGCAAAATCGCCCTCTGCGGCTGCTTTCAGTCTGGCTTCAATCTGTTCCCACGGAGTCAGTAAATCGCTTAAACTGATCACACAGAAATCATGATTTAACGGAGCGCCTAAAAGTGCTGCCCCGCTTGATGCAGCCGTAACTCCGGAAATGATTTCTATTTCCGTTTCCGGATACTCTACCCCTGTTTCGTATATCAGCCCGGCCATGCCGTATATTCCGGCATCCCCGCTGCAGATCATGGAAACACACTGTCCCTTCGAAGCCTCCTCAAAAGCCAGGATACAACGCTCCCGTTCCTGCCTCATCGGCGTAGAACGTAATTTCTTCGTTTTAAAACGGTCCGGCAGTAAATCTATATAAACCGGATATCCGACGATAACGTCACTTTTCTCAAGAGCGGAAATGGCAAGATTCGTCATCTGTGCTTCATCTCCGGGACCGATTCCGATTACGTAAATATGATTTTTTAAACTGTTTTCTCCGTTTCGAGGCCTCTCCTCAGTTCCGTGACTCACTTCGTTTTTTGAGCCGTGAACTGCCATTCCCCTGCTCATCTCTTCCGGAACGGTAAAGTAAATTCTGCACTTCCTTTTTGCTACCGACACGGTAATTCCGTCTCCGCTGGTCTTTTCAAGAATCAGTTCGGCATTCTCTCCTGCCGCGGCCATGGCAGAACGTTCGCAGACATTGTCCACACCGACGGTTTCTTTGACAAAATCCGATGACCGGAAGTCACCCTTTACTTTTTCAAGTTTCTCTGCGGAAAAAAGCACGAAAGGAATTCTGTGCTTCTTGGAAAACTGATGAATTCCGTCTTCTTTTTTCTTAAGATCCACCGAGGCTGCCGCACAGATTAAATTTTCGTCAAGTCCGTTTTGAGCAAATACCTCTTTCACAAAATTTTCTATTTTCTCAAAAGAAGTTCCTCTCTTGCAGCCGATTCCGAGAACATATTCCTTCGGTCTTAAAATGATTGCCCCGTTCGTCCTGGTCACATCGGAGGTAATCAGTATATCCGCACTTCTGTTCTCTTCATAGGGAATCAGTTTTAACTGCTTTACGGGAATGTCATTTTCCGCATAAGCATTCTTTTCCACGGAAACCAGAACATCTTCTCCCGAAAGAATCTTTGCGGATACCGCGGCAATTCCTTCCCTGTTTACAATGGATAAATCATTGTCTGCCGCAAACAAATCCACCGCAAATTTTTTATGGAGATCCGTTGCGGTTGTAATGACCGCCTGCAGATCCATTTCTTTTGCAATTACTTCTGCAAGCCTGTTGGCGCCTCCCAGATGTCCGGAAAGAATCGGAATAATCACGCCGGACAGTTCATCCATGACAAGCACCGGAACATCCTGAAATTTATCTTTCACACAGGGTGCGATGGCACGAACGGCAATTCCGCAGGCACCGATGAAAAGGATTGCATCATAATGCCGAAATCCGTCTTCGGCAAATTCCGTCACGGCCTCATTTGTATAGGTAACGTGCGGAGGCAGTGATTCGGCGGATTTACACGCCGTGAACAGTTTGCAGTAAATATCCTCCGAAGGAGCAACCCGGTTTCTTTTATACAAAACACCGGTCAGCCTTTCCTTCAGATTAACGGAAAGTTCCATTCCCGTTTTTGTAAAACTGATGACCTTTATTCTCATAATCCATCCCCGTTATACAGTAAATAGTTTTACATGTTTCCTCCGAATTATTCTTCTTTCGGTACGGCTTTTCTGAATTCCGTGGAAAAATCGGAAGAATACAGTCTGCTCTTTTCATATTTCGAATGTGTTACCGCATCGCCGACCAAAATTACTGCAATTTTTGAAATATCATGTGCCTTTGCGGTATCGGCAAGTGTACCGACCGTACAGATTAAACTCTTCTCCTCCGGCCATGTTGCCTTATAAACGACAGCCGCCGGAGTTTCCCTGTCATAGCCGCCTTTAATCAGTCTTTCCTGCAATTCTTCCGTCATTCCGGCAGACAGATAGATTGCCATGGAAGCCTGATGGGAAGCAAGAGATTCGATGGTTTCTTTTTCCGGAACCGGTGTGCGTCCTTCCATTCTCGTAATGATAAGTGTCTGACTGACATCGGGAAGCGTATACTCCATATTTAAGGATGCTGCGGCACCGAAACACGCACTGACTCCCGGAACGCTTTCATAACGGATTCCGAGTTTGTCCAGTTCATCCATCTGTTCCCTGACTGCCCCGTATATGCTTGGTTCCCCGGTATGAAGACGGACTGTCGTCTTTCCCGCTTCTTCCGCATCTTTCACCAGCCCGATAACCTCATCCAGTGTAAGATATGCGCTGTTTACACACTCACACCCGGCCTTTGCATACTGCAGAAGATCCGGATTTACCAAAGTGCCTGCATAGATAATCAGATCCGCCTTTTTCAGCAGATTCACTCCTTTTAGCGTAATCAGATCCACCGCTCCGGGACCCGCTCCGACAAAAAATACCATTTGAACTCCACCCTCCGTTTATTCCTCACAAAGCATCCGGAGCATTTCTCCGGCGCCCTCGCTCTTAGCCAGTTCGCCGAGTTCCTTGGAAAAAACGATGCACTGTATTTCCGTCTCTCCCCCGGCTCTTCGGTTTAAGTTTTCACAGATCCTCCCGGCAATTTCATCCATGATTTCTTTTTTAATTTCCTCGTCATGAATATGCTTTACCGCTTCCTCACAGGTAATGCAGTTTAATATTTCTCTTACGTCCCGGACATCCAGTCCTTTTTTTACCGCAACGGATGCAAGAATCTCCATCCTGCAGTCCGCTTCCCTGGAATGTGTATTCATGATCCCGCCGGCCACCTTGATTAATTTCCCGATATGACCGACATATAAAATCTTACGAAAGCCGAGTTCCCTTGCCATATCAACGGATAAGCCGATGAAATTACTGCATTTTACGCTTTTATCCAGATCATAACCGTATGTATCTTTCATAAAATCAATGCCGTAGTTTCCCGGTGAAATTACAACCGTATCATAACCTAGTTCCCGCCGCTGTTTTAATTCAAGCTTTATGGTATCCAGAATTGCCTTCGTACTCATCGGTTCGACAATCCCGCTTGTTCCGATAACGGATATTCCTCCCTCGATTCCGAGTTTTGGATTAAAGGTTTTTTCTGCAAGCCGCTCACCGTCCGGAACGGAAATCACAACCTTCAGATCTCCGGTGTAATCAAATAAATCGCAGACTTCCGACACTTCTTTTTCAATCATTTTTCTCGGTACACTGTTAATGGCAGCCTCTCCGACCGGCTGATCAAGTCCCGGTTTTGTAACCCTTCCGACTCCCTTTCCGCCTTCTGTCAGAATCTGTTTTTCCTGATTTTCCGAAAAGGATACTTCGGCATAAATCAGCGTACCGGAAGTGATATCGGGATCGTCACCGCCGTCTTTTCTGACTGCACACCTTACCCGGTCCGGCAGTCTTTTTATATCCAGAATTTCTGCGCAATAAGGAATTCCTTTCGGGGTTTCAATCCTGATTTCTTTCTTTTCGACGCCTGACAAAAGCATCCAGGCCGCCGCTTTTGAAGCAGCCGCAGCACAGCTCCCCGTCGTAAATCCGTATCTTAATTTATTCCCTGAATTGATATCGTAATCCATCTTCAGTCTCTCTCGCCCACCGAATAAAGAAGTGCATTGCAGATTGCTGCCGCAATGGTGCTGCCGCCTTTTCTGCCCCTGTTTACAATGTACTCAATGCCGGTATCCATTATCATTTCCTTGGAAGCTTCCACGTTCACGAATCCGACCGGAACCCCGATTACGAATGCCGGACGGTATTCCTTCTTTTCCGTCATTTCATAAAGACTGATTAAAGCAGTCGGCGCGTTTCCGATTGCAAAAATCACGTCCTTCTCTATTTCCGCGGCCTTCCTCATGCTGACATAAGCCCTCGTCTGCCCGCTCTCTTTTGCAAGTTTCGCGACTTCTTCATCGGCCATAAAACAATGCACCTTCCCACCCAGTTTTTCCAGCGTTTTTTTATGAATTCCGGAAAGTGCCATATTGGTATCCGTTACTATATCGGCACCGTTTAACAGAAGTTTTGTTGCCGTCTCAACGGCATGAGGAGAAAAAGTCAGCGTATCTGCATACTCGAAATCCGCACTTGCATGAATCACACGTTTCGTAACAAATTCCGTATCTTTCGACAGAATGATTCCCCTGCTTTTCAGTTCATCCCCGATAATTTCAAAACTTCTGTTTTCAATTTCACCGGGAAGTACATATTCGATTTTATGTATGTTTCTGTTATCACTCATTTTCCCGTCTCCGGCTTTTGTACGGTTTTACAAACCTGCAATCTTTCTTATCGTATCTGTCAGCATTCTGTTTTCTTCGTGAGTTCTGACTGCAATTCTGTAATATCCTTTTTTCAGCCCTCTGAAATTTGAGGCATCCCGGATTCCGATTCCGCATTTCAGACATTCTTCATAAAGCGGTAATTCGGAATACAAAAGAAGAAAATTTGCCCCCGAATCAAAAACCTTTATTCCGGAAACACGGAGATTTTCCGCCAGATAATCTCTCTCTTTTTTAATATATTCCGCGCTTTTCTTCATATGCTCCGGATGCTTTAAACATTCCATTCCCGCCGCCTGTGCGATACCGGATACATTCCACTCCGGAAGCTGCCTTCCGATTTTTCCGATAACCTCTTCATTACCGCATGCAAGATATCCGATCCTGACAGACGGAATGGAAAAAGTTTTGGTAAAAGAACCTATTACAATCAGATTCGAAAACTCTTCCACCCTTTCAAACGTGGAATCCGTCCCGCCCGTAAACTCATAAAAGCATTCGTCGAGTACCACGAAAATATTTCGTTCCCCGCAGTAACTGATTATCTTCGTCAGCAATTCTATTTCAATTCTTTTCCCCGTCGGATTATTGGGATTCGCCAGAAATAAAAGCCCTTCTTTTCCGTCATTTTCCCACTCGTTTTTCAGTCTTTCGAAAAAACCTTCTGTTACGGCAAAATCCTCATCCGGATTCAGTTCCGTAAATCTCAGATCCGTATTATTTGCCGACACGGCGTACTCATATCCGTAAAATGACGGAACCGGAATCATAACCGTGCAGGGAGAAAATGCATTGGCAACGGCCGTAAAAAGTTCCGAAGAACCGTTTCCCGTAAGGATCTGATTTTTCCCGATTTTAAACCTGTCCGCCAGTGCTTCCGTCAGTTTCTCCGAATGAAGCTGCGGATAGCGGTCTGCATAATCCACTGCATGTTTCATGGCAGCCGTAATACTTTCCGGTGTTTTTACCGGATTGATATTTACGGAAAAATCCGTCTTTATTCTGTTATCTTCAAACTCACCGCCGTGAATCATTCTTCTTATGTCCCAAATTACCAAATCAACGTTACTATAAGATACAGCCCTGCAACCAGAAAAGTTTCACAGATTCCCGAAGCCGCAAACATTAACGTACAGGTTCTGTCTATGTCAGCGATTTGCGGATTCCGGATGTCATCTCCGATAAACGGTTTCTCAACGATTTTACCGAAATAGGATGCATCCCCCGCAAGTCTCAGTCCCAGTGCACCCGCACAAACCGCTTCCGTCTGCGCGGAGTTCGGGCTGGCATGTTTATACCGGTCTCTGTTAAAAATTCTGACCGCATTTGAAAACGAATATTCCTTCCCGCAAATAAGGGTTGCAAGCATCATAAAAAACGCGCTGATTCTTGCGGGAAGAAAATTAACAGCATCATCCGTTTTGGCAGCTGCCCTTCCGAAATAAAGAAATTTTTCATTCTTGTAACCGATCATGGAATCCATCGTATTGATGCTTTTATAAAGGAATCCCAAAACCGGCCCGCCAAGGGCGGTATAAATCATCGGAGCAATCACTCCGTCCGAGGTATTTTCCGCTACCGTTTCCACCGCCGCTTTGATAACCCCTTCTTTCGTAAGAGTTTCCGTATCTCTTCCGACAATCATGGATACGGCTTTTCTCCCGTCTTCCAGGGTTCCGTCTTTCAGTGCGTCGGAAACTTTCATGCTTTCATCTCTCAGACTTTTTACTGCGAGAATCTGATATGTCATTACTGCCTCAACCAGAATTCCCAGCAAAACATTCACTCGATATGCCAGAAATAAAATCCCGGCCGTAACCGTAAATGTCAGAACGAGCACAATGAGTACCGTCAGAATTCCCGAAAATAATTCTTTCTTTTTCGAATGATCCCTTTCCGGATTATCGCTTAACGACTTTCCCCGATCTCCGTTTTCTTTCAAAAATGCCTTCGTAAGGGCGGAAATAATTCCCCCCAGGATTTGTACCGGATGAAGAAGCCAATGCGGATCTCCGAGTAACATATCAAGAATATATCCCAGATGAAAGGCAACCGTATGTGATATTAAAAGTGTTTCCAGATTAATCAAGTGCTGTTACTTCTCCCCCGAAACCGGTTTCGGTTTCGTATATTCTGCAGAAAAAACCGCAGCCGCAACCGGTCTGAAAATCAAAATATTCCCCGCCGGTTATTTTGGAAAGAATTGCCATAATGGTTCCGCCGTGTACAACAATTCCCATGTTTACCGGAGTTGTTTTCGGTTTGTTTTCATGCTCTTTTTCTCCTGCAGCCGTTTCATCGATTTCATCCAGTATTTCAAGGAATCCGTTCCACATTTTTTTGCAGTATTCTTCCCTGCTTTCTCCGTTCGGGAAGGGCGCTTTCCCACCGCTTTCCAGCCATTTGACATAAGCCGGCTGATTTTTTAACCGGTCATAATTCTTCCCTTCAAAATCGCCGAAATCAATTTCATCAAATGCATCGACTGTTTTATATTCCGTATCCGGATAAATGATTCGGGCAGTGGAAATGCATCTTTTCTTTTTTCCGCAGAAAAGAAAATCAACCGCAGGATAAATCCCTTTTTCTTTCTTTTCTTCCAGTGCGATTTTTCCTTCCGGACAAAGATCCTCATCAGAAGCTGCTCCGCAGTACTTCTTTTCAAGATTTGATTCGGTTGCACCGTGTCTTATGAAAATGACATTTACTTCTCTCTTTGTTTTTGTCATTTAATTTTCTGTCCTATCCCGCAAAATACCCTGACTACCTCATCCGCTTCTTCGGCAATCCGGATCAGAATCCTGCCGGTCCGTTCCCGGTATTCCCTTTCAAATGAATCCGTCGGAACGATTCCGTTTCCGATTTCGTCACAAATCAGGATACAGTTTCTCTTCTGCAGGAAGCTCTCAATTTTTTCTTCCGGATTTTCTCCTTTTTTCAATGTTTCCCTGATCCACGCATGAAGATGATCGATTATATAATAGTCACCACTGTCCTTATTCTCGGAAGGAAGAACCGCATCAAAGCACTCCTCTTCCCTGACTTTATATGTCAAAGCCGCATATTCCTTCTTCCCCTGAAATGCACCGCCGATAATCAGAATCATAATCTCCTCCGTCTTCAGAATCCCACAGACACCGATATGATATTCATCACCGCTGCCGCAACCGCCATGCAGCATTCGCAAATCACCACAAAAAATCCTTCCGTATCACCCGTAATACCGCCAAGTTCCTTTTTGCATTTTAGATAGTAAAAAAGGAACACAAGACCTGCCACCGCCGCCGTAACCAAACCGTATACAGGGTGGATAAAAATCATTGCTCCGATGCAGAGAAACAGTTCCGCAAACAAAAAGATCCGCACAATAACCTTTGAGGAATTGTTCGCAAAATAAGCGAGTGTACCGCCTGATTTCGCTGACGGAAAAAATACGGCCGCAAGAGCACTGAATACCCTGGACAGCACAAAGGAAAGGCATACCAGAAGCATCAGATTTTTATCCCGGATCTGAGATATCGCGGCAAGGTAAATCAGTCCGCATACTGCAAGCGAAATTACAGCAAATGCACCGATATGCGGATCTTTTAAAATCTCAAGTTTTTTTTCTTTTTCCCGATAGGAACAGAAAGCATCCGAAGTATCCATATACCCGTCCACATGAATCCCTCCGGAAAGAATGACCGCAATCACCGGTATTCCGATTGTCCTCGCAATATCTCCTATTGCAAACGTCCGGCAAAGAATATTCCACGCAAAACAAACCGCTCCGATGATTACACCGACAAACGGAAAGAATACAAAAACATATTTCATATCCTCTTCCTTCCACTCGGTCCGAATCGTCGGAATGACGGAATACATGGATAATGCAATTAAAAATGATTTAATAACATGCACGTGCAAGTTTCTTTTCTTTCTTTAACAATTTGTTTAATAACTACACATGTAGTCAGACTACGCTTGTAGTTTGACTATATCTGTAGTTTGACTATATCTGTAGTTTGACTATACCTGTAGTTTGACTTCTCCCGCAGTCTGACTGTTCTGCAGTCTGACCGGAACCGGAATACCGCAGACAACCTCCCATACTTCATCGCTGAAAGAAGCAATTTCCGCATTCAGAACCCCGAGTGAGCGGATATATCTTTGTGTTTCCTCATCGTATTCAATTCCGTCCTCGAAAATGTTATTGGATACAATCACAAGATTCTCCGATTGTACCGCAATCGTTTTGATTCCCTTAAGAATCCGCCGGATACAATCGTTCCCGTTATCGTTCTTCTTATTTGCAAACATTTCATTTGCAAGAAGATTGGATAAATCTTCCAGTAAAATACTTCCGTCCCGTTCCGTCCGGTCGAGGCATTTCTCAATGTCATACGGCTGTTCCACGGTAACAAAACCCTTTCCCTTACGCATTTCCCGGTGACGCTTTATACGGTTCGCGCTTTCGTTATCATCCCCGGACATCATGGTTGCCAGATAGTAACAAACACCGCTTTTATTCTTTTCAATCAGGCAGTTTTCGGCAAATTTCGATTTACCGCTGCCGCTACCGCCCAGTATTAATATTGTCATATCTTTTATACTGCTCCATTGACAGATCATCAAAGCGTGCGGCGTTCCCGTATACTTCCATGGCAAGATCCAGCAAAGAAAGCATCATGACGGCTCCGGTACCCTCCCCGAGTGCCATCGACGCATAAATCATACTGTCACACATTGCACCGCATTTTATCAGTTCCTCTTCCAAAACTGCAACGGCGGGTTCTTTTCCTTTGTGGGAAAGAATGCAGCATTTCAGGCATTCCGGTTCAAGTTTTGATGCCGCAAGTGCCGCTGCCATTGTAATCACGCCGTCTAAGACAACCGGAACATGATATTTATATCCGCCGGTTATAGCGCCGGCAAGAGCTGCAATATCATAGCCACCGACACACTGCAAAACGGAAATGACGTCTTTGTTTTTTAAATCATAACGCTTAATTGCCTCATTGATCACCGTTTTCTTTCTTAACAGTCCGGAATCGTTAAGCCCGGCACCTCTTCCCGTGAGAGTCTCCGCACTGCAACCCGTCAGTGCCGCACAAACCGCGCTGCTGGTTGTGGTGTTGCCGATTCCCATCTCTCCGAGAGCTATGATATCCACGCCTTTTCCGGCAAGTTCTTTTACCAGACTGCATCCGGTCTTAATCGCTCTTTTGGTTTCCTCTTCCGTCATGGCCGGTTCTTTGGCAAAATTACGGCTTCCGCGTCTTATTTTATAATCCAGAAAAGCTACCGAATCCCCCCTTAAATTTTCGGGGATTACGTCTTCCGGCGAACAGTCCGTTCCGATATCCGTAACATAAAGATCTGCATCGATATGTTTCGCCATCACTGCCACGGATGATTTCCCGGAAAGCATGTTGTTGATGACACGTAAAGTTACCTCAGACGGGCTCTGGCTTACGCCCTCTTCCACAATTCCGTTGTCCGAACAGAATACCAGAACAGCCTTCTTTTTAAGGGAAAAATCAGCGTTCTCCCGAAGCGCTCCGATTCCCGAAAGAATCGTCTCGAATTTTCCCATTCCGTCAATCGGTTTCGCAATTGTGTCGAAGCGGGATTTAACCTGTTTCCGGACATCTTCATTTAAGCATTCCATAGATTGCCTCCATATCCAGATTTTCCCTCAGAATCTCTGCCATCCTGTCATATTCCTTTTCCTTGAAATCACGATAGTCCGAAAACATAAAATCGAATTCCTCCGTTCCCTTTTTTCCGGCAAGGGCACGGACAATCTCCGATACAATTTCCTTTTTGTCAAAAATTCCGTGAAGATACGTTCCGTAAACGTTTCCTTTTTGCCTGATAACAGATGTATCTTCCTGCCCGATTTCAAAACTCCTTCCCATATGGATTTCATATCCTTCATAAATGAATCCGGAAAGCCCTTTAAATATACCGCCGACGGAATTGATTTCTCCCGTGGTCTGTGTCCTGGTTTTTTGCTTTGTCAAAACGGTCCTTACCGGAAGCAGGCCCATACCTGTTTCCGCACCGCCGCATTCAACACCCTCCGGATCCTCAATCCGTTCTCCGAGCATTTGAAACCCGCCACAGATACCGAATAACGGAACATCCTCCGAAACTGCCGAATTCCGTACGACAGCTTCCAGTCCCGAATCACGAAACCACTTTAAATCCGAAATCGTATTCTTGCTTCCCGGAAGAATAATAAGATCCGGGTTTCCGAAATCTTCTACATCTCTGATATAGCGTACCGAAACATCCGGACACTGCTCAAAAATATTGAAATCGGTAAAATTCGAAATCTTGGGAAACCGGATGATGGCAATATCAATCTTTTTTCCTCTGATACGGGAGTGAATCTGCAAACGTTCGGACAGGCTGTCCTCATCTTCAAGCCGGATGTTCATATAAGGGACAACCCCGCAAACCTTAATGCCGCTTTTTTCCTCGAGCATCCCGATTCCGGAATCCAAAAGTCTTTTATCTCCCCGGAATTTATTGATAATCAGGCCTTTTACACGCTCTTTTTCCGATTTTTCCAGCAGCATTTCGGTACCGAGAAGTTGTGCGAAAACACCGCCCCTGTCAATGTCTCCGACCAAAAGCACATTGGAATCCGCCATTTCCGCCATTCCCATATTCACGATGTCATTTTCTTTCAGATTGATTTCCGCGGGACTTCCCGCACCCTCGATTACGATGATATCCGTATCTTTTGAAAGCGTTTCAAATGCCGACATGATTTCAGGAACGAGTTTTTTCTTAAAAGAAAAATACTCCGAAGCACTCATATTCCCCAGAACTTCGCCGTTTACGATAACCTGCGAACCCACGTTGTCCGTCGGTTTTAAAAGAACCGGATTCATGCATACTCTCGGCTCGATTCCTGCCGCTTCCGCCTGCATCACCTGGGCACGTCCCATTTCAAGTCCTTCTGCGGTAATATAGGAATTTAGGGCCATGTTTTGGGATTTAAACGGTGCAACCCGGTATCCGTCCTGCCTGAAAATCCGAAGCAGTCCCGCCACTATGAAACTTTTTCCGACACCCGACATGGTGCCCTGTACCATAATTACCTTTGCCATTCCGTTTCCTTCGCTTAAAGTTATCTATAATTATTCTTTAAATAATCTTTATTCCCTTCTGCTCGGCAAATGCCTTCATTTCCTCGTCAATTCCGAATAATTCGCGGATATATTCCTTTTCCATCACTTCTTCCGGTGTTCCGAAACGGTCCGCATATTCTCCCTTCAGACAAAGAATCCTGTCTGAAATTTTACCTGCAAGATCAAGTTCATGCATGCTCATAATGACCGTCACGTTTTTTTCTTCCTTCATTTTTTCCACAACGCTCAGGAATTCGAGTTTATGACGAATATCCAGAAAGGAAGTCGGTTCGTCCAGAATAATGATTTCCGGGTCCTGCGCGATTGCCCTTGCAAGCATTACCCGCTGCCTCTGCCCGTCACTGATTTCGGAAAAATCCCTGTCCATTAAATCAGCCACCTTCACAAGTTCCATGGCATTCTTTACGGCTCTTTTGTCTTCTTCTCCGAGTACTCCGAAATAGCCCGTATACGGATATCTTCCGGTTCCCACGACATCTCCGCAGGTCATCATTTCGCCTCTTAATCTCTCCGTCAGAAGAACCGCCATTTTTGTGGACACCTCTTTTGCGGACATTTCAAGGAGATTTGCATCATCCAGATATACGCATCCCGCAACCACGGAAAGTTGTCTTGCAATGCTTTTTAATACCGTGGATTTACCGGCTCCGTTCGGTCCGATCAACGACAGTATTTTTCCTTTTTCAATGCCGAAATCAAGTTTTGATACCACCGGCATACCGTTGTATCCAACGCTCAATCCGTCCGCCTTAAAATAATATCCGCTCATCGTTTTTTCTCCCTTTTTCCGCTTTGCAAAATCACAATTACAACCGGAGCTCCGAAAATTGCAGTCACGGTACTGATATTCAGTTCCGACGGTGCAAAAAGATTTCTTGCAAGCAAATCACAGAAAAGGCAGAAAAGACTTCCGCCTAAGAAACATGCCGGAATCATCAGAATCGGTTTTACCGTCCCGAACATTTTTTTGATCAGATGAGGTGCCGCCACTCCGACAAAGGAAATCGGTCCGGCAAAAGCCACAATGCAGGCAGACAAAACGCCGGAAAGAATTACAATCATGATTCTCAGGAAGGATACGTTCACGCCCATATTTTTTGCATATGAATCGCCCAGATTATAGGCATCCAGCTGTTTTGACAAAAGAAAAACAACCACAAAAGCAGCCGCAACAACTACTGCCATTACTTTTACCTGATCCCAGGTCATTCCGGAAAAACTTCCTCTCGACCAGTTATGCAGATTGACAATATCCGCATCCGAGGCAAAAGTAATAATGATTTCGGTAATTGCCGAACAGATATATCCGATCATGACACCGCATACCACAAGCATGGACATGGAGTGTATTTTTCTTGTCATCAAAAGAACAAATCCCATGGAAATCATGGATCCGAAGAATGCTGCAAGAATCAAAGAGGCGCTGTTCATTTTAACGGAATGACCGAGAAGAAATACCATTAAAAGCGCCACGCACATTTTTGCTCCGGAAGATATTCCCAGTACGAAAGGACCCGCGATGGGATTATGAAAGAATGTCTGCAGAAGATATCCGGACAGTGCAAGTGCTCCGCCGAGGATAAAAACCGCTGCCGTTCTGGGGAAGCGGATATTCATAATAATCGACCGGACCGTTTCTCCCACTTCTTTTCCGGTGAAGGAGGAAAGAACGTCGGACAGGGAAATTTTCACACTTCCGATACAGATATTGAGTACAAAAAACAAACCGATTCCAAGAATCAGAATCAGGAAAGAGATGATATACCGAATGCGTCTTTTCTGTTCCATTAAGTAAGTTTCCCCAATACCTCTACCTGCATTTATAAATATAGTGCAGACCCTCCTCTTTTCCTTTCAGAATCGAATGGATGTCCTCCGTCATATAGGCGACGGACAACGACTGCTGATAGGAATCATTCGTCGTACAATATACTCTCCCCTCTTTAACGGCTTTAAATTCTTTCAGAAGGGCAAATTTCCCGGTCAGGTCATCGACGCTTTCCACACCGCCGTCAATGGACGAGTTGTAGATAATGATATCCGCATCCTTTGCCTGATTGTAGAATTCTTCAAGCTGCATATTGACGGTGCTTTTTGCGGTACCGTCATCCAGATCGTCAAAAATATATTTACCGCCCGCAATTTCAATCATTTTCGGAATATAATCCGTACTCTTTCTGACCTGTACGAGATTGTTGGATGTGATGTAAAAGTATGCAACCGTCAGACCGCTTTTTTCATCCGATTCTATTTCTTTCATCAGATCCGACTCTTCTTTGAAAATTGCCTCCGCTTCCTCCTCGCGTCCAAGCAGCGCACCGTAGAAACGAATCCACTCCACTCTTCCGAGCGGGTGTTCTTCTCCGCTCGAACGATCCACAATCACCGGAATTCCGAAATTGTTAAGCTGTTCTATTACGTCCGGAGAATGAAAAATCATGGTATTCTCAATTGCCAGACTGCATCCGTTCGAAACGATCATTTCATAATCCGGTTTGGAATACTTTCCTGCATAGAGAATTCTTCCCTCTTCCATTGCCTTGGCCGCTTCCGGAATATACCAGTTCTCCTGTTTCTGTCCGGAATACTTTACGGAATCGAGAGAATCCAGGGCAACAAACAAATCCATTGCAGCCGAAGCGACCAGATAAAGATCCTTTACGGGTCTTTGCATAACAATCACGGATTCGGCCAGATCGGACGGAACTTTTCCGCCCTCCGGAACAACCAGTACTTCCGTCCCGTCCTGTATTATTTCCAGCAATACATATTTTTCTTTTTTCTCGTTTTCATAGTAATCTGCACGGAAATTTTCAGCGTACTCCGTTTCCATACTACAAACGTAGGACAATTCCGCGGAAATTGTTTTTTTGTCCTCATTATCCGGACCGGCTTCACTGTTGAAAATTATATTATCCGCATCTTCATTCCGTCCCTTTTCTCCGCATCCGCCGATTCCGGGCAGGCACAAAAGAATCAGGAGCAGCATAAAGACCGATATCACTCTTCGTTCCACTTATTTACAATAACTCCTGTCTTATTTTACCGTAATAACCGCTACGGCACAGGGCATACGACCGTCCACCACATGGTATTCCACATCTTTATATCCCATGTCTTCAAAGAATTTTTTGTATGATTTTAAATCAAACTGTTTTTTAAAATCCGCACCAAGCAGGGTAAGAAATTTTACTGCGGCAGTCCCGGTTCCCTTTGACATATTGATATATGTCGGAATGATAATTTTGCCGCCCGGTTTTACCACACGTTCCAGTTCATGCATTGCCTTTTCCGGTTTCGGAAGCAGATGAATTACATTTCCCGCCACAACCTTGTCAAATCGGTTGTCTCTGCATTTTATCGTCATGATATCCGCTTTTCTGAAAGTTACGTTGTTGTATTTCGCACATTTCCGGGATGCCTGTTTCAGCATTCCGTGGGCAAAATCCGTTGCCATCAGTTTCTTACATTTCGGCGCAATATAAACACTGATTGCTCCGGTTCCGCAGGCACACTCCAGAACATAATCCGAAGGTATGATAAACTCCGCAACCTTTTCACCGGTCCCCCTGTAAACACGGCCGTTATATACAGTCTCAAACAGATCATATAACGGCGAAACCTTATCCCAAAACATACTCC
>JAILAD010000001.1 GCA_024681795.1 Lachnospiraceae bacterium | reverse complement strand
CGCGGATTTTGCATTTGAGAAATCCGAAGTGGATGCGGAAATTGACTCGGAGGTAATCAGTATTAAAAATCCGAAAAGCGGAATCATCCGGGTCAGAAGTGTCGAAGAGATTATTATGGATGATGAAAACGCAAAGGGAATCATTCTTCCGTTGTTTTCGGGGACATTAAAGATTTAGTAACAGCATTTATGAAATGTATGGGATGTGGTAAAATTAGTGGAATATTTACAGAAAGAGCGTGAAATAAGGCGGATGGTTACGGTAGTTATTCCTGTTTACAACAATATAAAAACATTAAAAAAATGTGTTGATTCGGTCCTTTCCCAGACGTATTCCGAACTGGATATTATTTTGGTCGACAGCGAATCAACCGACTCATCTGCTGATTTATGTGACCGGTATTCGCAAGCCGAACCAAGGGTTTCCGTGTACCACATAAAAGACGAAGGCGTATCGAATGCGCGGAATTACGGCATAGAAAAAGCCAAAGGAGAATATATTTCGTTTATTGACGCTGATGATTATATCCTTCCTGAATATATCGAAGAACTGGTTTCGGTCATTGAAAAGGAAGATGCGCTCATTGCCATGTGTGATGCATATGATGTGGACGGAGATATCGTCTTAAAGAGGAAGGCAGTGAAAAAAATAAACCCTTTTGCAAAGGACTTTATTCTCGATACGTTTTACGGAAGAACACAGGGGGGAACCTGCTGGGGAAAACTTTTCAGAACGAGCGAGATAAAAAATGCTTTCCGCCGATATAACTATTGCGAGGATACTTTCTTTATTTTTGATTACCTGAACGGATATGAAGGCCGCATAGCAGTCGTTCGCAAATACCTGTATTACTATGTCAGACGTAAAGACAGTATTACCGGATTAAAAAGAGCCGCGGATCTTTCAGACGGAATTACGGCATGTAATGAAATCCGGAATCTGTGCAGGGATAAATTTCCGGAGTATTCCGGTGCGGCAGACGCTTTTTTGTTAAACAATGCCTTCTTTGTCTATCTGAATATAAAGAATAATCCATCTCCGGAGGATACCCTTCTGGGTGATCGAGCCTTAAATATTATAAAAAAATACCGGGCCGGGGTTTTGTCTGATTTCAGGGCGACGGTAAGAACCAAGGCAGCCTGTCTGGTTTCCGTTCTTTCCGTGAAACTGCTGAAACGTTTATATGCCGGACGGAAACACAAATCGGATTCATCAGCGGAGTAAATGAATTGGATAAAACGTGTATCTCTGTAATAACCGTATGTAAAAATGCGGAAAAGAGTATTGAATATACAATTAAATCGGTTCTTGATCAGGATTACGCGGCATATGAGTACCTGATTTGGGACGGACTGTCGGATGACTCCACGGTTACGATTGCCGAACGGTTTTCCGATTATTTTACGGCCAAAAATATTCCCTTCCGGATTATTTCCGAAAAAGACGGCGGAATATACGATGCCATGAATAAGGCTGCGGAATACGCAGACGGTGAAAGGATTCTGTATCTCAACGCCGGAGACGCACTCTTTGACCGGAATACCTTAAGTAAACTGGCGGCTGAAATATCCGAGCGGTATGACGTAATATACGGCAATGCAGCATTGTCGGAAAACGGGAAATACAAGCTTCTGAAAGCAAAAGACGGCAGCATGTTTAAATATACAAATCCGGTATGTCATCAAGCCGCACTGACAAAAAAAGAAGTAATTATAAAATATCCGTTTGAAAAAAACTATGCCATCGCGGCGGATTTCGACCAGTTTTTGAAGATTTACCTGTCAAATGAACAGGCGCTGAAAAAACTGGATTTTACGGTATGCATTTTTCTTCTCGGCGGAATCAGCGGAAACGAGGTTCTGAAAAGAGAAACCGAATTTAACGAATCAAGAAAGAAAAACGGATTAAAAAGGGTCTTTTTGCCGCATCTTCAAATTCTGGAAAACGTCTTAATCGACAGGATCAGAAGAATTGCAGTCAGAGTTATGGGGCCGGGATTTTATTCGGAAAGGCGCGGCTGGTATTCGGACCGGTACAAAGCAGTGAGGGAAACGGAGATTCACGAGGAAGAGGATTACCTGAAATCAAATGAGTGAAATAAGTATTGTCATTCCCGTATACAATAAAAAACAATATGTCCGGGGGACCGTGCAATCGGTTCTGAACCAGACATTTACCGATTTTGAACTGCTTCTCGTGGATGACGGTTCTACGGACGGGTCCGGAAAAATCTGTGACAGGATGGCAACCGTTGATAATAGAATCAGAGTTTTTCACACGAAAAACCGGGGTGTGAGCGCGGCCAGAAATTACGGAATTGAAAAGGCAACGGGGAAATATATCGGTTTTATTGATGCAGACGACCGCATTGACCGGACTTTTCTCGAAAAACTTCATTGTGCCGTGAAAAAGAGTAATTCCGACATGGCTGTCTGCGGATACCGGGAAATAAAAAACAAAAAAATTACCGACCATAATCTTACAAGGGGCAGTGACGAAACGGAAATATACGAAATGATCCGGCAGGACTTACTCTGTATTCTCTGGAACAAGCTTTATGTAAGGGAAAAAATAAAGCATTTGTTTGATGAGGGTATTTCCACCTGTGAAGACAGTCTGTTCTGCATCCGGTATTTTACCGATAATGACGCCCGAATAGAATATGTGAATGAAATCCTGTACGGATACAGGGTGCGTGAAGGAAGTCTTACCACCGTATTTCAGGAAAAGGCATTTACCGGAATTAACAAACTGCTGAAAGCAAATCTGCGTCTTTCCGCACAAATTCGGGATAAATACCTGAAGCAGGCGGCAGTACACCATATTTCCAAGGTTTATTTTTACGGAATAAATACCTATATTTTTGAAAATATCAGCATCGGGGTCATGAATGAGGAGAACCTTTCCGTTATCGGGCGGGTAACGGAGGACCGGAAATACCGGAAAATCATACGGTATATTCTGAAAAGTTTCCCAAAGTACCGAAGGACGGAAAGAACTTCCGTTGCGGAAATTATTGTAATTCTGCTTTCATTGTGCAGGATGAAGCGGTCAATCTTTATTATTTCGAAGGTTAAAAAATGTCTGATCAAGCGAATGAACCGTTAGTCAGTATTATCATACCGGTTTACAATGCGGAAAAATATCTTGAAGAATCCCTGTGCTCCGTGACGGAGCAGTCATACGGTAATCTTGAAATTCTCTGCGTTGATGACGGTTCGACGGACGAAAGCCCGCAAATACTGAAAAAACAGATGCAAAAAGACAGCCGGATAAGGATATTTTCCCGGGAGAACCGGGGAGCCGGAGCAGCCAGAAACTTCGGTATGGAAGCGGCAAAAGGAGAATATCTTCTTTTTTTTGATGCGGACGACCTTTTACATAAGAAAATGATCCGGACACTTGTCCGTGCCATGTTAAAACACGGACCGGATATCATTTTATTCGGATATGACAAAATTTCCGAAGGAAAAAAAATCCGTGTTGACTACTCGGCCAAAACACTCAGGGTGCCGATGAACCGGGTGATTTCCCCGAACGACATTTCCGGCAGGCTGTTTCAGTCGGATCACGGAATGCCGTGGAATAAATTTTATAAGGCGGAATTCTTAAAAAAAGCGGGTATCCGCTTTCAGGAACTGAAAAATACCAACGATGAATACTTTTCGCGGATCACCACGGTTTCGGCAAATAGGATTTTGTTTTTAAACAAGGTATTCGTCGATTACAGGGTCGGAGACAGGAAAAGTCTTCACGGAAATGCGAACCGGAATGTTCTTGATTGTACTTATGCACTTTTTGCAATTCGCGATGAGCTGATTCAAAGAGGAGTCTTTGAAACTTATCGGGAAACATTCAGAGAACTGGCCGGATACATTGTAATGCTTAAACTGCTTGCAACGGATGATTCGGAAGCATTTCATATTCTTGCAAAAGAAACTGCCGACAACGTATTAAGCTGCTGTGAAATAGAAGAGGACTGTCTTGAGGCACGCTTTCAAGGTGTTTACAGGGCTTTAAAAGGAAAGGATTTCCGAAAGGCGGAATCGGAAATAAACCGGATCAGATAAAAGACATACAAAATGAGGCATTCAAAACCGTGCGAATTACTATAACGAACTGTGGGATAAGCAATGAATTTTGATGATTATAACTGGGACACCGTCATAAAATCAAAACAGAGCCCGTTTACTTTCGATTTGAAACAGATTACGGAGTACCGGGATCTGATTTTTCTTTTTGTCAAAAGAGATATTGCAACGACTTATAAACAGACTATTCTCGGACCGCTATGGTATCTGTTCCAGCCGGTATTTACCACCGTTATGTTTATTATTGTTTTCCGACATGTGGCATCTCTTGGTACAGACGGAATTCCGCCCGTTTTGTTTTATTTTGCGGGAACAATATTCTGGTCCTTCTTCAGCAGTCTTCTGGTAAGTCAGGCGAGGGTATTTTATAACAATAAAGACATTTTCGGGAAAGTGTATTTTCCGAGACTTACCGTGCCGATTTCCGTGATTTTCGGTGAACTGATTAAATTTTTAATTCAGTTTGCGTTGTTTTCGATAATCTATATTGTCTATATGTTCAACGGATATCCGGATTTTTTCTCTGTCCGGTTATTGTTTCTCCCGTTTATTATCCTCTGGACCGTGCTCATGGCAACCGGCCTCGGACTTATGATTTCATCCGTTACCACGAAGTACCGGGATCTGGCGAAGGCTCTTGAATTTTTCCTTTCCATGTTTATGTATGCGGTACCGGTTGTATATCCGCTTTCCGAGGTGTCGGGAAGATTCCGGATTATTTTTATCCTGAATCCGGTTACCGCGGTCTTGGAATGCATCCGGAAAGTCTGTTTCGGTACGGGAGAGATTTCTTTGTACATGATTTTGTACAGTGTCGGCTGTACACTGGTTTTTCTTATTGCCGGACTGTTGCTGTTTAATAAAAACGAAAAAGTATTTGTGGATGTTATATAGATCATTGCGGACATTTATAAGATTCTGGGAAGTGTTATGGAAGAGATTGCGATTAAGGCGGAAAATGTAGGGAAATACTACAGACTCGGACAAATCAATACGGGAATGCTTTATACGGATGTCATATCGTGGATATCCCGAAAGACGGGGTGGGAGGATAAAACGATGAAAATCGGCGAAAATCCCGGAGACCGGACGGGATTCTGGGCACTGGATGACATCAGTTTTGAAATTCATCAGGGCGACAGAGTCGGCATCATCGGAAAAAACGGAGCCGGAAAATCAACGCTTTTAAAGGTTATCAGCCGTGTTACCGCACCTACAAAGGGCAGAATCGGCATTAAGGGAAACGTGGCCAGCCTTTTGGAAGTCGGAACCGGTTTTCATCCGGAAATGACGGGACGCGAAAATATTTATTTAAACGGTGCCATCCTCGGTATGAAGCGTGCGGAAATCAATGAAAAAATCGATGAAATCATCGCATTCAGTGAGATTGACGAGCATATTGACACTCCCGTGAAAAGGTATTCCAGCGGTATGTATGTCAGACTTGCGTTTGCCGTTGCGGCGCATCTTGACAGCGATATTCTGATAGCGGATGAAGTGCTTGCCGTAGGGGATGCGGAGTTTCAGAAAAGAGCGCTGGGAAAGATGAATGACTTAAGCAGTAAGCAGGGAAGGACGGTTCTTTTCGTCAGCCACCGGATGAATGCTGTGAAAACACTCTGTAAAAACGGGATTCTGCTGGATCACGGAAAAATTGTTCTGCAGGATGATATTGAGAAATGCATTAACCGGTATCAGCAGAATCTGTATGACAGGAAATCATTTGACAATCTTTCCCACTATGATAACGAGTTTTTTGATTTACTGGATTATTCGCTGGTTGATAAAGAGGGACATGAACTATCCCGTCCGGTCGGAAATGACGAATCCGTCTTTGTCCGGATTGAACTGAATATGAAAAAGGTTCATCACGCTTTTACTAGCGGATATGCTCTTTATAATTCGGACGGAATCCTTTTGTACTGGTCGTACCTGACGGATGATTATCATGAGGACAGAAACGTTAAACAGGGGATAAATATACTGACGGGTGAAATTCCGAATCATTTTCTGAACGAAGGAGAATACTATATTTATTTCTCCGCCAGTCTGCATTATATACAGTGGCTTGTTAATCCGGAAGAGGATTCTCCGTGTCTGAAACTTAATATACAGGGAGGATTAAGTGACTCGCCTTTCTGGCCTTCAAAACGACCCGGCGTATGTGCACCGGTACTGAAGTGGACGATAGAGTATAACAAATAAAACGGGTATTGTCGAATGAGTAAAAATACAAAAAAAGCATCGGGTTTTCAACTTCTTTTGCATACTTTAAAACGAGTCATCCAAAGAGATGAAACGTATATAGAAAAAGTATCGGCTTATGATGAAAACGCCGATTATATCAAGATCCGGCATAACGGCACGACTGATTACGGAAATATCGTCTATGTGATAAAAGAAAACTGTGATCACGACGGATTCTGTGCCACGATACGGTTTATTATCTGCTATCTGCTTTATGCACAGGAGCACGGGTTTGCTCCGAAAATAGTCCTTACCGAAAAATTTGTATATTATGATGAGGAAAAAAGCAGGGAAATCAGTAATCCGTGGGAGTATTATTTTTTGCCCGTCGGGGATATGTATGATGAGAAAAGTGCGTTAAATGTCTGTTACGGCGAATACCACCAGATGCAGACGATAAGGGAATTGTACGATCTGAACGCATATCGTACCGGGAATTATACCGATGAGAGGATTCTTAGTGTCTGTTCGCCGATAGTAAAAAAATATCTGGTTTTAAAACCTGAAATTACCGGTGAAGCAACGGATATAATAAAGAAAGTTAAAGAAAACGGGGGAAAGATTTTAGGCGTTCATTACAGAGGAACGGATTATAAGCAGGGATATCATAATCACCCGGTATTTATCGATGCGGACCGGATGATTACGGAGATAAAGAATGCGATTGATACAGGGGAATATAAGGCGGTATTTCTTGCAACGGATGATTTATCCGTGTGTGAAAAAATCAGAAATTCCATCGGCAGTACGGAATTATTGATGTTTTCGGATGTTTTCAGGAGTGACGGGGATAAATCCGTGGCCTTTACCGAAAGCAGCAGAAAATTCCATCATTATCTTCTCGGATACGAAATTGCAAGGGATATGTATACGCTGAGTTTATGTGACGGCCTGCTTGCCGTGAAATCGTCGGTGGGATTTTTAAGTAATCTTTATAAACACAGCCGGAATGAAGAATACGGGTATATGCGTATTCTTGACGAAGGCAATTATGACAGCGAAAAATATTTTACGGCCCGTCCTTAAAATGCAGACGGGAAAAAACGTAAGGAGAAATGCAGACGGAATTGTAATCCGGTTGAAATCAGGACTTTCGGGGATAAAAAATGGGAATTGAATCGACAATTAAAAACGCAAAAAACGTCCTCACGGTCGGGATCGGAAAAAACAGTGAAAAAGCCGTTGCGGATTATCTTTATATTTTCCGGGAAAAGCTTGGTATTAAAGATTCAACGGTATTGGAAGATGAAAGCCTGTTTCCCGTGAAAAAATACGAACTGTATATCTGCTGCACCTATGACCGCCAATCAGCGCAGGTGATTATGGACGGACAAGGGTTAAAATACGGGAAGGAATGGTTTTTTGCGGAAGATACGTTTTTCCTGCTGGATGACAGGAAAAATTGCAGAATTGCATATTTGTCGTATCCCGGAAGTTTTAAAAGCAGGTTGAAAGCCGTCCTGTTCGGTTATGCGGCAAGGCACGGAAAAATCCTGCCAAGGGAGAGGTACGGGGAACTGTTAAAAGGCCGCTCCGTTTATACAAACGGAAACCGTTTCAGCAGACATCTGCCGGGAAACAGAAAGCCAAGCGGCAGCAGACTGATTTATTTATCCTGTCTGTTTTTCGGAATTGCGGAAAGCATTCCTCAGATTTCAGCGAAAAAAAGCTTATATGAAAAGTATGAATATATCTGTTTTTATGATGTTTCGGAAGCGGTAAAATTCAGAACGGATTATCCGGCACTTGCGGAAAAAGTAATTACCGTGGAGGAATTGAAAACGCACACGATGGCATCCCTTTATATGAGGGCAGTGTATTTTGACAAAAGGCAAAACGGCTGCTTGTGCGATACCCCGTTAAAGACTTTATGGATCGGACCGAAAGGGACAACAAGGCTTTGCGGATGTCCCGATTATCTGGATATAAGCCTTGGCAATGCCGGTGTGACGGACTGCAGAGGAATCTGGGAATCGACGCTTGCCGGGATTATTCGCCTTTCGGTAATAAACAATACCTATACGTTCTGCTCGAGGGATTTATGCCGGAAATTTAATGCAAACGAAGACGGTACCGAATTACTGAGGCGTAAGGATATTTCAGAAAACACGGATCATCCGGATATTATAAAGATTGCAAACGATTACACCTGCAATCTTCATTGTCCGTCCTGCAGGAAAAGCATTCATGCTAAAAACGATGAAAAAACGGAAAGGGAGATTGATGCCTGTACGCAGGCCCTTTTGAAATCAGGGTGGCTTGAGAAGACTGACAGTTTGGTAATCGGGGCGAGCGGAGAGACATTTCTTTCCCCGAGTTACAGACGTATTCTGTATGACGGCATTGTGAAAAGAAACAGTATCTCTGTCATGACCAACGGCACGCTATTTACTCCGCAGGAGTGGGAAAAGATGGAAGGGAAATATGATTCCTTACGCTTTTCGGTTTCAATTGATGCCGCAACGAAAGGAACTTACGAAAAAGTAAGGTGCGGTGGGAATTTTGACCGTCTGATGAAAAACATGGAATTTCTTTCCGGACTTCGAAAGGAAGGGAAGGTGGACGAGGTCATAGTCAATATGATTGTTCAAAAGGCCAACTATAAAGAGATTCCGGATTTTATCAGATGGGCGAAAAAACTTGGGTTTGACGGCGTATACTTGTCCCATATTTGGAACTGGGGAACTTTTACCGAGGATGAATTTGAGAACAATGTGTCAATGTTTGACAAAAACGGAAACATGAAACCGGAACTGGCACGTATTTTAGAGGATCCGGTTTGCAGGGATCCGATTGTCGACATGAGATGGGACGGATAAAAGAGAGATTGAAAAAAACAGGCAAAATAAAACAGAATTGATAAGCACGGATGGAAATTATGAATACAAAAGAAAAAATAATACAGGCCCTGGAAGAGGCAAAAGGTAAATATATATCCGGCGAAAGCCTGGCGGAGATTTATAATCTTTCCAGAACGGCAATCTGGAAGGGAATAAACGAGCTGAAGAAGGAAGGGTATCCGATTGAGTCCGTCAGGAACAGGGGATATAAGCTTTCCGAATCGTCGGATATTATTTCGAAAGCGGGAATCGCTCTTTGTCTGAAAGAGATGGTACATACAAAAAAAATAAGTGGTATGCTTGACAGACTGTATGTTTATGACAGCCTTGATTCGACAAATACGCAGGCAAAGCGGGAACTGTTCTTCGGTGATTTCGGAAATTTCCATAAAACGGTTATTGTCGCAAAATC
>JAILAD010000087.1 GCA_024681795.1 Lachnospiraceae bacterium | reverse complement strand
CCGGAATCTCTAAAATTTCCTCCTCCGCAATTCCGCTGCCCTGGAGTTCTTCGTCACTGAATGCATTCTTCGCCGAAGTCTTCGTGCCCGATGTCGCGGTAAACTTAATCTGAACACCGTCGCCCTTTGCATTCAAAGCCTTTCCGTTGTCGTCAAGAGCAACTACCGTATAATAGTATGTCTTTCCGGATTCCACGGACTTATCGGAATAACTAAGCCCGGACGTACTGCCGATTGCAGCCCAGTCCGTTGATTTGGTCTTTCTGTAAACCTTATATCCCGCTGCCTGGCAAACCGGCTCCCAGTCAAGTCTGATGCCGGACGATTTTACTGTTCCGACTACAGGCGTAGTCGGAATAACAAACTTAACGGTCATTCCTCTTCCGTGTCCGGTCAGAGCCGTTCCGTCCGATGCCACTGCGATTACGGAATAAATATTTTCTGCTTTTACCACAGCTTCCGCATCCGTAAAATTACACCCGGAAACCGTTGCAAGCTTAACCCACTTACCGGCATCGTTTTTCCGGTATACGCGGTACGATGCGGCCGGGACGTATTTACTCCAGGATAACTGCACACCATCTATTGTGCTTGCGACTTCCAATCCCACAAAAGCATTGCTCCGGGTAATGGATGTACCCGCGCCGTAGGCATTCATGGCACGGTCTCCCGAATCCAGTCCGACTACTGCGTAAGTTCTTGATATTCCTGCATTTTTAAACTGATCTGTATAGGAAGTTCCCTTTACAATTGCGATTCTTTCCCATAATCCCGTTGAACCGTTGTACAGATATACACGGTATTTTACGGCATTGGTCATAGGTTTCCAGCTGATTTCAATTCCGTCCTCGTAATTGGTCAGGGTAAGCTTCGGTCCGGTAACCAGATAGGTGATTTTCTTTCCGTTGCCGTACTTATTGATATAATTTCCTTTTGCCGTCAGCGCTCTTACACTGTAGCGGTATGTTTCGCTGTATATCGCCTTTTTATCGGAATACTGAAGGGACGTTGTGGTCGCAAGTTTTTCCCAGGAACCGCCTTCTTTCTTGCGGTAAATCTGATATTTTGCTGCATTTTCCACCTTATCCCAGCTTACCAGAACGCCTGCGGCTTTACTTGTCAGTTTCAACGCAACCGGATCGCCGGTAAAAGAAATCGGAGTACCTTTTCCGATTTTTGTCATTTCATAACCGGCATCGGAAACCGCCACTGCGGAATACAGGTTGGGGTCTCCCGGTGTTGCCGAAGAATCCTTGTACGTAAGCCCTCTCGTCGTACCAATTTTCTGTTTCTTTCCGTCGGCATCTATTTTATAAACGGCGTATTTTTCAGCGTGATTATAAGCGTCCCATGAGATCTTAACCCCGCCGGATACAGCAGATAAAGACAGTTTAACCGGCTTCCCAAGGTAACTGATATCCAGACCTTTATCATAAATAATACAGCTCGCACCCATGATTACAGTCTGATCCTCAAGGTACTTGGCGTTCATGGTTTTTTTATCAATTGTTTCATAATTGTACTCAAGAAATTCTTCCGGAACCACACCGCCGGTTTTATAGGCTTTCGTGAGGTAATACTGATTTGAAATGTCCAGTTTTTTAATCGGATTGGCACCGCAGTTTAAAACACTCAGTCTCAAATTATTGCTTACATCGAGGGAACCGATTTGATTTCCGGCACAGCTCAGATATAAAAGATACGGCATTTTACTGACATCCAGACTGCTTATATTATTATACATGCAGCCAAGCTGGTTCATCTCGGTATTTTTTGACAAATCCAGCTGTGTCAGCTTGTTTCCGCTGCAAAGCAATGTATATAATTTCAGATTTTTCGATAAATCAAGTTTGGTCAGCTGGTTATTTTGACAACAAAAAGACTCTAACTCCGGATTCGCACTCACATTCAGTTTGGTCAGACGGTTATACCCGGTCACCAGAATATTCAGCTTCGGATTCTTACTTACATCCAGAGCGGTAAGTTGATTTTTTTCACAAACCAATACCTCCAGTTCCGGACATACGCTGACATCCAGAGAACTGATTTTATTTTCGCCGCATATTAAATACCGAAGAGTTGAATCCTCGGATAAATACAATTTCAGAGTGGTAATCTCGTTTCCCGAACACTCTAACTCATACAGCCATTTATTATTGCTTACGTCCAATGACTGAAGCTTATTCCCGTAACAATATAAGTACGACAGATTAACACAGTTTTTTACATTCAGTTTTGCAATCCGGTTTTCTTCGCAAAACAGATCTTCCAAATTCGGAAGATTGCTGACATCCAGGGTTGTCAGCCGGTTATTCGAGCATCTGATTTCCTTTAAGAATTCCTTTTTCCCGATTGTCAGTTTTGTCAGTTTACAATCTTCGCAATTCAAAGATTTCAGATTCGTATTTTTACTTACGTCAATTTCCATAATCGGACATCCATCACATCTAAAGAGCGTCAGCTTCGGATTGTGGCTTATATCGACACTTTTCACCAGGGAGTTACTGATGACTAAGGACTCCAGATTCGGAAGAAGTTCAATTCCTTTTAAGTTCGACAGCGGGGATTTTTCGATGGAACTTCCGGTTAACCAGATTGATGTCGCCTTCGAAATTTCCGTGTCATTCAATGATCTGTCATAATCCTTGTCGTAATGACTCGAAATATAATCCCGGAGTACCGGATCCGGGAAATTCTTCTCGTTAACTGCCACGTTTCCTGCCGCTTTTACAGGCATATAAAGAATCCCCGCCGCAACAACGGACATAAGAGTTCCGATCCCGAAAAGCCACTGTTTCATTCTCTTCATTTCCTTAACCTCCCCTTTTTCAAAAGGCCTTAGCAAAATCCGTTCCGATTATAATTATATATTACATTTCATCCGTTCTCAAGAGGCGGCAAGTGACGGGAAAGTGACGGGGGGAAGTGATGGGGACAGTCCCCGCCGAATCGAGCCCCGTTTATGGGACAGCATCCACCGGGGACTGTCCCCGTGGACCCCCCATGGATCCCCGTGGGCTCATAGGAACACGAAAAAACCGGGCAGGGTACATAACCTGCCCGGCTGCCATTTCCATATGCTGACGAATCTTTATTCCGCGTCGCTTTCAGCGGTAATTACTTCTTCTGCAGTTTCTGTTTCGGAAACCTCATCCGGAATTACATCCCCGGTTGCTTCCTCATCAACGGAATCCGCCGGTGCTGCTTCGGAAGTCTCCTCGCCAATCTCTTCTTCGGAAGTCTCTTCGTCGGTTTCTTCCTCAACGATTTCTTCTTCGGAATCTTCCTCGCTGATCTCTTCTTCGGAATCTTCCTCGCTGATCTCTTCTTCGGAATCCTCTTCACTGACTTCTTCTTCGGAATCCTCTTCGCCGATCTCTTCTTCGGAATCCTCTTCACTGAGTTCTTCTTCAGAATCTTCTTCGCCGATTTCCTCTTCGGAATCCTCTTCACTGAGTTCTTCTTCGGAATCTTCTTCGCCGATTTCCTCTTCGGATTCTTCCTCGATTACTTCTACTGCTTCATCCTCAAGGATTTCTTCCACAATACCTTCACCGAGAAGTTCTTCCTCTGCAAATCCTTTCTTCGTTGTCGAAGACTTGGTAGATGTCGCTGTAAACTTAACCTTTACGCCGTTGCCGTAATCATTTAATGCTTTTCCTCTCGAATTAAGGGCAACAACGGAATAATAATAGGTACCGGTTGTCACGCTCTTATCGATATAGCTGGTTCCCGATGTGGTTCCTATCGCTTTCCAGCTTGTTGTACCGGTCTTTCTGTATACTTTGTAGCTTGCCGCACCGGATACTGCACTCCATTCCGTTCTTATGCCGGAGGATTTTACGGTTGCAACTACGGATGTAGGTGAAACAACCTTTCTCGTGATGCTTACGCCTTTACCGTAATCATTCATGGCTTTTCCGTTGGAATCCAGACCGACTACCGCATAAGTATATTTCTTTCCTTTTGCAACGTCTTTATCAACGTAGGATTTTCCGGTTACAATTGCAATTCTCTTCCAGCTGCCGTCCGCATTCTTAACATAGACACGGTATTTTTCTGCATTGCTCATCGCTTTCCATCTGACTTCAACCCCTTTTGCGATATTGTCAAGGGTGATTTCAGGACCGGAAACAAAGCGGGTAATGGAGGTTCCGTTTCCGTATTTGGTACTGTAATTGCCTTTCCTGGTCTTTGCACGTACGGTGTAAATATATGCAGTGCTGAATACTGCTTTCTTATCGGAATACTGCAGGTTTGTGGTAGCAGCAAGTCTTTCCCAGGATCCCTTTTTCGTCTTGCGGAAAATCTCGTATTTATCGGCACCGACAACGCCGTTCCACTGAACTAAAATGCCGGCCGCTTTGTTTGTCACGGTAACCGGAATTGCATCTGCAAGGAAGGAAATCGATGTACCGTCTCCGTATCCGCTCATTGCCTTTCCGTCCGAATCAAGCGCAAGTACGGTATAGGTGTTCGGATCACCCGGTATTGCTGAAGAATCTTTATAGCTAAGACCGGTCGTTGTTCCTATTTTTTTCCATTTGCTTCCTGATTTCTTATAGATTTCATATTTTACAGCATTTTTTCCGTTTTTGCTGAATGTCTCCCAGGCGATTTTAACATTTCCTCCGCTCGTACTGGTAAGCGTGATGGGAAGGGGTTTTCCGTCTGTTGTGACTTTCATACCCTTTTTATAAATGATGTACCTGTATCCGTAATCTTCATTCTTCAGATACTTTCCTTCGGTATTGGAATCAAATTTGTTAACCCAGGAGAATGAATAATAAACACCCGGCTCAATTTTTGTTCCTTTTTTGTATGCTTCAATTAAGCCCGGATTGGTCGAAATATTCAGTTTGCTGATCGAATTGCCATAGCAGAGCAGTTTATCCAGCATGGTATTATTTTCCAGATCCAGACTGGTGATTTTATTATTATGACATTCAAACCTCTCAAGTTTTTTGTTATTTTTCAGATTTATGGAAGTCAAACTGTTGCCATGGCAGCATATAGTTCTCAGCTCCGTATTCTTGCTTACATCCAGACTTGACAGGTTATTATTGCCGACATAAAGTGCCCATAACGCCTTATTGTTCGAAACATTGATACTTTTAATCTGATTATCGGAAATGATTAAAGTATCAAGTTTTGTATTCTTGCTTACATCCAGACTTGTCAGGTTATTATACCCGCAATCCAAAACGTACAGAAGCGTATTTTTGCTTACATCAAGACTTTTGAGCTTGTTATCATTCAGATATAAACGTTCCAGTTTCGTATTTTTACTAAGATCCACACTTGTAATCGGACTTGAGAGATACATTAATGAAACCAGTTCACTGTTCTTACTGAAATCCACGGTTCCGGATATGTGTGAAAGGTAAACGGTCTGTAATTTGGTATTTTTGGTTATATCCAGATCTTTCACATAATATGTATCCAGATAAGTTAACTCTGTATTTTTACTGATATTCAGTTTGGAATACTGTCCGCCTTTAAACGAGCAGGAAAGCCTTTGCAGTTTCGTATTCTGGGTTACATCCAGACTTGTCAGCCCTGAGCAGAAAAGAACTTCAAGTTTTGTGTTCTTACTTACATTCAGGCTCGTCAGCCTGGTATTGCAGTATAACTTTGTCAGCTGCGTGTTTTTGCTTAAATCCATGCTTGTGACATATGTACCCGTTAAATCCAGATAGTTAAGGGAAGTAAAATACTGAATTCCCTTAATGTTCTTAACGGCAGTCTTGCCAAGCAGGTCAATCCGCGTTGCATTCGCAATTTCCGTTGAACTCAGAGACCCGTTTTTGTCGGTATCAAAATTCGTGGAAACATAGCTCCGGAAAGTTGAATCCGGAAAATTGGTCGAGTTGATTTTTACATCTCCCGCTGCGCTTGCCGGAATATAAATCAGTCCGGCTGCAACTACCGACAGCAGAAATGCAAATGCAGAAAAGATTTTTTTCATTTTTCTCATTTGTCTGATCCCCCTTCTTTTTTAATAAAAAATCCTTTCGATTCTCTTTCGCTTTTCATTTTCTTCAATTCTTTTCCAATTTAATTTAAATGAAAAAATCCACAAAAAATCGCAATATAATTTTACAACATACAGGCTTTTTTTTCATCTGTTTTTTTAAATTCATCAACTTTATTCTTTTTCTCATCAATATAAAAACAGGGCCGGGAAAATCTCCCTGCCCTGCTTTATCTTTTGTTTCAAAGGGACTGTCCCCGTGGAACAGGGGGACTGTCCCCGTGGTCCAAAAAATCACTCCGCCAAAAGCAGCATGATCTTATTGGTTCTTGCAACGAATTTCGTCATTGCTTCCGGCTCAAGCGGTGCATGCTGAAGCATCGCAAGATCAAAGAGCTGTTCGCAGATGATATTTACATTTTCACCTTCCTTATGCTCAAGCACGTACTGAACAAGTTTATTGTTGGCATTGAGCACCATCGTCTGTCCTTCTTTTCCGAAACCGCCCATGTCGCCGCCCATGGAATACATTCTCATCATATCCTGCATTCTGCGGCTTTCCTCGGATACGGTAATCATGGAGGAAATCTCTTTATTCTTCAGTTTCTCAAGTTTTACGGTAACGTTCTCTTTCTTCGTAATCTTCTTAAAGAGCTTGCCGAGTTCTTCCTCCTGGGCTTTCATTTCCTCTGCTGCCTTCGCGGAAGTCTTAGCCTTAAATGCGTCACCGAAGTCCTCGTCGATTCGTTTGAATTTCACGCCCTCATTCTTGCTCTCCAGCTGGTTGATGAACGGAATATCAATCTGATGCGTCAAAACGATGGCATCCATTTTTGCCTTGCGGAACATGTTGACGTACTGGCTTTGCTGATTCATATCCGTTACATAGTAGATGGTCTTATCCTTCTTTTCTTCTGTGTTTTCAGCATCGCCGGCACCTTCTTCATTGTCAGCACCATCTGCATTTCCGCTGCCATCCGCCTTGTCGTCATCGGCCTTTTCCGTATTCTCCGCATCTGCAGCTTTGTCCTCGTCGGCCTTGTTTTCGGAATCTTCCTCATTCTCCGTATCAATCGGCTTCACTTCAAGACATTCGGGAAGCGTCATATACTGATCGTCAATGTTCTTGAAAAGAATGTAATCATTCATCTTCTCGCAGAACTTATCATCCTTTAAGCAGCCGAACTTGATGAACGGTGCAATGTCATCCCAGTATTTTTCATATTCGTCCTTCTGGGTTTTGCACATGCCGGAAAGCTTGTCCGCAACCTTCTTTGTAATGTAATCGGAAATCTTCTTCACAAAGCCGTCATTCTGCAGTGCGGATCTGGATACGTTAAGCGGCAGATCCGGACAGTCAATGACGCCCTTTAAAAGAAGGAGAAATTCCGGTATAACCTCTTTGATGTTATCCGCGATAAATACCTGGTTGTTATAAAGCTTGATGGTACCTTCAATGGATTCGTACTCCATGTTGATTTTCGGGAAATACAGAATTCCCTTTAAGTTGAACGGATAATCCATATTCAGATGAATCCAGAAAAGCGGCTCCTTGTAATCATTGAACACTTTTCTGTAAAATTTCAGATAGTCTTCTTTTTCACACTCACTCGGATTCCTGGTCCAGAGGGGATTCGTGTCGTTTTCGGGCTGTTTTGCGGGCTTTTCGTCTTTTTTCTCTTCTGCTCCGGCTGCATCCGCTTCTTTCTTTCCTTCTTCGCCTTCGTTTCCGTCAGTACCTTCGCCTGCGTTTTCGGCCTTTCCGTCGGCATCCAGCTCCTTCCAGCCTTCACCCTCGGTAGTGTCTTCGCTGCCCGTTCCGGCTGCCGCCTTCTTCGCAAGTTCCTCCTGCTCCTCGGCATACTGCTTTTCGGTATAAAGATAAATCTCGGTCGGCATGAAGGAACAGTACTTTTTCAATACCTCTCTCGCACGGTATTCATTCGCAAACTCAAGACAATCCTCGTTTAAATAAAGGGTAATCGTGGTTCCGACTTCCGCCTTGTCACCGTCTTCCATCGTAAATTCGGTTCCGCCGTCACACTCCCAGTGAACCGGTTTCGCATCGGCTTTATAGGAAAGTGTATCAATCGTTACTTTGTCGGAAACCATAAATGCGGAATAAAATCCCAGCCCGAAATGACCTATGATCTGGTCATCATTGGCTTTATCCTTGTATTTTTCAATGAAATCGGTAGCACCGGAGAACGCAATCTGGTTGATGTATTCCTCAACCTCGTCCGCAGTCATTCCGAGACCGTTATCGGTAAAGGTCATGGTTTTCTTTTCGGGGCTTACGATAACGTTAATCCGCGCCTTATAGTCAAGCGGTGCTTCGTACTCTCCCATCATCTCAAGTTTTTTCAGTTTTGTAATCGCATCGCATCCGTTGGAAATTAACTCACGAACGAAGATGTCGTGGTCGGAATACAGCCATTTCTTGATAATCGGAAATATGTTTTCACTGTTGATTGATAAAGAACCTTTTTTTGCTGCCATATCTATGTACTTCCTTTCCTGATTGGCGTCGTACGTGCCTGAAACGGCATCCGGCGCACATTATTTTTTATGAAATGCGGGACTCTTTACCCACAAAAGTAAGTATAGTCCCCCGTAAATTAAAAGTCAATAAAAAATTAGCACTCATTCAAAACGAGTGCTAACAGTATGGACGCATTATTCTGGTCGAAAATCTCAGCCGGCGGCTTTCTTCCGTGCCGGCAGGCTCACCAGCGCACACGCTCCCAGTACAAGCACCATTCCGATGATGCCCATGACCGTCAGTTTCTCATGAAACACCACCACACCCACAATGCTCGCCATCACCGGCTCAATCGAAGCAATAATCCCGGCCATCCCGTTTTCCATCCCTTCCAGTCCCTTCGTGTAAAGAAGGTACGCCAGAATTGTCGTAAGAATCGTTAGCAGCAAAAACAACGGTAATTTTCCGGCACTTTTTCCTATTGTTCCGATAAAATGCGGCCAGTTTATAAACGGTGCACAGCCAAGCGTTGCAAACCAGAACGTATATGTTGTAATCGTAAATGAGGAATAACCACGCTTAATGGCAAAGCGGCTGAATACGCTGTACAGCGCGTATCCGAAGCCCGCACCGAGACCGAGAAGCAGTCCCGGCAGACTCAGCGCGGTCGAAGCATCCGTTACCGTGTTCAATCCGGTGAATCCCGGAATCGGCAGTCCCCCGCTTACGAGCACACAGCCTGCGAATGTTGCCAGAAGGCACAGCACCTTCATCAAGGTAAACTTCTCTTTAAAGATTATCGCCGACATCACCATTAAGAAAGCCGGCGCCGTATACAGAAGAATCGCCGCCACCGACAGCGTCGTATATTTCATACAGGAAAAATAACAGAAATTAAAGAATACCATGCTTGCAATACCGGTTCCGAGAAAGCACCAGATATCCTTCCACTTTACCTTCAGTTCTCCGGGTTTGAAAATCGCCGTAATAACTGCCATCAGGATACTTGTTACAATGGCACGGAAGATTACAACCTCCATGGAAGTAAAGCCGCACGGATTCATGGAACGCACGAGCAGTCCCATGCATCCCCATAAAAGCCCCGCTGCGAGTACACACAGCGGGGAAATAACAGATTTTTTATTCTCAGATTTTTCTTTCATTGTATAGCTTACTCTATCGGCTTCGCTGCCTTGTCCACAATCTCCGCAACATCGTCTGACGGTGCCTTATCGATTAAGGAAACTACAACGGCAACAATCAGACTTACGATAAATCCCGGAATAATTTCATAAAGTCCGGTATTGAAAATGGTCAGGCTCTCAACGGAACCGGAGAAGCACATATACCAGAACGCATCCATCAGGAATCCGGAAACAACACCGGCGACCGCGCCCTTAAACGTGAATCTCTTCCAGAAAAGCGCCAGAATAATCGTAGGACCGAATGCCGCACCGAATGCCGCCCACGCACACTCTACAAGTGCCATGATTCCGGCACATTTCGGGCTCATTGCGATAAAGAGGGCAATTATGGCAATAATCGCTACCACACCTCTTCCGACCCAGAGCATTTCCGTATCGGAAGCGTTCTTACGAAATACCGGCTTGTAAAGGTCCGAAGAAAAAGCGGAGGACGAAGCAAGAAGCTGGGAGTCCGCCGTGGACATACTTGCCGCCAGAATCGCCGAAAGCAGAATACCCGCAAGGAATGACGGGAAAAGCGCACGTACCATTGTAATGAATACAAGGCTTCTGTCGTCTGCAGGAAGGGATGCACCGAGATACTGATGTGCAACAAGTGCAACAACGCTCGCCATGCCGAGAATTAAGAAGGTCCAGAAAGAACCGATAATTCTGGATTTTTTCATTTCCTTTTCAGACTTGATTGACATGTAACGAACCAGAATGTGAGGCATTCCGAAATATCCGAGACCCCAGCCGAAGCCGCTTAAAATATCCTTCACGGAAGCCCAGTCAAACTTACCGGAAGAAAGTAAATTGTAGTAATTTTCCGGAGTTTCCACCGGTGCAACCGGCATGAATCCGGGCTGTTCCATTACAACAACCGCTACAATGGGTGCAGCCATCAGAGCCATTAACATCAAAAGTCCCTGGAAAAAGTCGGTCCAGCAAACCGCATTGAAACCGCCGAGGAACGTATAGAACAGAATAATCAGCGTTGCACCGATCATTGCGTACTGGCTCGGAATTCCGAAAACCTTGTTAAATAAGCTTCCGCAGGCCACAATACTCGAAGCAGAATAAATACAGTATGCAACCGCAAAAATCACGGCGCTTACCACCTGCAGTGTCGGATTCGACTCTTTGAAACGCTTGGTCAGAAACTGCGGAATCGTAATCGAGTCATCCGCAAGAATTGACATTCTGCGAAGTCTCGGAGCTACAAAAATCCATGCCAGAACGGTACCGCATAAAAGTCCGACGGAGATCCAGACCTGTCCCATACCCCAAAGGTAAATGGAACCCGGCAGACCCATTAAAACCCAGGCACTCATATCGGATGCACCCGCAGACAGCGCCGCAACCCAGCCGTTCATAGCACGGCCGCCCAGGAAATATGCCTTGTCACCCGTCTGTTTCCGGCCCTTGATAAAGAAGTAAATACCGATGCCGATTACCAGACACAAATATATGGCAAATGCCAGCATTTCCAATAAACTTGATTCACCCATTTCATCCTCCCGACGGTTTCCCGTCAATTCAAAACTATTTCCGTTCCGGAATACTTCCGCCCGGAACAGACACTCAAAACTAATAAAATGAAAGCATCCGGGCAAGGCCCAAATACTTTCCTAGTTTACCACATTAAAGTATGTATGTGCAAGTACGGGATATCATACTTATACAAACGCTCCCGATTGAATATTTCCTCTGCGGGCATGCTCTCGCTACGAACTCTACCTGTCCTCCGTATCCTCACCCAGAAGATTCCCTCTGCAATACGGACAAACCTTCGGTTCCTGCCGAAAACCCAGATGCAGTGTTTTTTTACAATGCGGACATCTCCAGTAAATCACGCGTACCGCAATTCCCGATACAATCAGTCCCACACCGAGCACAAACAGGATAAGCTGTGTCCATCCGGTGAAAAACAGGGTTCCTCCGATTGTCGCAACCGCGGCAATGAAGAGCCAGTTGGAAAGCTCTCCTGCTTTTTTATAGTTCATTTTCTGCTTCATGTTTTATCTCTGTCCTGTTTTACTGTTTTGGATTTTCTTATTGTTTCTTACTCCGGATTTTACTCCGCTTTGCTCACTTTCAGGCTTTCATCCTTTTTCTTATCTTCCGGTTTTTCATCTTCCGGTTTCTTATCTTCAGCCTTCGTTCTCCAGATAAACAACGCAATTCCGATAACCACAATAAAGAGTGAGATGAACTGCGACGTGGAAAAGACTCCCACCGCGCCTCTGTGATCATTTCTTAAAAATTCGATTCCGAATCTTCCGATTGCATAGAGAATCAGATAAAGCGAACCGATCTGTCCGCGCTTCTTCAGTTTATATGCCGCCAGAATCAGGATTCCCGCGATGATAAAATTCCCGGCACTCATCATAAGCTGTGTCGGCCAAAGCTTAACCCCTGCCGGTGCCAGACTTCCCTGCGGGAAAACCACACCGATCGGAGAATGCGTAACAGCACCGTAACAGCACCCTGCAAGAAAACATCCGATACGTCCGAAGCCCTGTGCAATGGAAACTTCCGGCATAATCATATCCCAGTATGTCAGAAAGTCCTTTTTTTTGATTTTGAAATAAACAACGGCTACACAAACCGCAAAAATAATTCCGCCGTATACCACAAATCCGCTTCCGCCGAGATAGGCCGTCGGATTCTGGGCAAATGCTTTCGGATCGTCAATGACGCTCACAAGAATAAACAACAGTTTCCCGCCGAGGAAACCGCCGATTAGGGCGATCAGAACAAGGTCCAGAATCGGTTCCGGGTCAATCTGCTTTTTCTTGCAGCGAAAAATCGCGACAGCGACTGCCACCAAAACGCCGACGGCAATCATTGTCCCGTATCCGTGAATCGTAAGTTTTCCGATGTGAAATAAATCGTTGTACATAAACTGCTCCTGTATAGCTCTTTTATTGCTCTTTATTGCTCTTTATTGCTTTTTTATTGCTCTTTATTGCTTTTTATTGCTCTTTATTGCTTTTTTTGAGCCTCTCCGGGATATTTTCCCCGTCTGTTTTCTTTGCCGGTCTTTTATGTGTCTCCCAGTATCCGTGAGGAATCCGCTTTGTAACGCGCCGTCCGAGATGATTCGCCCAGCGTTCCGTGTACAGAATGTAATACGAGATTCCTTTCTTTTCCCGCATTTTAACAAAAAACGGGATCATACACCAGATTCCGGAAACCATACTGATTACCGGCAGATAAAACGGTCCGAGTGCCAGCGACTGAAAAGTGTGTCCGTACTCGTGTACCGCCACCTGGCTTCCCACACTGTTTTCATCCTCCAGATCGCAGACTTCCAGATTCTGTGCCAGGAAAATAAACATCCCCATGGACATCGAATCGTATCTTTTCCAGAAAGTACCGAAACTCCGGCCGTAGCGAAACCTCGTTCTCCCCGAATTCGCAACATAAATCACCAGACCCACAACATTCTGAATAATGCCCCAGGTCCACTGCAGGGGATAATATACATATGCCGGAAAATCTTTCATACCGTCACTCCGTCAGTCACCCCGTCAGTCACTCCGCGCGGAATACATAAATCAGGGGCGGTATTCCCTACCGCCCCGCCTTATTTACACTGTTTTACCAGATACCGCCTTCAAACCTGCCGCCTTCTTAAGCGGAAGTTCTCATATCATAAGCGGCTTTGATTGCTTCAACATAGCGTTACAGAAATATCCGGATATTACAGAAGATGCGCACGGATTTCCTCTCCGCTTAAACTGCTTAAATATGCAGGAGGCACATCGAAAATCGTCTTGCATCCGGTCTGGCCTTCACCTGCCATACGTGCAGCCGCTCTTGCAAATGCAACCAAAACGGAAGACGTAAATTCAGGATTGGAATCCAGCTTCAGGCTGTACTCGATGACATGCGTATTCTCGTCATTCCAGCCGGTTTTTCCGCTGTGGATTACAAATCCGCCGTGAGGAATACCGCTGTGGTTTGCCTTTAATTCTTCTTCGCTGATGAAATGTACCGTGGTATCATAATCTGCAAAATAGTTGGGCATTGTCTTGATTGCTTCTTCCACTTTTGCGGGATCCGCACCGTCTTCCAAAACCACAAAGCATTCTCTCGTATGTTTCTGTCTGGTGGTAAGTTCCGGATTGGAGCCGCTTCTGACTGCTTCCAATGCTTCCGGTACGGGGATGGTGTACTGCTTTCCGTCCTTTACGCCCGGTACTCTTCTGATTGCATCGGAATGTCCCTGGCTGACACCTTTTCCCCAGAAAGTATAAGTACTTCCGTTATTCAAAATGGAATTTGCATAAAGTCTGCTTACGGAGAACATTCCGGGATCCCATCCGAGTGAGATCATGGCGATTTTTCCGCCTTCCTTTGCAGCCGCATCCACGTTTGCAAAATGCTGCGGGATGTTTGCATGCGTATCAAAGCTGTCGATTACATTGAACATCTTTGCATACTTCGGTGTCATTTCGGGCAAATCCGTTGCGGATCCGCCGCAGATAATCAGGACGTCGATTTTATCCTTCCAGGCTTCAATATCCGCTACGTTAACAACCGCGGCACCCTCGGTAAGAATTTTTACGGAAGCGGGATCACGGCGTGTAAAAACCGCAACCAGCTCTTCGTCATCATTGTGCTTAATCGCACATTCCACACCACGACCGAGATTGCCGTAGCCTAAAATACCAATTCTAATCATTTTTTCTCGTTTCCTTCTTTATTACCCGATTATTTATCTTCCGTTTCAAGGAATTTGTAAACAAAAGCTGCAATAACCGCACCTACAAGCGGTCCTACGATGAATACCCATACACTGATGATGGGAGAAGCGTTTCCTGCGATTGCTGCCACGATAGCGGGTCCGATGGATCTTGCAGGGTTCACGGAAGTACCGGTAAGGCCGATACCGAATAAGTGAACGAGTACAAGAGTAAGACCGATGATGAGGCCGCCGAAGGAGCCGTGATTTCCTTTTTTGCTGGTAACACCCAGAATGGTCAGAACAAAGATGAAGGTTAATACAACTTCAACCAAAAGTCCTGCAAAGATGCTTCCGTTTACGCCGGCAAGGCCGTTGCTTCCGAATCCGCCCGTTGCATCGGTAATTCCGCCAAGACCGAAAATTGCCGCAAGCAGACCTGCTCCTGCCAAAGCTCCCAGACACTGGGATACGATGTATCCGAAGAAATCCTTTAAGCTGATTCCGCCGTTAATAAACACTGCCAGGCTGACTGCCGGATTGATGTGGCATCCGGAAATGTTTCCCACACAATATGCCATTCCGACAATAACAAGTCCGAAAGCAAGTGCCGTTGCAAGATAACCGCCCCAATGCTCACATCCGGTCAGCATGGCAGTTCCGCAACCCAAAGTAACAAGAACACAAGTACCAATAAATTCCGCAATAAATTTCTTCATACCAGTCCTCCAATTCCTCTTAAAGATTTATTGTTTTTTTTGTGATTTTGCCGTAAATCACAAAATTCATAAATATTTTATCATTCTTTTCAAAATATTAAAAGAAAAATTTACATTCCGACTACAAGGATTCCCAAAAAATAATCTGCAGAGTCTTTTCTGTCAAACTGAATCGTAATGCTGTCGGAGATTTCATAGAAGTCCTTGGAAATTTCATAAAAATCAGGTTTATTCAGTTCCAGCGGCCAGGCCTCCTCCAGCTTGATTTCCTGCTCATCGTCAATTGTTATCGTTATTTTTTCCTCTCCCGGCAAAATATTCCGGTAAAGTGCGATTCGTCCGCTAACCCCGGAAACGCTCAGTTTCCACGTTTTATCGTCGATTCTTTCAAATTTTTCGGAAGAAAAATACTGCGCCGTTTCGGAATTCAGATTCCACTCCGTAAGCCTGTTCTTCGTCAGTTTATCCCGTATGACGCCGAAAATCACTTCCGCATAAATCTGATGCCCCGTATTATTCGGATGCACGCCGTCGGAAACAAGCTCCGCATAAGGAATTTCGCTTGCATTATAGGCCGCAATGGTATCGGCTGTCGGAATCGAGTATGCGCCGCAGATCCACTTGATGGTCTCCATCTTGGGCGTGTATTCCTTCTGCGCACTCTCCAGAATAGAAATCAGTTCGATGCCGTCGTATTTTTTCAAAAGTGCCTGAATCACGGATTCATAGTATTCCGCGAAATTTTCCTCATCATCATTCTGGCCGTAGCAGATGATTGCAAGGTCGAAATCTTCTTCACCGGAAAGCATCGAAACCCTTGCAAACCCGGCAAAGCTGGTCGTTCCTCCCATGGAAACGTTCGTAATATCAACATTGGAATGATATTCTTTCTTAATCTGTTCCCGCAGGAGATTTTCCCATTTGTGCGAATCGTCCGAGGCACCGTCCCCGTTTCCGATGGAATCCCCCACAATCAGGATTTTCACGTCCTGCCCGTGCTTTAATTTCTGGTAAAAATTCCGTCCCATCGAATTGGCGTCTGCAAATTCTTCTTTTTCCTCTTTTGCGCTTTGCCTCATCTCGTCGATCTGATTCTGCTGACTGTCCAGTTTACCGGACAGTTCGCTTACGGCCATGTTTCCCGCTTCGACCGCCGCAATCAGTTCTTCCGAGCGCTTATCCGACTGATACTGCATGTAAATCAGTACCCCGAAACACAAAAGAAATCCGATAATACAAAACAGAAGAAACACCGGACTGACGGTATACCGTCTCTTTTTCTTTTCCGAACTTCTCATCATCCTTCTATAAACCCTTTTAAGTCTTCCACTAAATCATCCGGATCCATCCCGTGAACTTCCGCCGCCTGTCCGATGGATTCTCTTCTTCCCACCGCACAGGTGGAACAGTGCATTCCCATGGATGCCAGAATATCCTTTGCTTCGGGAAACGCATCCATTAATTCCCCGATTGTGGTTTCCGTCGTAATTCGCATTTTAATCTCCTTTACTTACTTCAAGCCGTACTTTTCCCGTATTTTTTCTTCCGGCCTGTAATCTCCGAGCATTTCATCCGCTATCTGTATTACTTCGTCGTATGTTGCAACGGTAAGCTCATATTCCCCTTCCGCATCCCCGAGAATAAGATGTCCGTTCTGCGTACTTTTACCGTATGTGCCGACGTTATCAATTCTTGAAATATAGTTAAACTCCGGTGTGAATAAACTGATTCCGTAGTAGTAGTCCAAAACATAAACACGATCCGGCTCCACATAGTAAAAATTAAAGATTTCTTCTTCAATGGAGTATGTGTCGAATACGCATTTTCGTGTTTCTGTATCGTATACGGATACTTTCCGGTCGGTATTCTGTATTGCAATAAACCGGTTGTCATCCGATGCAATGACAATTTCCGAATCACCTGGAGTTTGACCCGGGAAAATAAGGGAATACAATTCCTTCTTTTTCCCGTTTTCCCCGTCGTTTTCTTCTTCGAACATCTCATATCCGCTATCGTATTCCCCCGGCGCACTCTCTCCTCCGGGGTCGGAAATCTCCGTAAGGTAAGGAGACCGGTATTTTTCATAAACGGTAATAAAATCGGAATTAAATTTCAGAATATAGATAATTCCGTTAACGTAGTAGCATTTTAAATTCGCATTATCGTTTCTGCCGAAATCGGACGCCTCATAAAAGAAACTCATCTCTTCGCTCCACAGATACAATTTACCGTTCGTTAAAAATACGGCCAGAGTACCTTCGTACGAAAAAGGAACCACTCCGTTTCCTTCTATTCCGAACGAATAAAGGATATTTAAACTACTGTCAAGCAACACGATATGGGTGGTGTTATAAAGCAGATACCTGTCTTCCGTCGGATAAAACCCGTAAAAATACTCACCGTCAAAAGAAACGGATTGTACAGGATTATCCGTCCGGACGTCGATTTTATGCAGAATGCTTTCCGGAGTAACCTGCTCATACCTGCTTTCCAGAACAAAGAGCGATTCGCCGTCGTAACAGGCGCAGACCAATAAACCGTCAAATATATTGCAATACAGCGTATCCCCGGTAAATGTATCAAAACATATCACACCGCAGGTTACGTTGAAATTTTCATCATATGTTTCAAACAGGGCGGAAGCATACCTGTTGTCAGGTGACAGAACGAGATCCGAAACATTATCACCGGCAAAGAGGCCGGAAGGAACATCAAAATCACCGTTTCGGCCCTGTACCATGGACCCGTATTCTTTTTCGTAAAGTATTTTCCCTTCGGAAATCGCGTAAACAGATTTCCCGGTTACAGCCAGTGTAACGGAAAAATCTTCGGGAGAATACAGTAAACCGGTCTCCGGTATCAGTTCATGTTCGGTACCGTCTTCCCGGTTGCAGTAAGTTATTTTATCTTCATCTGCAAATAGAATCCCGTTTTTTCCGTCAAAGGAAACATTATAATTGCCGTAACTGAGCCCGCGATGAGTCAGTATGACGGAGGAATCCGAGGTATCCAGCACATATGCGGTATTATCGTTATAGTCAAGTCCGACTACACTCTGACCGTCTGCGGAAAAAAGAACCCTCAAAACCGACGCCGGAAAAGACAGAATTCTGTTTGATCTGTATTCGCCGGGAATGGTATATACGCCGGTTGCGTCTGCCAGAGCACGAAAGGCATTCGTGTTATAACCTTTGCTCTCCTCTTCCGGCAATACGCTTCTTGCGGCATAAACGGCATCCATGGTTCTTCCCTCCCGCAAAAGGGTCGCAGAACCCGAAGCGATGGAATCGGCAAGTTTTTCTTCTATAATCCGGTTTTGTTTTTGCAGACGAAACAGGAAAAACATACTCTGGGAAATAATCAGCAGAAGAACCAAAATAACAGCGGACGTAATCAGAGCGCGTTGTTTGATTTTCGCCTCCCGTTGCCGCTGTTTTAAATCATCGTATTTAATTCCGAAAATTGCGGAAAGAAGACGAAGTGACGTATCGTTTACCGCATTTCTTAATTCCCTCGGTGTTTTTCCGCGGCACTCGGCGGCAAGCGGTTCCCTGATTTCCCTGACCGTTACCTCTTCTCCGTTTTCGTTCTTCTTTACAACTTCTTCATAGCGCAGGATTTCAGGAAAAGAATCATCCGGTTCTCCTTCAATCAAAACAAGCAGAATATGGTCCTTTCCCCTCAGTTTCAGAAAAACTTCCACTTCCTTCATACACCATACGGACTCCGTGTATCTCGGAGAACAGATGGCAATCAGGTAGTCGGAATGAATCAGCGCCTGATTGATTGCTTCGGAAAGTTCCGAGGAAACAGACAGTTCCGTCGTATCACGGAACACCCGTTCCAGCTTTCTTTTTCCGATTTTTTTTGCTATCGGTCCCGGAAGCTTATAATTTTCAAGCTTCCGATGAAGAGCCGATGCTATTTTCTGATCCAGCGGGCTGTGCCGGTAGCTGATAAATGCGTCATAATGAGTTTCCTGGGCCATTCTGCAATTCCTTTTCTTTTCTGAAATAGTTTCTGCCCCTATATTCTATCATTCCGACACCCCGCCCGCAACTTATCCTGTGTGCCGTTTTTTCAAACAGTACCTGAAATTCTTTAAACATCAAAACTTTTAATGGATTTTAAGTCAAGCCATCCGGTCCTTATTTCAATATTTTTGGCTTCGAAAGACGGATCTTTTTCAAATAATTCTGTTTTTACTCTGTTTTTATCCACAAAATCAGGCAATTCTATAAAATTTACTTCGCCGAAAGTTCTCTTGTTTTTTAACGGGACAGCTCTATTATAAAAAATTTTGCTGAAAAATACATTTGCTATCGTCTGAATTTCTTCATTTTTTACTTTTTCACTAAAATTTCCGATAAAATCGGTTACTGTCTTTGTACTTGCAGCTTCATTTGATAACACTGTATTTATTTTTACAAAATATCTGAAAATCGTTTCCCAGGAATTTGGATATTCAGGTTCCAATCTTACAATTTCATTTAAATAAAAATCTAAATTTTCCATAATCTGTGTTCCTTATCTGTTTTTGGATGTCTTCCGTTACTGTTTCATTATACGAGCATTGTGTACACTTTATCAACTTTAGTGGGAACCACTAACCCCGACCCCCCGGTCCATTTACTTCAAAATCGAGCAGCGTAAAGCCTGCGGACGCCACGACCTTTCCCACGCTCTTTCTTTCAAGTTCTTTTTTCGAACGAAGGATTACTTCCTTCTTTTCCAGACTCACGATTGCCCATAACCCGTCTTCACTGTGGAATGCATTCTCCAGTTTCCGTACGCAGCCGCTGCAGTGCATTCCGTCAACCTTCAGCAGATAGGTATACGGATAGTTACTTTTGTTTTTATCTTTCACTTTTACTTTGGCCGGCATCGGGTCCTTACCGCCGCAACAGGACGAGCCGTATTTGATTTTTCTGATTGTGCCGTATACAGCGGCGCCGATAACGGCTGCAAGCACAACACACATGATAATTGTTCCCATCGCCTTCGCACTCCTGTTTGTATGTAATATAATTTGCAATCAGTGTTAGTATATACTAACTAACAGTGAAAAAGAATTCCGCAGGGCTATTTCCTTTCTCTACGGCATATCCACTGCGGATTCGATTTTCTGTTTACGAAATAGTTAGTTGGCTCTAACATAATAGTCTATCTGAATTTAAAAATCAAGAAATATTTATCCAAATCCCATAAACACAGAAAACATAACAGAAAATACTGCATCAAAAACAATTAAAAAGAGTTACAAACCAAATTGATTTGTAACTCTTTCTCTGCTAGCCCTATTTCAATTTTACTCTGAACAGGTTGTCTTTTACTTGAATCTTCCCCTTCATGTGATGTAATTCAAGAATATTCTTCACAATAGCAAGTCCGACACCTGTGCCGTTATTCTCCGTTCGGCTTTCGGATCCCTTGACGAAAGGTTCCCAGAGTTTCTTTGTCTTACAGTCAATCGGTTTTGCCGGGCTGTTTTCGAACAGCAACTGTTCGTGAAACGGAATATGCTTTGCACTGACCTTAATCTCTCCGCCTTCTTCCGTATACTTCAACGCATTTGTAAACAGATTCTCCAGAGCACGTTTCATCAGTGTCGGATCCACACGTCTTACGAATTTTCCTTCACAGATGAAACAAAGTTTCTTCTCCTCCAGCTGATCTTTATAAATGTCCGCAATCTCCCTGAATACCCCGACCAAATCCGTGGATTGTTTCTTCGGATGCAGCATATTTTCTTCCATTTTGGATAACGCAAGGATATCCGTAATGATTCCGTTCATATAATTTGCATTTTCTTCAATCGCCTGTGCATAATGTTCACGCTTGTCAGTCCCTACATTTTCCTTCAGATTCTGTGCATAACCGCTCATTGCCGAAAGGGGCGTTTTCAAATCATGCGCCATAGAATTCATTAAGGTCTTTCTGAAATCCTCGTTGCGATAAAAATACATAAGATTTCTGTACTTAGAAATCGAGACAAGCACTGCGATTACCGTAAATAAAACAAAATATATAACTGCAAACATTCCGTATACCGGTGTAAAAGTGTCCAATGTATTATGAATGACTCCACAGTATCGATACTCCAGGTTCTCATATTCCCCGCCTATATTGAATTTGGAACATACAATCAGATCACCGTTTTCAAACACACCCGGTCTTCCGTAAGATGCAAAATCACTACCGGAATCAAACAGATTCTTTTCCCGGATCAGATTCTTAATGTATTCATTTTCTTCATTCCGCGATCCCATGAACCCGATCCCTTTGACATAATCCCCGATATATCCACCGGAGGATGCTATCTCCTGAAAATGAATGTCCTCGTACTCTCCGTCAAAAAGAACTACATGCTGAAATCCTTTCACTTTATCTTTCAGATACGGTGTACAGTCAACGGTATATTTTCGGGAAATATTGTCAGCCCTCGCAGGCATATATTCGGCGGTAAACCGGTTCTTATAACTACCTTCCGTAATCTCAACCGTTCCGGGATAGAATGTCTTTGTCTTAGTATCGATATAGAAATCCTTGGTATTCATCGCATAATAATATCCCCTGTGATTTCCCAAAAATGATTTCCACGAAGTATCATTCTCCTGAAGATGTTCTTCCACTTCCCGAAACTCGGGGATTTCCCTTAAATTTTCAAATTCATTGGTATAAACAAATGTATCTTTGATATCTCCCTGATTCGCATGAATCAGGGTTAAAAACATGGAGGAATCCACCAGCGTCTGATTGGCTTCCATATCATATAGTTCGGCATACTGCATCGAATTCAAACCTGCCAGTTCATCCGGCAAAGCGATTCCGTCAAAAATGGCATACGGAGCTTTTACATATATTTTTACCAAGCCCGGATTTGTTTCCCATATCCCGTCGCGAATCCGTCTTTTTATTTGCTCCTGATGGATCTGTGTTGCATCGCTTCTTTGCGTCATCCCGATAAAAACATCGGTAATATACCTATAAAATCCGACAATTGAGATTACCGTGAGAATCCCTGCCAGTAACCATGCAATAAGAATTCGCGGAATCAGCAAATGTATCAGTTTTTTTCTTTTTTTGAATTTCATCTAAATTTCCCTCCAAATACGCATTCAGAAAATAAATGCGCTATGAATCATTTTTTAACTTATTCGGTAAAGCGATAGCCTTTGGAAATCACGGTTTTAATCTGGTTCCTTGAGGGTCCGAGTGCCTTTCTGAGTTTCCTGACGTGATTATCCACGACTCTGTCTCCGCCGTCGAAATCCATACCCCACACGGCATTTAAAAGGGCCTCCCGGGATAATACAATGCCCTTATGATGCATGAAATATATTAAAAGTTCGAATTCTTTCGGCTTTAAATACACCTCTTCCCCTGCCGATTTAACTACCATCGTTCCCTCATTCACGGTAATATTTCCTACAGAAAAATCACCGCCGATTACCGTCCCTTTGGACCGATGGAGTAACGCGATGCTTTTGGCATAAAGTTGCGGAAGCGAAAAAGGCTTTGTCACATAATCATCGCAACCGGTCTCAAATCCAAGTAAAACATCCTCCTCCATCGTCCGGGCTGTCAGAAAAATCACCGGCACGTCACTGGATTTACGTATTCTTTTACAGATTTGAAAGCCGTTCAGACCGGGAAGCATTACATCCAGAAATACCAAATCAAATTCGTTCGTATCCAGGACATCCATTGCTTCCACCCCGTCTTTCGCACAGGTTATGACAAACGTATCCTCTTTTCTTTCATCCTCAAAATAATCCGTTACAATTTCCCGAATCTGTTTGTCATCTTCCACAATCAAAAGTCTGTAGTGCATACCGTACTCCTTTATAATTCATTCGAATGAAATTCATTACCGTAATCATATCATAACCGATAGATGTATCCTAAATATATCCCGAAATACTTAAACAGACTTTATCGCATCAAAACAATAAAAAAGAGTTACAAACCAAATTGATTTGTAACTCTTTCCTGCCGGCGACCGGAATCGAATTTCTTGTCGTAGCGCAAATACTGTAAGAAAAGAGCTTTAGCTTTCATATGTATATACCTACAAAAAAGTACAAATTACTTTTTCACCTCAAAGGCCGGACTCATATTTTGAATTTGACCCCTGGAAAGGCAGTATTTTTCAGCTAATACCATCCAATTCTTATTTATTGTTTCCTGCATCTCCTCGGATATGGATTTTGCTTCTTTATTTGATATTCCAAAAAGATTGCTGATTCCTATCGCCAATTCTATGTCAATTCGATTATCAAATTCATTTATATTCAGCGATAATTCGTTCCCGTAAGGAACAGGATTAACATCAAAAAGCGGTGATAAAGCCCATCCTTTTTCTTTTAAAAGAAAACCATGATTCCGTAAATGATCATCTGTATTCGAAACCATCATATTGAAAACTATACGTTTCCATAATTCAATCAAATCCGATTTAGGTTTTGCACCGTTAGATTTGATGAATGCCGCTATATCAAGATAACTTATTCCGTCAACTGCCGACATTCCGTCCTTTTTTCCTAGAAGCGTCATTGCTGAAGCATAATGTATTCTTCTTCTGCCGTTTCTGTCAAATCTTTTGACTAAAAAAGTACTTCCATCCTTTGAGAATTTTTCAAGTTTCGTTTCCGAAACATCTAGTCCGCACAATTGGGCAAGATCATACACAACCTTTTCCCAAGCTCCCGAATCATTCTCATCATGCTTGGAAGGAAATTTAGCTATCCAAAGATTACCATTTTCATCAAGCACTGTAGCCTTAGGTCTTGCTCCGCCCAATGAAGAACCGGGTTTAATTAATTGGCTGAGCCATTTATCGTTTAGTCCATTTTCATCTTTCTCAAATTTCCTTGAAGCCTCTTCCAATGCTCTTAGCGAAGTCCATGGAGGAACAGGAATGTTCTTATCTTCACTTAAAAAACTACCTTCCGCTTCAAGTTTAAATCGAAGACCGCCCATCCTTGTTTCGTCATATACTCCAAGCAAATAATCACTGTCATATAACTTGAACGGTTTTCGATTTTCTTTCTCAGCAAGAATACGTTCTCTCCTGTTCATCAGATTTCTTCCCCATCTGTCCGGTGAAGCATCTGCAAAAACACCAAAAATACTCTTACCATTCGTATACTGTCTTCCGCGAATCGAAAAAAATTCAGGATCAAGAATTATACTGTAACCGGTTTTTTTAAGCCATTCTTCACTGAATTCAAAAGAATAGGTTTCCGATCCCCTGATAACCTGAACATACAAATTCCCCATGAAACAAGGCTTTTCAAAACTAAAATCGTCATAAACCAAAATGTTTTTATCACCGGCCATATTTTATCCTTTTCTGCCAGAAGCTCTTTTTTTTGGCAAAAGATTTATATCCTGAAGCTCTCTTCCCAGTACATCATCCTTTGCAACCATTAATAAATCTCTGTCCATATTATTGAGGGCATGCAAAACAGCAGCATAAATACCCATAGCTACAGAAGGGTCTCCTTTTTCAACCTTCCATAGCGAAGCCCTACTTATTCCAGCGCGCTCTGCCACAAGTTCAGTTGAAAGATTCCTTCTAAGCCTGGCTAGTTTAATCTGTTCTCCCATAGTAGTCAATATTTCTTCTGTAGGAGGTAAAATGTTATACGATGCTTTCTTCATGATAAAAACCTCTTATATTATGTTTACTATTATAAACATATTTATAGTTTTGTCAATATTAGTATACATTAGATAATTGTAGGATAAAAAAAGAGTTACAAATCAAATGATTTGTAACTCTTAATGCCGGCGACCGGAATCGAACTTCTTGTCGCAGCACAAATACTTACAGAAAGGAGGTTTGCGGTCTCACCAATAATCCTGAACCTACTTTAGAACCTACTTGTAATGACATCTTTCGAGTTTACAATAATCATTTATTGCATTACCTCCTCATACTCATACGTTATTCTTTGAGGAGAGTTACTATTATCCGACTCAATCATTTCTTCAATCAAATTTCCTTTTGAATCATACGAATAATTATATGTTGTAGTATAAGCCGGTACCGAAACTACTTTTTTTGCCACCAATTCACTTTCCTCAGAAACATAATAGTATTCCTCCAGTAGACCATTGCTAAATTCTTTTTTTATTATTCGGTTTTTCTCATCATAAGAATTTCTTATCGTTATCGGTATTTCATTAGTCTCAGTTTTTACAAGATCGCCATTTGAATCATACGTATGCTCGACCTTTCCTGTCATTTCAAAAGAATCCGAAGAATCATTTGATCCATATATTTCCTCTTTTATTAGTTGTTTTTCCTGGTTATACTCAAATAATACATATCCTA
>JAILAD010000067.1 GCA_024681795.1 Lachnospiraceae bacterium | reverse complement strand
ATCGACGGTAAGAAGTATAAGTTCGATAAAAACGGAGTGTGCACCAACAAGTAAATACGGATTGGCAAAGTCTTGGAAGACCGGGAAATTCCCGGTCTTCTTTTTTGGAACCAACGGGGACTGTGGGGTTCACGGGGACTGTCCCCGCTGGTACGAGGGACACTAATGGGACAATATCGCCCGGGGACTGTCCCTCCACCCTTCCCGGGGACTGTCCCCCTCCTTCAAAAAACTCTATTTTAACCTTGCGGCACCCCGATAAAGAGTATAAAATTATAATGTGGGTTTCTTTTGGATTAAACCATATAATTCCAATGTTAAATTCAAACAAATTTTTCACAGGAGGATGGGTATGAGAAGGTTTAGAAAGCAAATTGCCAGAATTATGGTGGCAGTGACGATTTCGACACTGTTATCGTCCGCTTTCGGTTCCGTAGCTTATGCAAACGAGCTCCCGGAACAGAATACGGAAACGGTTGCACCTGCGGGTGAAATCGGGAGTACAGAAGATTATTCGGACATCGACGAGGGAACGGATGTAACCCTGCCGGATGTCGGAGATGAGGAAACGGGAGATGTTTCCGAAGACAATGATATTCAGGATGATTCCGATATTCAGGATGCTGATACGGAAGATAACACGGACGATGCAGACGATGCGGATGCGGAAAACACTGACGATGCTGAAGATGCAGAAGAAGACGATGCCGACGCAGCGGATACAGAAGATTCTGAAGATGCGGACACCGATGATGCCGACACAGAGGATTCTGAAGAAGCAGACACCGAAGATGCAGATGCGGAAGATGACGCAGACGACGAAGAACAGTCCGAAGAAGAAATTGAGGACGCGGAAGAAACGGATGAAACCGTAGAAGTCGAGCCGGAAGGGAAGCAGAAACTGAAGGGAAAAACCGTACCGGGAGACACTGTCGCAACTGTGACCGGATGGGTTGAAAAAGACGGACACTGGATGTACATCAGAAAAAGCGGAAATCCGTATGTTAACTGCGTAAAGAAGCTGGACGGTGCGTATTACGGATTCGATGAAAACGGATACCGCTATGAAAATCAAAATTTCTTTATGTCGGTTAATCAGGGCGACGGCGTTTATGTAAGTCGCGAATATCGTGCAAAAGAAGACGGTAAATTGTATGTAAATGAATGGTATGTGGTTTCGGACTACTGGAGCTGCAGATATTACGGAGCTGACGGTGCTGCGTATGTTGACGGTGTATATACCGTGAATGCCATTTCATTCTATTTTGACCAGGAGGGGTGTTTTCTTTATTATACCTATGGCAGTTCTTACGAACATGCAGACAGGGCAATTTCCTGGAACGGGAAAAATTACATCGTGGAGGATACCGGTGTTGCCACTGAACTTGTCGGAAACGGGTGGCATGAGTTTAACGGGAGAAAGTATTATATATCAAGCGGTGAATTCCTGAGGGAAAGAGTCAAAATGATAGACAGGGTACTTTATCTTTTTACCTATGACGGGTATATGCTTGATGATGATACCTATTCTTTTTATTCATATGACGAAAGTACACAGTCATATTGTTCTGATACCTATTCCGCAAAGAAGGGCGGCGTACTTTACGTAAGTGAATGGTGTACAAACAAGTACGGAGTTACACTTTACCATGGTTCGGACGGAAGAGCATATCAAAACGGAATTTATATTATCGGCGAAAAACAATACTATTTTGATGGAACGGCTCTGGCCAAAAACAAAGTCATTACTTATGACCAAAAAACATATTTTGCAGACGCAAACGGAATCCTGACGCCGATTAAAAAAGACGGTTGGTTTACCGCGGAAAACGGAGACAAATATTATATCGAAAACGGAGTTATGCTGACTGACTGCGTGAAATTCTTCAAGGAAACGGATCAGTATTTCGGCTTCGGTTATGATGGGAAGATGTATAAAAACACGGTATTCTACGCACCGGATGACCCTACTTATGCTACTACCAGCGCCGGCCACTTCTACAGAGCAGAGGCGGACGGGCATCTTCTTTGCAATTCATGGTTTACGGACGACAGTTACGCAAACAGAACGATCTACTATTTCGGAAATGATGCAAGAGCATTGGATTATGGTGTTCGGGTCGTTGATAATGTAAGATATTTCTTTGGCTATAACGGATATCTGTTACAAAACGATCTCCTGGAATACAGCAGTAAGCTGTATCTTGTAGACGATAACGGAAGAGCATATCAGGTAAGTTCCGGGTGTGGCTGGGTCGAAACCTCCGCAGGAAAATATTTTATTAACAACAGCGGAATAGTGAAAGCCAGAGGCAATGCCGTAACATATCAGATTAACGGAGAAACTTATATCTTCCTGAATAACGGGCTTCTCTTTACTGACGGACTTATTGTTGCAGACAATAAGACCTATATCTGCGACAGCAACGGTGTTGCGGTTTTGGCTACAAAAGAAGGCTGGAATACCTTTGGTGACAGAACTTATTATTTAAAGGACGGATGGCTTTTATGCGCCGGAATTTATGAGATTGACGGTGTAAAATACGCATTTGACAAAAACGGCCTGCTGATTAAGGGTATCAGCTTTGAAGGTACCAACTGGGCTTATTCCTCAAACAGCTTCAATCCTTATCAGGCAAAGAACGACGGCGTATTATACAGAAACGAATGGCTTCATGAAAATGCCGACGATTATTATTTTGACGATGACTGCATCAGAGTCCGCGGCTTTAATAAAATCAGCGGAAAAACATATTACATGGATGATTTCGGAAGAAAGCAGACCGGATTCATATCCGTGGACGGCAACAAATATTATCTGAATTCGAGTGGTGTACTTCAGAAATCCAAGTGGATTAAATATGACAAAACCCATTGGTTTTATGCAAAGAGCGACGGTGTTCTTGCAACCGGCTGGAAATCCATAGACGGATACAGGTATTATTTCAAGAAAAACTGCGTAATGTCGATGAATGCGTGGATCAGCGACGGCGGAAAGAAGTATCATACGGATTCCGTCGGCCACCTGATGCTGGGCTTCCATGTAATTGATAAGAAAGGCTATTACTTTGATTTAAGAACCGGCGTCATGGTGACCAACTGCTTTATTAAAATGGATGACGGAAAATACTACTATTTCGGTAAGGACGGTGTCCTTCAGAAGAACCGCTGGATTACCGTGGGCGGAAAGCGGTATCATTTAAGTTCCAAGGGCTACAGACAGACCGGATGGTTCAAAGACGGAACCAAGTACTATTACCTGGACAGCAAAGGAAGAATGGTTACCGGAACCGTGAAAATCGGAAGCAGAACTTACAAATTCGCAGCTACCGGAGTCTGCAAGAACAGATAAGCAGTCAGAAAGTAAGTAATCGGAGAGTAAGCAGTCAGAAAGTAATTGCTTCTGAAAAGTGAGTAATTTAAAAATCAGGCCGGGGCGGGATTATTCCTGCCCCGCTTTTTTCTGTAAGCAGGGATGATTTAAAAAATAAACGAATAACAGCGGAAGGAAAGTTCCATAATGTTTGACGGAAATACCTATATATAGTAAAATAGAATAGACTGTTTGGGCTATTTTGTAGGGTATTCTTGCAGATAAAACGGTCCAAAACACATTGCGAGAGTGAGTCGGAAACGGAGTGCGAAAATGCTGAGAAAATGGGAAGAACTCCCTAAATTCATGAGGGTTCCGGAGGTTCGTCCGTACTGGGAAGCGTTAAATAAAAGACGCGGTGAACTTGCACTGAAAAGGGCGTTCGATGTAGTTGTTGCATTTATTCTTTTATGCATTCTGGCTCTGCCGATGGCGGTCATTGCGGTAATGATCAAGCTGGACAGCCCGGGGCCTGTATTTTACAGACAGGAACGTGTTACGACGTACGGAAAACGTTTTAAAATTCACAAATTCCGGACTATGGTGAACAACGCGGACAAGATCGGAAATTCCGTGACGGTAAGCGGTGATTCAAGGATCACGAAAGTCGGATCCAAACTTCGGAATTTAAGACTTGACGAGCTTCCGCAGGTAATCGACATTCTGGAAGGAACCATGAGTTTCGTGGGAACCAGGCCGGAGGTTTCGAAGTATGTGAAACAGTATCGTCCGGAGTATTTTGCAACGCTTCTTCTGCCGGCAGGAGTAACGAGTGAGGCGAGCATTCGCTATAAGAACGAGAACGAGCTTCTGGATGCGGCGGACGATGTTGACAGGGTTTATATGGAGCAGGTTCTTCCGGACAAAATGAAATGGAATCTGAAGTCCGTCAGGAAATTCAGTTTTTTGAGAGAAATTGCGACCATGTTCCGGACCGTATTTGCGGTACTTGGGAAAGATTATTGAAAGATTAAAAACGAAAGTAATAATATTCTGACAATAAAGAGCGAAAGTAAATTTTTACGGGAATAAAGAAACAGGAAATTAAGAGATGGCTGAAAAGGCACTGATTGCCCTTCTGACAAACAATGATGACGATGTATACTGCTTCCGGCTGGAGTTAATCCGGGCTTTTCTGGAAGAAGGGTATCGTGTGCTCATTTCCTGCCCCGACGGACCGAAATTCGACGTTATGGATGAAATCGGTCTGAAGAAGAACCGGGATTTTATCTATGACGATCCCCCGATTGACAGAAGAGGAACGAGCGTCAGAAAAGATTTCAAACTGATGACGCACTATAAGAAACTGTTTAAGCAGTACAGACCTTCCGTTGTCCTGACCTATACCGCGAAGCCCAACGTGTATGCGTCCCTGGTTGCCCACAGCCTTCATATTCCGGTCATCAACAACGTTACGGGACTCGGCTCCATCGTCAATACGGGCGGAATCAAGAAAAAATTCATCATGTGGCTTTTTAAACGTGCATATCGCGGTTCTTCCTGCATTATGTTTCAGAACAGCACAAATATGGAACTTGCGAAGAAACTCGGCTGGGTCAAAGGCGATTCCAGACTGATTCCCGGCTCCGGGGTGGATTTAAAGCGCTATCCCGTTCAGAATTATCCGGAAGGCGGCGACGGCATTACGGGCGATACCGTAGTGTTCAATTACATTGGCCGTATTTTACATGATAAAGGCGTGGATGATTATATTGCGGCAGCAGGCCGGATCAAGGAAAAATATCCCAATACGGAATTCAACATGCTCGGCTTCATAGAGCCGACGGAAAGCCATTATGAGAGTGAATTAAAGGAACTCGGCGAAAAAGGCATTGTCTTTTACCGCGGTTCCCAGAAGGACGTAAAACCCTGGATTAAGCGGGCGCACGGCATCATTCATCCGTCGACTTACGGCGAAGGCATGAGCAATGTTCTTCTGGAAAACGCAAGCTCGGGAAGACTGATTATCACAACGGACAATCCCGGCTGTATGGAAACCGTAAATGACGGTGTCAGCGGTTATATTTATCACGGCGGAAACGTCGACGAACTGGTTGAAAAAATCGAGAAAACGGTTCATGAACTGTCCAACGAAGAAAGACGTCGGATGGGACTGAGAGGCCGTGAGAAGATAGAAAAAGAGTTTTCCAGGGAGATTGTTATTTCCGCTTATCTGGGAAAAATCAAGGAACTGACGAAGGAATAAAATGCGAGCCCTTATTACAATTCTGGACAATACCACGGAAACCAGCATGCCGTTTAATGAATTTGTGCTTTACAGGGCAAATCATTATAACGACGAAAGGCAGATTCTGATTATCTGCGGAAAAAAGGGAGAACTTCCCAAAGTTGAAATTCCGAAAAATCTGAAAATCATTTATGCGAGCCGGAAACTGCCGAAAATCCGGAAGACAATCCGTCAGGCAATCGCAAAATGCAAAGAGCAGGGGGTTCCGTACGGGATCCACATGCATCAGGTACAGTCGGGTTTTCTGGCGGAAGTTGCGATGCTCGGAACCGGTTTTCGGAAAAAATCGCTGTTTACGGTGCATTCCACATTTTCCGGATATAAATTTCACAATAAGTTTTTAAGTTTTTTCAATACCTTTTTTGCAAGATATGTTACCTGCGTAAGCAACGCTTCCTACGCGGATTACCCGAAGATGATAAAGGGAATCAAGAAGGACCGTATGAGAGCCCTTCAGAACGGCGTGGACACGGAACGTATCGACGGGATTTTACGGGAACGTGATTTCATCAATGCAGGCCCGGATGAGACGGGACGGAATTCCGAAACCGTGAATTTTATTTATGTGGCCCGTCTGATTCCGATTAAAAATCACTCCTTCCTTTTGGATGTGTTAAAGCAGTGTGACGAAAAGATTCGTTTTATTTTTGTCGGTGAGGAAAATTCCGAAAAAACAATCAGCAAAAAAGCGCATGAAACGGGGCTTGACGAGCGAATTACGTTTACCGGTCTGATTCCCAGAAACGAAGTGTTTGTGAAGCTGAAAGAGGCGGATTATTATATTTCGTCCTCCACTCTGGAAGGACTGCCGGTATCCGTCCTGGAAGCCATGTACTGTGGCCTTCCCTGCGTTTTGTCGGATATAGTACAGCATAAGGAAGTGGCGGGGGACGGAACCGTAATTCTTCCGTTTGACGTAAATGCATGGGCGAAAGAATTAAACCGGCTTGCCAATCTTCCGAAAGAGGAACGGGAAAAATCGGGGAATGCAGTCAGAGAGCATGTCCTCAAACACTTCTCGCTTGCCGGAATGCATAAGGAATACGATAAAATTTACGATTTACTGGATGTGGAAAAATCATGATATCTTCGATCGAAAAATTATTAAAGGCATTTGATGAGAACGGGATTAATTACTGTCACTGGAAGAGTAACGAACACCTGGGAGAGGCGCTCGACGGCGACACTGACCTGGACGTACTTTTCGACCCGGCTCAGAGATCCGATTTGGAACGCATTTTCAGCGAGTGCGGGTTAAAACGGTTTCGTGCCACTCCTCAGATGCAGTATAACGCAATCGAGGATTATATCGGTTTCGATCAGGAAACCGCAAAAATCTGGCATGTGCATACACATTACCGGATGACGCTCGGAGAAAAGCATTTAAAAGGATATACGATTACACCGTGGGGACCGATTTTACTGAAGGACCGAATCAGGGTGGAAGAGGGCATCTGGACCTCCGACCCTTCAGACGAATTGGTTCTTTTGATGTGCCGGATTGCCCTGAAACTCAGGAAAAGAGACATCGGTCAAAAACTCGGCAAAGACGACCGGGTGGAACTTGCATGGTTAAAAGAAAGAGTTTCGAAAGAGAATCTGTCTGCCGCAGCCGGCCGGATGCTGGAAGAAAAAAGCAAAAAAATCGTGCTTTCCCTGTATGACGCGGACCTTAAGAAAAAAGGGCAGTTTAAGAAGCTTCAGCGGGTTTTAAGAAAGGAATTCAAACCCTTTACCGCCTATTCACGATACGGCTCATGGAGAGCCAGAACGGACCGGGAAATTTTCTGGTTATACGGCGGAATCAAGCGCAGACTCGGACTTGCAAGTTATGTCGCAAACAGACGTATTTCCCCGTCGGGAGGACTGGTGGTCGCGATTCTGGGCTGTGACGGAGCCGGAAAGTCAACCACGATTTCCTATATCAAAAAAGAGTTCCGCAAGAAACTGGATGTTGCAAGCATCTACCTCGGAAGCGGAGACGGCAGCAGTTCTCTGCTTCGAAAACCCATGAAACTCGTAGCCCGCAAAGTCGGCGGAAAGGGTGTGGGACACGCGGTGGAGAAGGAATATGCCGAAAAGAAAAAGGTATCCTTAAAATCCAGACTCTACTCTCTTGCAAAAATCATCTGGGCGGTAACGCTTGCAAAGGAAAAGAAAAAGAAACAGCGCCAGATGGTGAAAGCAAGAAACAACGGTCTTCTGGTCATTACGGACCGCTATCCCCAGACCAATATGGCAGGTGCCGGCGACGGCCCGCTTCTTTCGAGATATCAGAAAAGCAGGGGATTACTGAAAAAAATCTCCGACTGGGAATATAACATTTATAAAAGTTTTGCAACGAATGCTCCCGATCTTGCGATTAAGCTGATGGTTCCGACCGAAGTGGCGATTGAAAGAAAGCCGGAAATGACGGTCGAGGAAATTGAAAATAAAAAGAATATCGTAATGAGTCTTGATATTTCCGAACATACGGCGGTAATTGACACCTCCCGTCCGTTCGAAATTACACGCGGGGAAGTGATGAGAGAGATATGGAATCTGATCTGATTTTTCTTGAATTTTACGGCCTGCCGGGGTGCGGGAAAAGTACGGTTTCCCACCTTGTTGCAAAGAAACTTGCGGAAGGCGGCAAAACGGTTTCGGAGCCGACCTATGATACGGATCACAAGTCCTCCGCGAAAGTCCGTAAGGTTAAGAAATTTTTAAAACTGTTTCGTTATGCCCTGATTCATCCGAAAAAATACAGGGCGTTAAAAAAACTCGTAAGCCGTAACGGATACGGCGGAAAGAACGGGCTTAAGCAGTGTGCGAATATTACGAATAAGCTCCTTGCATATGAAAAGGCAGAGACGGGGTTTGTGATTTTCGATGAGGGACTGACCCAGTCCGCGATTTCTCTTTCCCAGGAAAAAGAGGGGAAAGTCATTTCATCCGAAAATGAAAAGATTCTTTACGGTTTGTGCGGTAACAAATGCAGACCGGAGAATGTGAAAAAAATCTACATCCGTGTAAAAGCCGACGTGGCACTTGCCCGAATGGAAGGCAGGGATGCACATGATTCCCGGATTGAAAAGATGAATCCGGAACTTCGAAAAAAGGCAGTTGCACAATTTCACATGCAGTGCGATTTGATTCCGGACGGAATTGTAATCGAAGATGCAGCGCCGGAAGAGGTTGCAGAGCGCATTCTTAAGGCGATTGGGACGGAAAAACGGTAATCCGGCAAAAGGACAAATCAAAACATAAAAACAGAAGGACTATGAAAGTATTATTTTATATCAGCACAATCCGCGGCGGCGGAGCTGCAAGAGTCATGGTAAACATAGCGAACGGAATTGCGGAGAAGGGATACGATGTCGTATTTGTTACCAATTTTCCGGACAGCCATGAATATGAATTAAGCGGCAAAATCAAACGGTTTTCCATAGAGCAGACCGAGAATAAGGGGAATGTTCTTGCAAAGAATATTTCCCGTATCAAAGCATTAAAAAAGATTCTGAAAGAAGAAAACCCGGATGTTTCCGTGGCATTTATGAGGGAAAACAATTTCCGTCTTCTGTATGCCGCAAAAGGTCTTCCCACGAAAACCGTTGTATCCGTAAGAAACGATCCGGCGAAGGAATATTCCTCAAAGTTTTCGAAACGACTTGCAAATTCACTCTACAAAAGGGCTGACGGAATCGTATTTCAGACGGAAGATGCAAAACTTGCATTTCCCGCTGAAATTCAAAACAAATCCCGGGTGATTTTAAATCAGGTGGATGAGCGGTTTTTCAACGAAAATACAGCACCGGGAAAATATCTGACTGCCTGCGGAAGACTCAGCAACCAGAAAAATTACCCGATGATGTTAAAAGCTTTTGCGGAAGTTTTGAAAGAATATCCCGATGAGAAACTCCGTATTTACGGGGAAGGAAATTTAAAGGATGACCTTACGGAACTGGCAGGCGAACTCGGCGTGAAAGAGTCGGTTTCCTTTATGGGATTTTCCACGCAGATGAAGGAAGCCTACAGTGAGGCAAAGGTTCTTCTTATGACATCGAATTACGAGGGATTGCCGAATGTCTTACTGGAAGCGATGGCATCCTCCGTACCCGTACTTTCCACGGATTGTCCGTGCGGCGGACCGAAGATGATTATAAAGGACGGAGAAAACGGATATCTTGCAAAAGTCGGTGACGAGAAGGATTTTGCGGAGAAACTGAAACTGGTTTTATCCGATGAAAACCGCCTTGCGGAAATGCGGGAAGGTGCATTCCGTTCGGCGCAGGCATACAGACCCGAAAGAATTCTGGAGGACTGGACCGGGATGCTTGAGATGGTTTCGGCGGATTCAAACTGACGGTAATAAACGGAATGAATGACGGAAAGAGGAAAGGGGCAAGATGATTACAATCCTACGGATTACATATATCACAGCATTTGTAATCGTTCTTCTTTTTGCACTTATGAAAAAGAAGAATTTAAGTTTTGTCTTTATCTATTTTCTTTCTTCGACGCTCTTTTATTTTAACGCTTTCGAAGGTGAAATTTTTGTCGGAAAGCTGAACCGGATCGGTGTGGATTCCTATCCCATTTACTTCGGAACATATATTGTTCTGCTCATTAACCTTCTGATGATATTTCTGATTTTCCGGATCGAGCCGGAAGCGGATGATTATGTGTTAAAGCATTCGCACCCTTCGGAAGAAATCGTCATGAAGGTATTTATTGTGTCGGTTTTTCTTCTTTCGGCATATATGTGTATCCGGTACGGCGTATTTACCAGAAGTTCGTTAAAGAAAAGCGAACTGGCGGAGGAGACCGGAAAAATCGCAACCTACTATAAGTACCTTGCTTCGTTTTCCGCGGTTTACGTATTGTCTGCAGAAGACCGGAAATTTTCGTGGAAGTGGGTTGTGCTCGGAATGATTCCGATTTTTACAACGTTCTTATTCGGAAACCGTTCTTACCTGGTCGTTGCACTGGTTGCGATTTTATTTGATAAAATGTTCCGTTACTGCAGAAAACTGGACTGCAGCCTGGGCTTTTATCTGGCGAAGCATAAGCTTCTGGTGATAGCGGCAAGCGCACTTTTGGTGGTAACCCTTGTCATTAAAGGGATAACGTCCGCAATATTCAGTAAAAATTTCGCCGTGGTATTTCAGCGTCTTACCAGTGTCGATTATTACAAACAGGTTTTCTTTGTGTCGGAGCCGAATACAATCATGACAAATTTAAATACGATTGTAGCTTCGAATTTTCAGGTTGAGAAATCCACGTATTCGGCACTCTGGGCATATCCGTTTCCGCTGATAACGGGACGGATTGAGAAGATGATCGGTGTTGAAAGTTTCACAAAGATGTACCAGAAAATCCTGTACGTTACCGAGACAAACCGCGCATCCACAATGCTCGGCGAGGCATTTGCAAACGGCGGATATATCGTAGTGGCGCTGGTGGTTTTATTGTATCTGGTGCTTTTGATGCTGGTATACAGGGGCTACAGACTCTGTTCTTCCAACATCGCGAAAACGACGCTTTTGTTGATCGGCATGGATGCCGCATTCTATGTGCAGAGAAACAGTATGGCATTTGAATTCAGCAGATTCAGGGATTATATTTTTATAGCGGTGATTCTGTATGTCGCCATGGCGCTTATGGACAGGGAATACAGGGTTCGCATTTAACGGGATAACAGGAAGAAATACGGAAAGCAGGAAATCATATGGATTTGGAAAAACGCCCGGCAAAAAACGCATTGCAGTTGTTTGCCGATTTTAATGAAAATAATGTCCGGTACTGTCACTGGAAGAGCAATGAACACCTTCTTCCCGGACTTACCGGGGACACGGATCTGGATGTGTATATCGATCCTGCCGACGCCGGCACGGCCTGTGCACTGATGGTAAAAAATAACTACAAGCAGGTTATCTCGCATCCGTGGAAACTCTACAGTGCGCTCGAAGACTGGATCGGCCTTGATGAAGAGCAGATGCTGCAGACACATCTTCATGTGCATTACAGACTTCTTACGGGACTAAAGAACGTCAAGGACCAGTATTTTTCCTTCGGTGAAATCGTGCTGAAGAATACGGTAATGCACGATACATATGACATCCGTGTATGCAATCCGAATATTGAAGTGATTATTCTTTTTTCAAGAATTGCCCTGAAAAAGAGCGGCTCCGGAAATGTGAAAAGTGTTCTGAATAAGGATACCGAAAAGGAATATGAATATCTGAAGGAACGCACGACAAAAGAGGAAGTGGAGAAGTTTGCAAACGAAATGTTTACCCCTTCCGTTGCCGGAAAAATTGTCGGGCTCTATGAGAATCCGAAGGGCGTCAAATTGTTTAAGACATTCCGGAAGGAACTTTTAAAAGAACTCAGATTCCTTCAGCGAAATACCAGATCGAAAGCGGAGAGTCTGTACCGCCGCAGGGCATTTGCCTACAGGTTCGGAAAACTGATCAAAAAGCCCGTACGGCTTAAGAAGAAAACCGCGACCGGCGGAAAACTGATTTCCTTCATCGGTGTGGACGGCGCGGGAAAAACAACGCTTGCGACATTTTTTGCCAAGTGGCTTTCCTGGAAAATCGACTGCCGGTATATTTATCTCGGAACCGGAGACGGCAAATCAAGTCTTTTAAACCGGATTAAGAAGAAAATAATCGGAGCGAAGTCTTCCGGGAAGAAATCCGAGAGTAAAAATCTGACTACAGATGTAGTACAAACTGCAGATGCTGTGGGGGATGCAACTGCACCGGAGAAACAGGAAAAGTTTACTTTCAAAAGAAAAATCAAAAGAACTTTATCCAACATAGTCTATTTAAGCAACGACAAATATAAATACAAGACCATCCGGAATATGTACCGTCTGGTAAATGCCGGAACGGTCGTCATTACGGACCGTTATCCGCAGATGGATTTTCCCGGAATCTATGACGGTATGACCATTAAGGAAATTCCGGGCGGCGGACTGCTTGCGGCATACAACAGAAAACTTGCACGAAAAGAGAGAAAACTCTATGAGGAAATGTGCCGTTTTAATCCGGATATCATTGTGAAATTACATATCCCGGTGGAGGTTTCCGTTCAGAGAAAACCCTGCAGCGGCAAGGAACTGGAAAATGTAAAACGCAAAGTGGAGATTACCGAACTCCTTCATTACAAGGGCAGTAAGGAGTATGTCGTTGACTCCTCGAAAGACCTTGACGAAACAAAAAGGGAAGTGATTTCGCTTCTTTGGAGACAGATATGATAGTTGAATTTGTAGGGGAATCCGGATGCGGAAAAAGTACCCTGGCAAAGAGCGTTCTTGCAAATACTCCAAATGCAAGAAAAAAAGGCTCTCTTACAACGAAAGACAATCTGAAGGCTTTCTTTAAAGTGCTTTCAAAGAAGGACACCCGCAGGATATTTTCTGCAATCGTTTCCCTGGAATTAAAGGAAAACGGTCTTTCCCGGTTTTTCAGAAATACATTGTATGTGGCGGGACTGATCAGGATTTTGCAGTCCGAGAAAGCCAAACCTTCCGTCTGGGTTATCGATCAGGGACTGATTCAGTTTCTGCAGACCGTATATTATAAGAAATCCCCAAAGAACGACCGGTATGCAAAACTGGTCCGGATGCTGACCGAAGGATATGATTACAGAATTGTTGCCTGTTCCTGTGATTACGGGGTCCTTTGCGAAAGAATCGGGAAGAGGAAAAACAACAGCGCTGCAGTCGGACGGCGGATTGAGAATGCGGGACCGGAACTTTTTAAACTTCATGAAAAAAATCTCGAAACGTTTTTAAACCGGGTTCCGGACAAATTAAAGATTGCCGTTGATACGGCAGCCGATATTGAATATAACACGAAGAAAATCTGCGATTTTATCGCAAACGGAGATAAGAATCAATGAGAACCAAAAAGGCATTACTGAATTCCACGACGGCTCTGCTTTTGGAGCTTGTTACCGTTATCTGCGGGTTTATACTGCCCAGACTGATTCTCTCGACATTCGGCTCGAAATATAACGGTATTACTTCATCCATTACGCAGTTTCTCGGATATATCGCGCTTTTGAAATCCGGAATCGGCGGTGTGACGAGAGCTTCTTTGTATAAGCCGCTTCAGGAAAATGACGTGGAAGGTGTCAGCGCCATCGTAAAAGCGACGGAGAAATTCATGCGCCAGATTGCTCTTATTTTTTCGGGATTTCTGGTTGTTTTCGCGGCGCTTTATCCGTTCTTTAAGTCGAAAGAATTTCCGTGGCTCTTTTCTTTTACCCTTGTTCTGATTCTCGGAATCGGAACGTTTTCCCAGTACTTTTTCGGAATTACCTACCAGATGCTTTTGCAGGCCGACCAGAGGCAGTATATTTCGTCCCTGATTCAGATCGTCACAACGATTGCCAATACGATTATTGCCGCAATTCTGATTAAAGCAGGCGGCTCCATTCATGTGGTGAAACTCGGAAGCGCAGTTGTGTTTGCACTGAATCCGATTATTATCAATATATACGTACGCCATCGATATAAGATTAACCGGAAGGTAAAAGCGAATACCTCGGCCATTGCGCAGCGCTGGGATTCTTTCGCACATCAGCTTGCCAATTTCGTACACGGAAATACGGATGTCGCAATCCTCACCGTCTTTTCCACATTTACTTACTCGGAAATCTCGGTTTATTCCGTTTATGCCATGGTTGTTACCGGCGTCAGAAAACTGGTCAATACGCTTGCATCGGGCATGGAAGCGGCATTCGGCAATATGATTGCAAAAAAAGAAGACAAGCTTCTTTTGAAAAACCTGGAACTCCTGGAATTCGTAATTCTCTATGTCGGAGGTTTCTGCTTTGCATGTGCAATTGTTTTGATCGTTCCTTTTGTTCTGGTCTACACATCCGATGTTACCGATGTGGATTATGCACGTCCCCTTTTCGGAACCCTGTTGTGTGTAGCGGAACTGTTATGGTGCGTCCGCATTCCCTACCAGTCCGTTGTTCTGGCGGCGGGCAAATTTAAGGAGACCAGAAACGGTGCAATTGCCGAACCGATTATCAATATCGTGATATCGGTTGCGCTCGTATTCAAACTCGGTCTTGTGGGTGTGGCAATCGGAACCGTGGTTGCCATGGCTTTCAGAACCGTGCAGTATGCCATCTACATGTCAAAGAATATTGTTCCGAGATCCATGTGGGTATTTGTCCGTAAAATTGCAGTCAGCACAGTCTGCCTGACAATTTCCTGCCTTTTGGCCAATCTGGTAAGCAGAGAGTGCGGCAATTATCTCGATTGGGTAATACTCGCATGCATGAGGGCGGCAATTGTTCTTGCAGTACATATGATTTTCATTCTGATTTTCGAGCGGAAAAATTTCGTCCTTTTCTGGAAGAAAATCGGCGGAGTATTCCAGCGGAAAATCGGTAAGAAGGAGAAACAGTAATGGGTATTATTTCCGAACTTCGTAAACGATACAAAAAGAGCAAAAATCCCGTGAAATTTTACAGGGATCTCGGCGCAACCATCGGGGAGAGATGCGAGTTCCGCGGAGGAATTAATCTCGGCAGCGAGCCGTATTTAATTACAATCGGTGATCACGTGCGGTTAAACCAGGGCGTTACGATTGTAACGCATGACGGCGGTGCGTGGGTTTTACGGGAATGTTCCTCCCTTCCGAATAAAGAGGAACTGACGCTTTTCGGAAAAGTAGTAATCGGCAATAACGTTCATGTGGGAACCAATGCCATGATAATGCCGGGAGTACATATCGGAAACAACGTCATCATCGGAAGCGGTGCAATCGTAACAAAGGATATTCCCGACAATTCCGTTGCGGTCGGCATTCCGGCAAGAGTGATTGAAACCATAGAAGAGTATGAAGAAAAACATAAAAATGAATTTTCCTTTACGAAGAGTATGGGAAGGGAGGAAGTCAGAGAGTACTTAAAAAAGAAATACGATGACAGTGAGAATTAAGAAATCTGAAATCCGGTATATTCTGAAATATACGCTCTGTTTCCTGGCAGTCTGGGGACTGTCCCATATTGTTTTATTTATTAACGGAAAGACAATACTGAATTTCGATGACTGTATTTCCGCGTATTATGAGGCAGAACCGTTTAAACGCTCCGTTCTGATGACATTGTTAAAAGGGAAAAGTGCCTGGACAAATTTTAATCTGTTCGGGGATTTTACACTGAGTGCCTTAAACGGCATGGATTTGTTCGATCTTGTCTGGCTTTTTGTTCCGAAGCGTTTCGCGGAACCGGTTTATATTTTTCTGACCGTATTCAGAACTTATCTGGCAGGGATTTGTGCATCCCTTCTGTTTCGTTACAAATCCGTTCCTAAAGAATATATCCTTCCGGCGAGTATGATTTATGTCCTCTACGGCTTTATTCTGGTAAATGAAGTAAAGCAGCCGGTTTTTTCCCCGATGTATATTTTTCTTCCGGTTATTCTGCTTGGCTTGGAAAAACTGATGAAGGAAAAGAAAGGACTTTTGTTCTCCCTGTCCCTTGGTTTGTTTTTTTCGCTCAGTGTCTGGGAAACTTATTTTATTTCTCTCGGAATGGTAATGTATTTCCTGATGCTGATGCTTGAATACAAACCGGACGTAAAACGGTTTTTTGGTTATTTCGGGAGGACGGTTAAATATTATCTGCTTGGAATCGGTCTCGGAATGCCTCTCGGTCTGCCGGTCGTTCTGGAACTTATCGGGACTCCGAGATTCGGAACGGAAGGAACGGAAATCTCTGTTTCCGTTTTGCAATTTTTCTGCGAATTATCGGGTAAAATCAGTCATATGTTTTTGGTTGACGAAGACCTTCTCGGAGTATCGACACTTCTTTTGTTTCCCATACTTTATCTGGCGGTTTCGAAAAGTAAAAAGAAATTTTATCTGTATGTGCTTTTATTGATGATTTTACTCATGAATATGAGCATTTTTTCGCAGATTTTCGGAAATACCGTGGCTTCGGAACGGGGCAGCTTTGTGTTCGGAATCATTTCCGCGGTATTATTTGCGAATGTTTTGCGGGAGATGAAGGAAGAAATCACGAAAAAGCAGATTCTGGTGATGCATATCATACTGGTTTTGTTTTGTGCGTTTTCGGTTTTCTGTTTACGAAAAGAAGGCCCTGCCGTAATCATTGTTTTTGCGTCCGTAATGCTTGTATCAACCGTGCTTTACGATGTTTTGCTTTTCGTGAAAAAAGAAAAGATAAGGCAGGTCTGTGTGTACACAATTCTTTCTGCTTCCGCCTGCGCAACGGGTTTTTATGCGTTTACGGCCGGATATGACGTAAAAAACAAATGCCTTGCATACGGAGCCGTAAACGATACGCTTGAAACATATCCGGCATCGGCTTCGGCTTCAGTCATTGCGGAAGATTCCTCATTTTACAGGATGGATGAATCGCATTACATGGAAGAACAATTATGCAATCTGGACTACTGGTACGGATACAACGGGTCCGGGGCATTTGTACCGCTTTTAAATCCGAATTCTCTGGAATACTGTAAAGTGATGGAAAGCACATCCCTGATCCAGATAAATAAATCCCGTTCTCTGGGTGGTAAAATATCCGAAGATACTCTGGCCTGTGTAAAATATTATTTGTGGAATCGGGAAAACAGAAAAGAAATTCCGTATGGATTTGAATTAAAAAGAGAAACCGATGCTGCAGATATTTATGAAAATCCGTACGGCGCATCCATGTTTTTGTTCTTTACGGATACTGTTCCGAGGGCAGATTTTGAAATGCTGAATATCGCCGAAAAAGAAGAAATTCTCCTTAAGAAGATTGTTACGGAGGATGAAACCGGCGTTAAGAAAGGAGAACTCCCGGATGAAAAGGGGAAGAATTTTCCGGCTCAAAAAGGGGAGCTTTGCAGCAGGGAACTATCATACAATGTAAAAAAGGTCACGAATGCGGAGAAAAATGCCGACGCTTACCTGATTAAGAAAAAAGACGCCTCAATTCTTCTTGAAGCGGAAGATTCCATGATAAACGGGGAACTGTATGTGGAACTTACTGCAGTAATCTCTGATGAAAAAATACACCTGATCCGGGTTTATAATGAAGACGGGTATGATGATGTCAGTGTCGGAGGTGAAGAATATATCCGGAAAAACCGACAGAATACATTCTGTTTTAATCTCGGATACTACGGGGAACTGTCCGGACAGGACAGAATCATCAATATTGAAATCCCGAGTGAAACAGGGATGGTTGTATCGGACATTCACGTTTACGGACGTGATTTGTCAATGTATGATGAAGATGTTTCGAAACTGCGAAATTTAACAGTTGAGAACATCGGCATTCGGTGGGATAATATATCTGCGGATATTACCGCAAAGGAAGACGGGTACCTCTTTTTTTCAATACCGTATCGAAGGGAATGGTTTTGCAGTGTGGACGGAAAAAATGCAGACATTCTGAAGGCGGATATCATGTATTCCGCGGTACCGGTTGAAAAGGGAGAACACAGGATTGTATTGCATTATGTTCCGGTTCCGTTTTTCGCAGGAAGCGGCCTTGGAGTTTTCGCGGCCGCAATACTCGCCGTTTCCTGTTATGCGGCAGACAAAAAAGAAGTAAAAAATGTAAAGGAAAGAGAATCATATGACGCCAAAAGAGAAAATTAACCTTGACGGTAAAAACATACTGGTAACCGGATGCCCCGGATTTATCGGTGCCAATCTGGTGATCCGTCTTTTAAAAGATCTGACGGGAGGACTTATTGTTTCGCTCGATAATATGAACGATTATTACGATCCGAAACTGAAAGAGTATCGTCTTTCCCTGGTGGAGAGCGCAGCGGAAAAGTCGAATGTGAAGCATGTTTTCGTAAAAGGTACCATAGCTGACAAGGCGCTTGTGGACAGCCTTTTTGAAAAGTATCATTTTGATATTGTCGTGAATCTTGCGGCACAGGCGGGAGTCCGTTACAGTATCGATCATCCGGATGTTTACATCGAATCCAACCTGATCGGATTTTACAATATTCTGGAAGCCTGCCGGAATTCCTATTCCTATGCGGACGGAGAGTACAAAGGAGTCAGGCATCTGGTTTATGCATCTTCTTCTTCCGTTTACGGCGGAAACAAAAAAGTTCCGTTCAGCGTGGAAGACAAGGTGGACAATCCGGTATCCCTGTATGCTGCGACGAAGAAATCAAACGAACTGCTGGCTCACAGCTATTCGAAACTTTATAACATTCCGAGTACGGGACTTCGCTTTTTCACGGTTTACGGCCCTGCCGGAAGACCGGATATGTTTTATTATTCCGCAACCAATACACTGGTTAAAGGCGGTACGATTAAACTGTTTAATTACGGAAACATGAAACGTGATTTTACTTATGTGGATGATATTGTGGAAGGTGTCGTTCGTGTTATGGGCGGCGCACCGGTGCGTGAAACGGGAGAGGACGGACTTCCTGTTCCCCCGTATGCCGTTTACAATATCGGCGGCGGACAGCCGGAGAATCTTCTGGACTATATTTCCGTGCTGCAGGAAGAGCTGGTAAGTGCAGGTATTTTACCTGCGGACTATGATTTTGAAGGACACAGGGAACTGGTGGAAATGCAGCCGGGAGATGTTCCGATTACATATGCGGACAGTACCGGTCTTGAAAGGGACTATGGTTTTACACCGCAAATCGGAATTCGCGAAGGATTAAGAAACTTTGCCGGATGGTATGCGGAGTTTACCAAATAAAGTATCAACCGCTTTCATCAGACGGTGAAGCAGGAAATCAATCAGTATTCCGAGCAGGATGCATACCGGCAGCGCAACCAAATAGGCAAACCAGGGGGAAAACGTTTTTCCGAAGAAATACTGTAAAAGGCTGTAAATCTGACGGTGGAAGAGGTAGAAACTCATACCTGCTTTACCTAAAAAAGCAAGGAACCGACTGACTCCTCTGATTTTTCCGAAACCCTTTGCAATGAGGTATACAAGAGGGATACCGAAAGCGGCGGTTGCAAACTGAAAGAAGTAATTTTTGGTGTGATTCCAACCGGTTAACGTCAGGACGACGACACAGCAGGCGCAGAGTATGAAGCCTGCTGTTTTTATTTTTTTATTTTGTAAAACAGGCAGAAGCATGTTAAAAAACAGTCCGGATACATAAATCGGAAAGTATAGAAGAACCCTGTCGTCGAAAAGATGAAAAACAAAATGCAGAAGAAGCATGAGTGCATATGCTCCGAGACTTTTGAAAAGCATCTGTTTCAAATCGTATTTCCAAATGAGAAAAGGCGTAAGTGCATAGAAAATTAAAATCGTACAGATGAACCATAAGGTTGCCGGAGCGGGAGTCACGATACAGGAGACTCCGAAGAGCGTCCGGATGAAAACCTTCATGTTCTGAAACAGCCAGTCGTGAATCAGAATTTTCTCCGCATATGCAGCCATACAGGCAAAGAACAGGGGAATATAAGAATGCGAGAAACGCGTTAAATAATAACGAAAGCAGTCCTTATAGTTTAAGAACTGCTTTTTACTGTTTAAAAATCCGGACACGAAAAACATGGATGCAAGCATAATCCGGGTTGCAAAAAATACGGGAGGATTGGATACGGGGTAAGGGGTATAGTCTGTCAGATGCGAGAACGCAACAACCCAAAGGATGCAGATGCACCGCATGATATCGATTTCCGTCTGCCTTGAAGCCGTTTTCTGAATCGTGTTCCCCATAAAGTCCGTCCTGCGTTATTATTTCTGTCTTTAATCTCTGCGGAATAAATCTCTTGTATATACCTTTTCTTCCACGTCATCGAGAACGCTGTCGTAGCGGTTTGCGATGATGCAGCCGCACATCTTTTTGAATTTCTTTAAATCGTTGACAACCTTGCTTCCGAAGAAGGTGGTACCGTTTTCCAGGGTCGGTTCGTAGATTACGACGGTAGCACCCTTTGCCTTGATCCGCTTCATTACACCCTGAATGGCGGACTGACGGAAGTTGTCGGAGTTTGCTTTCATGGTAAGACGGAAAATTCCGACCACCACGTCTTTCTGCTTCGATTCCTTTGTTTTGGAGTAGGACTCGGAATTCTCATAAGTTCCCGCTATTTCAAGGACACGGTCCGCAATAAAATCTTTTCTGGTACGGTTGCTTTCGACGATTGCGGACATCATGTTCTGCGGAACGTCGTTATAGTTTGCAAGTAACTGCTTGGTATCTTTGGGGAGACAGTAGCCGCCGTAACCGAAGGAAGGGTTGTTATAATAGTCGCCGACTCTCGGGTCCATGCAGACGCCCTTGATAATGGACGCGGTATTTAAGCCTTTGATTTCCGCATAGGTATCAAGCTCGTTGAAGTAGGAAACGCGAAGGGCGAGATAGGTATTCACAAAAAGTTTTGTGGCTTCCGCTTCCGTATAGCCGACAAACAGTGTGTCGATCTTTTCCTTTAATGCACCCTGTTTCAACAGAGCGGCAAAAATCGCAGCCTTTTCTTTCGTGTTTTCGTTGCAGCCGACAATGATACGGCTGGGATAGAGATTGTCGTATAATGCTTTGGATTCCCTTAAAAATTCCGGGCTGAAGAGAATGTTGTCTGCTTTGTATCTTTTACGAACCTGTTCCGTGTATCCCACCGGAATGGTGGATTTGATGACGATGGCGGGCTTGTTCTTTTTCTTTTTTGTTGCGGCGAGAACGGTTTCGATGACATTCTCAACCGCAGAGCAGTCAAAGAAGTTCTTTGCGGAATCGTAATTCGTGGGTGCGGCAATAATGATAAAGTCCGCATCCGCATAAGCCGGAGCGCCGTCCGTTGTGGCATGCAGATTTAATTTACGCTTTCCTTCCTTGGCCTCGGATAAATACATTTCGATATAATCGTCCTGAATGGGAGAAACATATCGGTTAATCTTTTCCACTTTTTCCGGAAGAATATCAACAGCCGTAACCTGATTGTGTCCCGCTAAAAGCACCGCAAGCGAAAGACCTACATAGCCCGTTCCGGCTACCGCGATTTTATATCCTTTTTTGGGAAGGGTAACGGCAAAGTCATCTTTTTCCGGCTCGCCGGATTTCTCATTTTCTTTTGCAGTGGTTTTCTTTGTATTTTTTCCGGCTTTTTTAATGTCCTCCCGACCCTTAAAAAAATCTGCGGGATTCAGGTTTAACACGCTGCATAAGAGCATATACTGGTCGATGGAAGGAAGATATTCACCGTTTTCCAGTTTGCTTAACGTGGAACGGTTCATCTTTGTCTTGTCGGCAAGTTCTGCCTGTGTAATTCCGAGTGCCTTGCGGCTTTTTAAAACAGCGTCCGTAAATGCTTCTTTTGCATATTCCATCATAATATTTCTCCTTTCGGTCCGTTCGTTGCGATTTGCAACATAATCATAATAGAACAAAAAAGAAAAATGGTCAATATCAAATATTTTTGTTGCAAATTACAACATACACCGGCGGAAAAGAGATCCTGTAACAAAAAGGTCATGTTTGATTCGGCGCTTTTTTTGATTAACCACAATTTCTTGATGAATTTTTGTAAAAATAACCTATAAATAGTGTTTTTTATAGACATTTCGGGCTGAAAAGAGTAAAATAATATGGAATATGTTTAATAATAGGCAGATTATGTCTGCGTACTTATAAAACGCAGTAACTGTAACGGGAGATTTTATTTACTGATGATTGAAGTTTCGGTTGTAATTCCGGTTTACAACGAAGGGAAATACATAGAGAAATGCATGCAGTCCATTTTGGAGCAGGATTTTCCGAAAGACAGAATGGAAGTTCTTTTTGTGGACGGAATGTCGGACGACGGAACACTTGATGTTCTGAAGGGATATCAGGAGAAGTATCCGTGGGTTCGTGTTCTTAAAAACGAAAAGAGAATTATTCCGAGTGCTTTGAACATCGGAATCAAAGAGGCGGCGGGAGAAATCATTGTCCGGATGGATGCTCATTCCGAATACGCAAATGATTATATTTCCAAATCCGTTGAGGTTTTGAACAAAACCGGAATGGACAACGTGGGCGGACCCCAGATTACAAAGGGAAAGAGCAGGAAGCAGAGAAGCATTGCGGCTGCGTATTCCTCTGTTTTTGCGGTAGGCTCGGGGAAACATTTCCGGAAAGATTACGAGGGTGTTATCGATACCGTCTTCCTCGGCACGTTCCGGAAATCCTTCGCGGAAAAGATGGGACTGTATGATGAAAATATGCCGCGTAACGAGGACGATGAATTTAATTTCCGTATCGCGCAAAAAGGCGGAAAAGTCTATATGAGCCCGGATATCAAGGTGGTTTATTATCCGAGAGAATCGTACGGTGCTCTGGCAAAACAGTATTTCGGGTACGGAAAGGGCAAACCTTCCGTAAATAAAAAACATAAAAAACTGACGAACTTCAAGCAGATCATTCCTTCTTTGTTTGTTCTGTTTATTTTATTCGGATTCTTATCTTCCGCGGCATTTGCGCTGTTTGCCGGATTCTATGTTCCGGGTATGGTTTTCGGCGGTATTTTGTTTTTATACTTGTTAACGAATCTGATTTTTTCATTCACGAACAAAGAGGTTCATGGTTTTGTTGAGAAAATCGGACTTTTTTGGACGCACATCGTAATGCATGTTTCGTACGGCGTCGGATACATTATCGGCATCTTTTCGAAGTAGGTCACGATGGAAGAACTGAAACTTAACGAAATACAGGATATTGAACTGAATCTTTTAATCGGGTTTGACCGGATCTGCAGGGAGAACGGGTTCCGGTATTCCCTCGGCGGCGGCACGCTTCTCGGAGGAATCCGTCATAAAGGATTTATTCCCTGGGATGATGATGTGGACGTGATGATGCCCCGCCCGGATTATGAGAATTTCATCCGGTATGCAAGAGAACATCAGACGGTTTTCAGGCTGATTTCCTATGAAGACACTCCGAAGTATACCGGGCTTTTTGCCAAGATTTTCGACCCTTCGACAAAGATTGAAGATGAGGTAAACACGACGGATTATCCGACGGGAATCTATATTGACGTATTTCCCCTGGACGGTCTCGGAATGACGGAAAAAGAAGCGGTTAAACGGTTTCGGAAAACCTCTTTCAAACGGGAAGTTTTAAATGCCGTCTCCTGGAAGAAATTCACGAGAAGCAAAACGCACAGCATCCTTCTCGAGCCGGTCAGGCTTGCAATGTTTCTTTTAAGCAGAATGGCAAATCCGGAGAAACTTCTTGAAAAAATCGATGCCGTAAACCGCGGCTTTGATTTTGAAAAATCCGGATACGCGGGCTGTGTATGCGGCTGTTACCGCGAAAAAGAAATCATGAAAACGGATGTGTTCCGAAATTTTGTCACCGTGGAATTTGAGGGCAGGGATTTTATGGCAATCCGTGATTACGACGATTACCTGAAAATGCATTACGGAGACTATATGCTTCTTCCGCCGGAAGAAAAGCGGCAGACACATCATACATACAAAGCCTACCGGGTTTGAATCAAATTATAACGGTACAACAATCAGGGAGAATCGGAAAAAAGGGTATAAATGGAGAATCAAAAGCCTGCGGTTGCAGTCCTGTTAAGTACATATAACGGGGAAAGATTTCTTAAGGAACAGCTTGAGAGCGTTTTTTCACAGACCGGAGTGAAGGTGCATCTGTTCCTCCGGGATGACGGTTCCTCGGACAAAACCCTTGAAATTGCGGAAGAATACAAAGAAACATACAATGATTCCGTAACCGTTATAAAGGGCGGAAACGTGGGAGTCGGCTGTTCCTTTATGGAACTGGTTTATTCCGCGGGGGATGATTTTGATTATTATGCATTCTGCGACCAGGACGATATCTGGCTTGACGGAAAGCTGATTACCGCGGCGGAAATAATCCGGAAAGAGGAAAAAGATTCGCCGGTATTATACTGTTCCAATCAGATGCTGATCGATGCGGACGGCAACGAAACGGGACTCAGACATAAGGAATTTGTTGAGAATTCCTATCTGCAGATTCTGAATTGCAATAAGGCAACCGGCTGTACCATGGTATGGAACCGGTCGTTACAGCGTCTTTTGTCGGAAGAACAAAGAAGACCGGCTCCGGAAATTCTAAAAAAACGGATTCATGATGTCTGGGTTGCAATGGTTGCGGCGGTTACCGGAAAAATCATTTATGATGAGAATGCTTATATTCTGTACCGGCAGCACGGCGGCAATGTGGTGGGTTCCAAAGGTACCAATGTTTTCGTAAACTGGAAAAGCAAAATTTCCGACCCGTCTCTTCGGAACGGGAGAAGCGCACTGGCAGCGGAAATACTGAAGAATTATTCCGACGTGATTCCGGACGAATCCGTAAAGGATACGCTCCGCAATTATTCGGAATACAAAACGAATAAGGAAAGACGAAGGATTCTCCTGAAAAAGGGGGATATCCCCAAATATTCCGGGGAAGGCAATGCCTCGGTAAAAATCAAAATACGGCTTCGTTTGTTGTAAGGGTGATTATGGCGATAATTTTACTGGCGGTATTTCTGATACTGTTTTTAATTGAATACAGGCTTCAGAAAAACTTTGTAAGCCCGGTGTCGTTATTGCTGCTTTCTTTTATTATGGGTTTTTTCTTTATTTCGATTAATACCGTGAAATGGGGCGTTCACCTGAACCTGACGTTTGTCATTTATATCTTTTCCGCAGTTGCGGCTTTTGCACTCGGAGCGTTTATCGTTGAAACCCTCGGCAGAAAAACGGGTCCGGGAATGCAAAGCGAAGAAGGCGGGGCATTCCTTCGAAACAAAGGGATTCCGAAGTTACACGAAAAATATCCGGCTCTCATTCTGTTGATTATTTCGGCAGTCTGCGTGGCCGTTTATTATGCCATTATATTTAAAAGAATCGGTTTGTCGGGCGGAATCGAAACCGTTCTGGTCCGTGCAAACAAGGAATTGAACCGTCACAGCAGCAGTTTTTTGATGCACCAGATGATTGAAATCGTCATTGCAATCGGTAAAATCAATGTGCTGGAGCTGTTTTTGTTAAAGTATCTCGGTGCGGGAAAGGACAGGATTAAAAAATATTCCCTGATTTTTCTGCAGCTTGTTTTCACCGCGATGGGAGCGGTGCTTTCGGCGGACCGCAACATTATTCTCAGATTTTTTATCTATACCATGTGCTTATGGATTTTCTTTGAAGTCGGAACGAGGAAGGAAAGTCTTCATAAGGTGAATCTGAAGATTTTTGCACGGGCCGCGGTCTGCGTGGTGCTTTTTGCACTGCTTTTCTTTGCTCTCGGAAAAATGAGAAGAGCAACGTCCGACTTCAGCAGAATGATGGGAATTTACGGAGGCGGTGGATTATACAATTTCAATCTCCACCTGTTAAAAGAACCTGAGTATTCCTACGGAAAGAGTACTTTTTTACTGCTTGACAATACCCTGCAGTTTTTCGGAATTCCGGGAAATACGGGGGCTTCGGAAAGCATTGTGGTGGATGAATTCATCACCTATAAAATGCCTTCCGGATTCATATATTCCGCAAATATATATTCCGCAATGAGACCGTATGCGGATGATTTCGGATTAATCGGAGTGATTGTTTTTTCGGGATTTTTGGGAGTATTTTTTGAACTGCTTTATGTACTTGCAAAGAGATACCGCTTTGGATTTATGTGGGCGTTTTACGCGCTTACGATTTATCCGGTGGTATATTTTACTGTTGCGGAGCAGTTTTTCAGAAGGCTTCATCTCGGCATCGTTTACGAGCTTGGGTGGTTTCTGGCATTTTATCTTCTGATATTTGTTTTCAAAAGAGAGGAACCGGATTATGGAAGAAAACATGAGTATGAAAAAAGCATTGCCTGAACTGAATTTCAGGGATCTGATTCTGGAGATTCTTTCCCACTGGAGGGGAATCATTCTGGCTGCGTGCATCGGAATTGTGATTTTCGGTGCAATCGGTTTCGTGATTTCAAGGAAAGAAGCAAGCCGTACAAAGGCGGATCCGGTCAGTGAGATTGCGGAAAAATATACCGTGGAATCCCTGAAAAAGGAACTCGGTCCCGAGGAACAGACAGCGGTTCAGGATGCGCTTTTAAATCAGGATCTGCTTTTGAAAAATGACGAATTCATTTCCGTTTCACCGCTTTTTCAGATTGATTCCGCGAAGGCGCCGATGACGAAGGTAACCATAAAATTCTTAAAAACCGCGGACAACGAAGCATACGGTGTCGCAACGGAATACAAGGGAATTATGGACTCTGCGGCGATGCGGGAATATATCGCAAATAAATGTGATATCCCCGGGGATCTTACCGATCTGGTTGTCATGGATGACTGCGCAAGTGCGATTATGTCGTTCCAGTTTTACAATACCTCGGAAGAGGAATGTGAAAAAATGGCCGATGCGTTTTTGGAGTACCTTGACCAGAAGGTTGAGAGCAACCAGAAGGCCATGAAGAAGCACACCTACGAAGTGATTGACCGGACGTTCAGTACGGGAAATGCACCCGGTATTGCAAAGGCACAGAACGATACCTATGAGGATTCTTCCAATTACAGCAAGCGCATTACCGCATCGTTAAAGGAATTTTCGCTTGAGGAAATCTATTATTACAAGCTGCTCCTTTTGGAAAAATACAATGACGAGAAAATGATTGAGGACAGCGGAATCGAATATTACGAAGTAAAACAGAAGCAGAAACTGGAGGCGGAAAAGAACGGTGAGAACCAGGCTGATATCGCCGAAAGGGAAGCAAGAACGGAGTCTCCGGTAAAACGGGTAATCAAGATGTCTCTTCTGGGATTCATTATTGCCGTATTTATTTATGTCGTAATTGTCGGATACAAATATGCACTTTCCACCGTATTTACGGATGCGGATGATTTTGCGGAGATTTACGGGGTAAAATCCTTCGGAAGAATCTATCGTGAAGAAGGCCCGAAATCCCCGCTCGACCGGGCAATCCGCAAAGCAAGACGGCTGGGCAGGAAAGAGGTTTCCGTAAGCGAGGCGGAAGAAATCATTTCCGCCAATGCGGTCTCTGAAGTGCTTGCAAAAGGTGTAAAAAAGGTTGCGCTGATCGGAACGGTAAAAGAGGAATTTGCCGGAAAATTAAGTGAGAGTATTAAAAATGCCGGTGCGGAAGTTCTTCTTCTTTCGGGACCGTCCGGGAACGCAGAAGAATTAAAGAGTCTGGAAGGCGTGCAGGGGGCGATTCTTCTCGTAAAAACAAAAGAAAGTAACTACAGTGAAATCTGGGATGAAATGGAACTTTTAAGAAATCGTGAAATCAGTATTCTCGGCGGAGCGGTATTATGAACTATACGGTGATTTTTGCCGGCGGTGTCGGAGTGAGAATGGGGAGTACTACCCCGAAACAGTTTTTGAAAGTCGGCGGAAAACCGATTATCATTCATGTGCTTGAAAAGTTTTCGAATCACCCCGAAATCGACGGAATCGTTGTGGTCTGCAAAGAAGAATATATCGATGAATGCAGGGATTATATCAAGGAATTCGGAATCGGCAGAGTTCTGGATGTGATTGCCGGAGGCGAAACGGGGCAGCTGTCCATCCGCAACGGTGTGGAATATCTGGTCCGGAATGTTTCAAAAGAGAACGTTTCAGGAGAAGACAGGGATATTGTTCTGGTACACGACGGAGTCAGACCGATTATTACCGGTGAGCTGATTTCCGCCTGCATTAAAGGCGTAAAAGAACACGGAAACTGCATTGCGGCGTCGCACGCAATCGAAACCGTAATCACGGTGAATGAAGACGGTTCGTTAAAGGAAATCGAAGACCGTTCCCTTTGCAGGAATGCAAAGGCCCCCCAGTGCTTTTACCTGGATGATTTATGGGATGCGCACCGGAAGGCTGCGGCGGAAGGAATAACGAATATGATCGATTCCGCAATGCTGATGAGCCGGTACGGGCACCTCCTTTATACGACGGAGTGCAGTCCCGACAATATTAAAATCACAACCCCGAATGATTATTACATGCTTAAGGGAATGTATGAAAAACCGGAGTAAATGATGGAAGAAATCCTGAAAAATAAAAAAATCATGATAAGCGGTGCGACCGGACTGATCGGAAAAGCGCTGGTAAAGCGGCTTGCCGATGCCGGAGCAATTCTTTACGTGCTTACGCGAAGTGAAGAAAAAGCAAAAGCACTCTGGGGGAAAAAGGAAAATATCACCGTTCTTGCAGGCGATATCACGGAAGTTCCCCTGAAAGATTTCGGGCTTGATTATATCATACACGGTGCGGCTTCCACTTCAAGCAGGGCATTTGTTTCGGAACCCGTTGACGTGATGAAGGTTAATTTTTCCGGTACCATGAGAATGCTTGAACTTGCCGGACTGAATCATGTTGATTCCTTTGTTTATTTATCCACCATGGAAGTGTACGGATGCCCCGGAACGGATGAGAAAATTTCGGAAGACCGTGAAACAAACCTGAATACGATGTCCGTCAGATCCTGTTATCCCGAAAGCAAGCGTGCCTGTGAGTGTTTATGTGCGTCTTACGCATCGCAGTACGGAGTGCCCGCAAAGGTAATCCGCTTAACGCAGACTTTCGGTCCCGGCGTGAACTACGATGACGGCCGTGTTTTTGCGGAGTTTGCAAGATGCGTAATCGAAGGCAGGGATATCGTGCTTCACACAAAGGGTGAAACAAAGAGATGTTATTTGTACACGGAAGATGCGGTAAACGCGATTCTGACCGTTCTGTTAAAAGGAGAAACGGGTGAGGCCTACAATGCCGCAAATGAAGACACGTACTGTTCCGTTTACGAGATGGCACAGACTGCCGCCGGGACGGATGCATCAGGCCGCGTTAAAGTAATCATTCAGGAAAGCAGCGAGGAAGAAATAAAAGCAAGAGGATTTGCCCCGACGCTGAAAATGAATCTGGACACCTCAAAACTGCAAAGCCTCGGCTGGAGGGCGGAAACCGGTCTGGAAGATATGTTTGTTAAGCTTGTGGAAGATATGAAATCAAAGAAATAATTATGAGCAGAAAAAAGAAATCCAAACTGAATATGACGGATTTATCCGATGATGTTCTCTTTGAAAGCGATACGGACGACGACGCGGATTACGAAGAAGACGATGAGGATGCGGCAGACGACATGCCGAATCCCGAGGATATGGATTTTGAAAAAGTAAAATCTTCTTACTTCGGTATTTCCGACTGGACCGGCGGGCTGCCGGATACGGTAAAGGTCAATGATATAATCCGTGCGAAGAATCAGAAAAAAGAGCGCGAGAGAATTCTCGGAATCGTGCATTTTGTTCTGTATATGATTTTTTTCTCGGGCATTACGCTGTGTATGGCGGAATACGGGAATTCGAGAACGACCGATTTTGAATTTTTCTACAGCCGTTTTGCGATGATCTTTTTCCTGGGTGTTCTCTGGACACTGGAGAGGGTGCGGCTTATTAACCTGACTTCGCTTTTTGTTTCGCTTGCATACGTCCCGTATGCGGTATTTTATCCGATGATGGCGGGAAAAACTTCGGCCAATATGATGATTATCGTGGTCGAGCTGATTACCCGCTGGATGGTTTTGATGCTGCTTACGGATATTGCGGTTACGAAGAAAGTCCGGCCGGACCGGCGTTTTAATTCTCCGGCTTTTGCACTTTTATGCATCACATCCGTTTTTACTCTTATGAACGGAAACGGCGGGTTTGCGCCGATTGCATTTTTGTATTTTCTGATTATGTGCTTTATTCCGGTAAGTGCGAAGGAATGGGAAAAACTGACGGATTGCATTCTTTATTCGGGCATGTTTACCTTTGTTGTCGTAACGGTCTTTTCCTTTACCGGAAATCCGATGGTGATTATTCCGAGGGATTATTACATGTTTACGGACGACATCGGGCAGTTCTATGCGCTTTGCCTTGCGCTTGCGTCCTTTGCCCTGATCCGTTTTTCAAAAAAATACGGGCGGCTCAGTTTCCCGTATTTCATCAGTATTGTCTGGCTGATTGCAACGGTTGTAATGGCTCTGAACAAAGGTACCACCGGAATTATTCCGGGTGTGCTTTTAATGTTCTTTGTAATCTTTCTGTTCGGACCGAAAATGGGACGTCTTCCGTTCTCGCTTGTACGCCCCGCAATCGTGCTTCTCATAATTGCGGCAATCATAGCCGGAAATATTGTATTTGCAAATATGATAGCAGCGGAAGATTTTGACACCGTGGCATTTGCGGAAAATGTTATGAAATCCCCGCTCAGTCTTTTTGCAAATGTGGCGGAAGACTTAACCGGAAAAGTGGAGATGTTCCACCGCGGAGCCGGCGGATACGGTGATTTTATTCAGCCGAAAACCTTTGCCGCATATCTGAACGTATTTATGGATTCCAGGATCGGAATCTTCTTTGAAACAATCGGTGCGCTGAACTGGGACGGACATGTTCTTGTCGGTGTAAATGCGGACTCTTTTGTTATGGCGACCAAGAATGAGTATATCCAGCTGCTGTATGAATTCGGATATTTCGGCGGCGGATTGAACATTCTTTTCTATGTGGGACTCTGGATTGTTTCAATCGTAAAGTTTGTAAAAGAACGGAAAGAGAGAATGCTTCTTCCTCTTTTGCTCGGCGGTATGACGCTCGGGGTATGGATGAATGTCAGCTCCGGTATTTTCTACCCGCTTGTATTTTTCTTCGCATTAAGTCTTTATCCGATTCTGGTTGATTTAAACCCGGAAAAGAAGCAGAAAAAGACGAAGAAGAAATCTTCCCAAAAAACCGGAAAATCGAAGAAATCCGCAGAGGAGCTTGCAGAAGAAACTGCAGAGGATACGGAAAAGAAAGCTGCAGAGGCTGCGGATGCGGCCGGGAACAATGCAGAGGCTGCAGATATGAAAGATGCAGGGCAGCAGATGAAAACGAAACCGGCAGCAGAAGCGGAAAATTTTGCCGGAGAACAACCGGAAGAACCTGCCGTAGAGAAACCTGCAGAGGAACAACCGACACAGGAAAAACCTCGCACCGGGGTTACCATGCTGCCTGAGGAAAAAGCAGACCACAGGAAAAAGGGTCTGCAGGAAGTTGAGGGCAGACCGCTTGACAGAAGCCAGCTGGAGGATGAAGAAATCATCAGCATCCGGCCGATAAAATAAATGTTTTCTTTGTCCGGTAACCGGATGAAAGGAAATATGTGAGGACATAAAACGTGCTTTTTAATTCCATTCAATTTGTTATATTTTTCCCGGCGGTATTTCTGCTTTACCTTCTTTTTCCGAAGAAGGCAAAGCCTATTTTGCTTCTCGCTGCCAGCTATTTTTTCTATATGTGCTGGAACCCGAAGTATATCGTTTTAATCGTCCTTACCACGCTGACCACCTATGCCGCGGCCCGTGTTATTGATGCATCCGGAAAAACGAATGTCCGTAAAGGTTTCCTTACGGGCTGCATTCTTTTCAATTTTGCAATTCTTTTTCTTTTCAAGTATTTTGATTTCTTTCTTTCCACCGTGAACAAGGGAATCTCTTTATTCGGTGCAGGAGAACTGAAAAGTCCTTTTCATTTTCTTTTGCCGGTTGGAATTTCGTTTTATACATTCCAGACCATCGGGTATGTGATTGATGTTTACCGCGGAACGATTAAAGCCGAAAAAAATATCGTCGATTATGCGCTTTTTGTAAGCTTTTTCCCGCAGCTTGTCGCCGGACCGATTGAGAAAAGCGAAAACCTCCTTCCGCAGATTAAATCCCTGAAAGAAAAGAATTTATTCAACTATGAAAATCTGGTTTCCGGATTCGGATGCATGCTCTGGGGACTCTTTGTAAAAATGGTCATTGCGGATCGTGCGGCGATTCTGGTCAATCAGGTTTTTGACCATTACTACCGTTACGGTACGGTGGAACTGGTTCTGGCAATGGTGCTGTTTTCCCTGCAGATTTATGCGGATTTTGCAGGATATTCCTTTATCGCAATCGGCGCTGCCAGATGCATGGGAATCCGCCTGATGGAGAATTTCAATACACCGTATTTTTCCACCGGAATAAAGGATTTCTGGAACCGCTGGCATATCTCTTTAAGCCTCTGGTTTAAGGATTATCTTTACATTCCGCTCGGCGGAAACCGGAAGGGAAAAGTAAGAAAATATCTGAACCTTTTTCTTGTTTTTCTGGCAAGCGGATTATGGCACGGTGCTTCCTGGCATTTTGTCATCTGGGGTGCAATTCACGGACTGTTAAGATGTCTCGAGGATCTGCTTTCACCTCTTCTTGCCAAAATCGAAAAGAATACCGGCATACGCACGACGCCCTTCAGTTACCGGTTCTGGAAAGTGGCACTTACGTTTTTCTTCGTAAATATCGCGTGGGTATTTTTCCGGGCGGAAAATCTTTCCCATGCGGTGGATTATCTGCGGGTGATGTTTACCAGACCGAATCCGTGGGTATTATCCGGAGAAGGAATCTACGAACTCGGCCTTGACCACAGGGAGTTCGGAATCCTTGCGGCTGCGATTTTAATTCTTTTTGCGGTCTCTCTGATTCGCAAAAAACTCGGGAAAGAAATCGGTGTTTTTCTTTCGGAACAGAATCTGTATTTCCGGTGGCTTGTATATATTGCATTGATTCTTGTCATTATTGTTTTCGGAGTTTACGGAGTGGATTTCAGTTCCGCCAAATTTATTTATTTTGATTTTTAGGATGAGATGAAAAAGACAGGTTGGGTATGAAAACGAAAAACGCAATTAAATTCATACTGTTTGTATCCCTTGCGGTTCTCAGCATCGCAGGGGCGTTCCGCGTGCTTAAATGGAAGGATACTTCGGGCGATTATAATTCCAGCATTGAGCAGCTTAAAAATACGCCGAGGGATACCGTCGACGTGGTATTTACCGGCTCTTCCCACACATACTGCGGAATTGCACCCGCCACATTCTGGTCGCAGGAAGGGTATTCCGTTTTTGACATGGCGATTTCCGGGCAGGATAAATATTCCTCCTACCACAGCCTGAAGGAACTGTTAAAAACACAGTCTCCGGAGGTTGTATTCGTGGATCTGTATCCGTTTACTTATGAGAAACACGCGGTGGAAGGAAATGAACACAGAAATATGATGGCACTTCCGACCGGTCTGAATTCCGCGGAGCAGCTTAAGGATTATTACGATATTTCCGAGAAAGAGGAGCGGACGAAAATCGCGAATTATTTTCTGCGCTGGCCGATTGTACACACAAGATACCGTGAGCTCGGAAAATATGACTATCTGAAAAATCCCGCGAATGATTTTATCCGCGGAGAAGGCCTGATGTTTGTTGCAAATCCCGCCGAATACTTTGATCCTTCCGCCTATGTGTGCGAGGCGGCGGAATTATCCGACAAAAACATGCAGCTCATTGACCGCTTTATCGAACTGTCGGAAAAAGAAAATTTCTCGCTGGTATTTATCGTGATTCCCTATCATTCCGGAGATACGGACCTTTCCATACTGGACGGTGCGATTTCCTATATTGAGGGGAAAAATGTTCCGGTGGTGGATTTAAACCGCGGAAGGGAAGTTTTAAATCTTGACGTAAACACTGATTTTATCGACAACGATCATTTAAACGGGTATGGTGCGGAAAAGCTCTCATCATACTTAACGGCTTATCTGAAAGAAAACTATAATCTTTCCGATCACAGGGGAGATTCCGCGTATCATCAGTGGGATGAGGATTATGCGTATTGCGGAAAGCTTGCTTTTGAAACCGTACTGAATCAGTGTGAAAGCCTTCCCGAAACCCTGAATATGCTGCGGGATCAAAGGGATTACGCAACCGTGGTCAGCCTGGAACTGGACTATCAGAATGCGGAATATCCTTACCTTGAGGATTTAAAGATTTTCGGAATGAACGAGGCGGAATTTTCCGCGGCGGGTGTCTGGGTGTATGATAACGGAGGATTGAAGAGGATTTCTTACAATAATCCGGAGGCCCCGGTATCCACATATCCGCTGGGGCGGTACGATACACTTTCGGCATCGTTCCACGGGGACCTTCAGCCGGAAAATGTCATGATTTCGACAACGGATATTTCCAACTGCGGATATTATCTGAAACTTACCGTATATGACAAAACCCTTGAGCGGGTAGCATTCCAGAGGGGATTCTGATGGCGGAGAGTAAGAACGGAACAAACAGAGATGCAAAGAAATTCGGAACAGGTGCGGATGTGCCGGTTACCGCTTTTTTGTTTGTTTCGGCACTGGGCATGTATGTTTTTTTCTTCAATTTTCCCTGCTTCGCAACTAATGACGACGTAATGTTAAAGGCGATAGTATCAGGCGAAATCACGGGTGTTCCGGATGCGCATCTGATTTATATCATGTTTCCCCTGGGATTGATTTTAAAGACTCTGTATACGGTTTGGAAATCGGTTCCGTGGTACGACATACTTATGTCGGGGGTTCATCTTCTTGCCTATTTTCTTGTGATGGTCCGGACGGGATTTTTTTTCAGAAAATCGAAACCGTTCATCCGGATTTTCGTTACGTTAAGTGCCGGATTTTTCTTTGCAGCACTGGATTACAAGTACCTCGTGCTGCATCAGTATACCTCCCTTGCCGCAACGCTTGCGGCGGTCGCTTTATTCTGGGTGATGACGGAAGCAATCCGTAAAGAGGTCCGTAAAGAGGGACAGTCCCCGTCTGCAAATATTGTCGCGGGAATCCTTCTCATCCTGACGCTCTGGATGAGAAAACAGGTATTTCTTCTGTCCCTGCCGCTTTTTGTACTGGCGTTTCTTTATCGCACAAACGGAAAATTCAAACTGAAAAGGCTGCTTTTTCCGGCAGTAATCGGAATCATAACGGTTTTGTCCGTCCTGACCGACCGCATGGCATACCAGGATTCGGAATGGCAGGCGTTCAACCGCTATAACGCGGACAGAACGGATGTATATGACTATTATATGTTTCCGGAGTACGGGGAACATGCGGAGGAATACAAAGCACTCGGAATTGAAGAAACGGACATGTTTCCCCTCGGTGAATGGGATCTTGCCTTCTTTGAAAATTATAAAAAGGACTCCATGCATGAACTTGCGGAATTTACCGGAAATACCTGGAAAGAACTTCATTATCAAAAATGGGAAATCCGGCATACCGCGAAGAATGTAATCAACCGGATTCTGCACCAGGAAGTGCAGCCGCTCGGCATTGTGCTTACGATACTGTCACTTTTTGCGCCCGTAATGCTATTTATTCTGAAAAAGAAAAAGGCGGCCGTTACGGTGCTTTTGTCACTCCTGTACGAAGGGGCGGTCGTAACTTATTTTACGTTCCGTACCAGATTCCCGGAACGTGTTTCCTACGGCCTTTATCTGATGGTATTTGTTTTCATAACTTCGATACTGATTACGGAAACGGAAGAGTATATTATGCGATTTATTACCGAAAAAACGCTGATTGCAACTGTGCTGGCAGGTGTTGTCATGGTGGCGGGAGCAGTGCGAATCGGTGCTTTTTTGCCGGAATACAAGGCATTTGAAACAAGTGCCTCCGAATGGAGCGGGTGTAATGAATATTTTAACTCGCATCCGGAGAATGTTTATTATCTGAAAACTTCTTCCTTTGCACCGTACGGAGAGAAGATATTCCGGAAAAATACTTATGAAAGCGGCAATTTCCTGCGGATGGGAACCTGGATTATGGGAAGCCCGCTTTATGATGCGCAGGTTTCAAGAAGAGGCGTAAAGCTCCGGGAGGGCTTGATTTCCGGTGACGGAATTTACTATGTGCAGGACTCCGTCGTCAATACGGAGTGGATTCCGGCATTTTACGAAGGGCACGGCAGGAACGTGAATGTCACGGAAGCAGACAGAATCCGACTGCCGGGCGGAAAAGAATTTTCGGTCCTTTCAATCCGTGAGACTGTGAAATAACGGTTAACACCCTTTTCATTTACGGCATTTGTGGTAGAATAGAAAAATGCAGCCACGCGGACTCAGTGAAAGAGAAAGTACGAATCCGGCCGGCCGGTAAAGGAACGGGAAAACTAAGGAAAATAATTCATATCAGGAGGATATATATAAATGAGCGAGTGTACACACGATTGCAGCAGCTGCGGCGTGGACTGCGAAAGCAGACAGAATCCGCAGAGCTTTATTGAGGCGCCCAATGCACTTTCCGACGTTAAGAAAGTCATTGCGGTAGTCAGCGGAAAGGGCGGAGTCGGAAAGAGCCTTGTGACTTCCCTGCTTGCCGTTTCCATGCAGAGAGAAGAAAAAAGCGTCGGCATTCTGGATGCCGACATTACAGGACCTTCCATTCCGAAGGTGTTCGGCATTAAGGAAAAGGCCACCGGAAACGAAGCCGGCATTTATCCCGTAAAATCCAAAATGGATATCGACATCATGTCCATCAATCTTTTGCTGGAAAATGACACCGATCCCGTTGTATGGCGCGGTCCCATTATTGCGGGAACCGTAAAACAGTTCTGGACAGAGGTGGTATGGGCCGATAAGGATTATCTCTTTATCGATATGCCTCCTGGAACCGGCGACGTGCCCCTGACCGTATTCCAGTCCATTCCCGTGGACGGAATCGTAATTGTTACCTCGCCGCAGGAACTGGTTTCCATGATTGTGGAAAAGGCCGTAAAAATGGCAAATATGATGAATATTCCCGTGCTCGGAATTGTGGAGAACATGTCCTATTTCGAGTGCCCGAACTGTCATGAGAAGCATTTTATCTACGGTGACAGCCATATCGAAGAAATCGCGAAGAAGTATGAAATTAAAAATGTTGCAAGGATTCCCATGGATTCCAAACTTGCAGGCGCATGCGACAGGGGTATGATAGAACTCTTTGAGGGTAACTGGCTTGAGGAATTTGTAAAGAATCTGGAAAACGGGGATGCGGAATAGTCTTTTCCAAAGCCGAAATAAGTGAAATAATCATCGCAATATCTTGTACTTTGTATTGCGCCGAACCACAATTTGATGGTATACTGTAAGTGTATGAGTATATGTATTTTACTCATATACTTACAGTTTTTTATTGTCCGGAAATATCGTGCAGGAGCGTTTTCGGGTCCTTTTTTCAGAAGAAAGTCTTTTGGATGTCCCGCCTGCCGCAGTTTCGGGAAACCCCGGAGGTTACATTGAGAAACACCGTACTTACAATGGCACAGGAAGACTATGATTTCTCACACAGAAAGGGAAGTCTTCATTTTTCCGTGGAAAAAGTGGAAATGGAATTCGACGATTCCGAAACCAGAACAGGTTCTTTTACCATAACGGGAGAGAACGGTATTCCGGTTTCGGGATTTATTTATACCTCCGAATCCCGCATGAGCTGTACGGAGAATACATTCCACGGCGTAGAGGCGGAAATTCATTATACGTTCCGCCCGGAAGGAATGGAACCCGGTGATGTATGTCACGGGAATTTTGTGATTCTTTCGGATAAAGGGGAATATCTTCTGCCCTATGAGGTAATCCGGGAACGCAATTACATGTACAGTTCCATGGGACAGATCAAAAATCTCTTTCATTTTACCAATCTTGCCCGTACGAACTGGCAGGAGGCGGTAAGTCTTTATTATTCCAACCGTTTTGCGGAGATTCTGACCGGAAACGACAAGCAGTACCGTTGTGCTTACCGGGGGTTAAGTACCGAAGAAGGCAATGAGCACTGCGTGGAAGAATTTCTGATTACGGTTCATAAGAAAATCCGGAATACTTATGAGCTTCCAACGACCTCGGCGGTGTTCAGATCCGTCCCGGAAACCCTCGAAAAGACGCTGACTCTCAAAGTCAACGGTTGGGGCTATGTACACACCGAAGTCACTAAAACAGGGGATTTTTTCAAATTATTAAAACGTGATTATACAAATGACGACCTGATTGACGACGGTTTTGAAATCAGTTACATGATTCATCCGGAAGGACTCCATGCCGGACGCAATTTCGGAATGATTCATATCAAAACTCCCGAAAACAGTTTCGATTTTCAGGTGATTGTGGAATGTAATCCGATTGATATGGAGCATTCGGCAAATCATATTTATAAAAGATGTGTTGCAAAACTTACGAGAGAATATATTTCCTTCCGCCTCGGAAAAATAAATTCCGCCCAGTGGGTGAAAACTTCTTCCGAGGAACTTTCCACGCTTACCGTAAAGGGAGAGCGCGAAAGCAGAGTGAAATTATTTGAAATCCAGCTTTTGATTGCAGCCGGCAAAGACGATGAAGCAAAAGAACGCATGGAGAAACTCGAGGCAGAACTTAAGAATCCTGAGACGGCCCTTTCCGGACCGGTCTACGGTTATTACCTGTATCTGACGAGCCTGCTTCACCCGGAGCAGTCCTATGTGGACAGGGTGGCGCATAAAGTGAAAAAACTCTTCCATAAAGAGCCGAAGAGCCCGATTCTTGCGTGGACCCTGATTTATTTAAGGGAAGATCTGGCTTTCCGGGATGACAAACGCTGGGAATTTCTGGAAGAACAGTTCCATTCCGGCATCTCCTCGCCGCTTCTCTTTACGGAAGCCGTCCATCTTTTGAACAAGCAGCCTTCCTTAATGGTGAAACTTTCCGATTACGAGAGGATGCTTCTTCGTTTTGCCTTAAAGAGCGGCGCGGTTACGGCGCAGATCGGGGAACGTGTCCAGTTTTTGATCTCCAGGGAAAAAGGGTATGACGACCTTTTGTTCGATGTCCTTAAGAAAGCATATGAGATTTCCCCGTCTCCGGAGCTTTTGCAGAGCATCTGCCTGCTTCTGATGCGCGGGAACAGGACGGGAGAGGAATACCTCAAGTGGTACGCGGATGCGGTAAAAGAGGATCTCAGAATTACCCAGCTTTACGAATACTATATGGCAAGCGTTCCGACGAATTACAAAGATATGCTTCCGAAGATGGTGATGATGTATTTTGCTTATCAGAATCACCTCGAATACGATAAAATGGCACTTTTATATGCCAATGTCTTTGATTATAAGACCATGGTTCCGGAGGTTGCGGATTCCTATGAAGAAACCGTTTGGGATTTTCTGAAGGAACAGATTAAAAAGGGAAGAATCAATCAGAATCTCATTAAACTGTATAAACGCTTTGTGACGCCCGAACGCCTCGGAGACGAGCTGGCTTCTTATTATGCGCCGCTTCTTTTTGCACACGAGGTGAAAATCAAGCGCCCGAACATCAAACGTGTCATTATCATTCATGACAAGGCAGTGGGTGAAGGCAAATTTGCCGTTTACGGCGATACCTCCTATCCGACGGTTTATTCCAGGGATTACAGCATTCTTTTGGAAGATGAGACCGGAAGACGTTATGTCTACGATCCTTTAATCAAACCGACACCGGTACTGTTTACCAAAGAACTCCGTGATATTCTGCTTCCCAGGGTGGAGGGTAGAGCCGGAATTCTTCTGAATGTCTGTGAAAATGACATCGGAACGGAAGATGTGAAGGAAACCAATGTGGAAATTTACGAAAAACTCCTGACATCGGATTCCGTGACGTTTACGTTAAAGAAAGAGATTTTATTCAGACTTTGCAAATACTATTTTGAGCAGGACCGCATCCGCGAACTTGACAGAATTTTAATGATGGCGAAACCGGAGGTGCTTCCCGGTGAAGACAGAGGTGAAATCATCCATATTCTGGTGGCGCGCGGATTCTATGAAATGGCATTTGACTGGATGTCGCGTTTCGGGATGGAACATGTACAGGAAAAGACCGCGATGCGGCTTTTATCCAGATACCTGGAACGTACGGATTTTGCCTCAAACGCTTCCATGTGCGGACTTTGCGAGGAATTATATAAAAAGGGACGTTACGATCAGGTTCTGCTTCGGTTTTTGTCTTCCTCATTTGTCGGATCAACGGACGAGATGATGGAACTTCTCCATGCCTGCGAGGGCTTCGGTGTGGACACGTATACCCTCACGGAACGGATTTTAATCCAGATGATGTACGTCGGAGTGACCGGCCCGGAGAGAGAAAATATCTACAGCCGCTATGTAAAGGGCGGCGGTTCGACAGCCGTAAGGAAAGCATATCTTGCGGAGAGCGCATACGGTTATTTTGTGGGAGATTATAATCCTCCCGAGAGTATTTTTGAGGAAATGGAGCGTCTCCTTCGCGAGGGCGAGGAATTAAACCGAATCTGCAGACTGTCCTATGCAAAGCATGCATCCGTTCATCTGGATCCGAAGAGCCTTGTGGTAACCGGTCAGGGAACCATGGGCGAGACCGTTTCGATGAAGGCGGTTTTCCTGACGGAAATCGTAACGGAAGAAATAAAGAACCACGTAGTATTTCCGTTCTTCTTAAAATTTGCATCCTTCATTCCGGCGGTGGTGCCGTATACGGACCGTTCCTTCGTGGAATACCGGGCATCTGCGGAAAGCCGTGTGATTATGCATTATGCGATTGAGAAGGAAAATTCCGAGAATACGGAATACCGCAAAGAGGAGATGGACAATCTTTATTACGGTTTCTTCGTAAAAGATTTTATCCTGTTTTCCGGCGATACGATTTCCTATTACATTACCGAGGAGACGGGAAACCGTGAGCAGCTGACGCTTAGCGCAACGCTGACGAAGTCGGATTCGGAGGCATCCGACCATGCACCGTGGAGATTTGAAATGCTCGATTCCGCAATCCGGAAACGGGAGCAGGGAAATGACGCGGCCTGCGGAGACGAACTTCGTGAATATGCGAAGCTTGACTTTATTACGAAGCAGTTATTCAAGGCGGAAGAATAGAATCCGAAAAGCAGGAAGTCTGTAAGAAAGAAGCCGAGAAGAAAGAAGCCGAGAAGAAAGAAACCGGTAAGAAAGAAGTCAGAAAGAAAAAGAATGATTTCCGAAATTAAGGACGTATTTGAAAAAATAAATAAAGACCGCTATGTGGTGGGATTCGATCTGAACAATAAATTTGCGCAGATCAGTTACTGCCGCATTGACCAGAGTGACCCCGATACGCTGAGCATTGTTGCCGGCGAGGAAGAGTTTAACATTCCGTCCGTGATTTTAAAGAAAAAAACAACGAGCCAGTGGGTTATCGGGCAGAATGCGGAAGATGCATTCCGGGCGCAGGAAGGGTACATCGTTTCCGACCTTTTAAAGAAAGCTTTAAAAGGCGATACGGTTCGTATGGGAAGCGAGGAATACAAGGCCGAGGATCTGCTTCTTTTGTTCATCAAGAGGGCATTGAATCTTCTGCCGCTTATGACAACTCCGGATAAAATCGCATCCGTTGTCATTACCGTGAGAAAGGCCGATTCGAAGACGGTCGGTATTTTGACCAAACTTCCGGAACTTCTGAAACTGGAAGAAGAGAAGGTGCATTTTTTAAGTTATGAGGAGAGCTTTTTCTTCTATATGCTTTATCAGAAAGGCGAACTCCAGAATCATCAGATTATGCTCTGCGACAGCTCCGAAGGGTATTTAAACATTTACCGGATGGAGAAAAACCGCTATGTGAATCCGCCGATTGCGGGCGTGGATTTATATCCGTACGAGGATTTTAAATTCGGCCCCGAGAGCGAATCCGCTGCTGAAATGGACAGCCGGTTTTTGAATATTGTCGATCATTTGTGCGAAAACCGAGTATTCTCGACGGTATATTTAATCGGTGCAGGTTTCTATGATAACTGGTGCTCGGAGTCCTTAAAATTCTTATGCAAAAACAGACGTGTATTTAAGGGAAATAATTTATTCAGCAAGGGCGCGGCGCTTGCTGCGAAAGAATATGCATCTCCTTCGGGATACGAAAAGACCATCCGTTTCTTCGGAAAAGACAGGGTTCAGGCGAATGTCGGAGTTGTTCTGAAGGAAGGGGAAGAGACGAAGGAAGTGTCGTTCATTACCGCCGGCGAACACTGGTATGAAGTCGGTAAAACCGCGGAATTTCTGCTTCACGAAACCGATACGATTCCGATCTGGATTGAACTGATTTCAAAACGTAACCGGATCGGAGCAGATTTGAAACTGCAGGGACTGTCGGTAAAGAGCGGCAGGATGACGAGAATTTCCCTTACGATAAAAATGAAGTCCGAGAAAACGGTTTTGTTTGTGGTAAAGGATCTCGGATTCGGGGAACTGTATCCGTCTACGGGACTTGAGTGGACGGAAGAGTTTGAACTTGAATAGATTTTGGAAAGCGGTTTTGGAAATGCTGTTAACGACTGCGGTTTGACAGTTAAACACATGCAGGTGATTTTATGGGAAATATGTACAGGTGTACCGGACGAAAGGGAAACCGTCCGTTCTACTTAAATAAAATATGTGTCCGCATTTATTCTGCCGATGAACTGGCATACTGTATCTGCGAGAATCCGGAGCTTCTTGAGACCGATATTTTCACTCCGGAACTGATTGCGTGGCTTGAAGACGAATGCGGTGTAAGGGAAATGGCGCAGGATTTAAACCGCTGTATTGCAAGATCCCTGCCTCTGTCCCGTTATGTCGAAGCGGTCATCGATCATGTTTCTTTTGTAACCGACAAAGAAAAGAAAACCATCATGGATATCGTCAGACAGGGTTCGGGCGGTAACGTGATTAAGCGAAGAAAAACGCATGCGGATTTTTATCTCCGGAAAGAACGTTTTGCACATGCCATCCGCGAGTATGAAGCACTGATTGAGCAGGTGGACGAGACGGAACACGAATTTTTGGGAAGCCTTTACCACAATATGGGAATTGCGTTTGCAAGACAGTTTCTGTTTGAGCAGGCGGCGTCCGCATTCAGAAACGCGTATCTCGCAGACGGTGACGGCAGGCATTTTTACTGCTATGCGGCAGCAATGCGCCTGTATCTTCCGGAACGTGAATACATCCAGCAGGTCAGTACGATGATTAATTATGCCGACGATACTTTAAGGCTGGAAGAGGATATGCGGGTTGCGGTTGCGGAATGGGAACAGTCCGATGAATTTGAGGAATTCAAAAATATGATGAAGGACGGCGACACCGTGGAATACCGCGAGTGGGTCGAGAGCAAGGTGGCGGAGTTTAAGGAAGATTACCGCAGGTATGTATAAGTATCAGTATGGTTTATAGGGATAGAAGCAAAAATATAAAAATATATACAAGAAATAAGGAGTTAAAAAATGGCAAATGATGTTTATGTAAGCCCGCTTTCCGAGCGGTATGCAAGTAAGGAGATGCAGTATATTTTCTCACCGGACATGAAATTCAGAACCTGGAGAAGGCTCTGGATTGCACTTGCGGAAACCGAGATGGAACTGGGATTAAAGCAGATTACTCCCGAGATGATCGAAGAGTTAAAAGCACATAAGGACGATATCAATTACGAGGAAGCAAAGGCACGGGAAAAAATCGTGCGCCATGATGTCATGAGCCATGTCTATGCATACGGTCTTCAGTGCCAGACGGCAAAGGGAATCATTCACCTCGGTGCAACGAGTTGTTACGTCGGCGACAACACCGATATCATCGTGATGAACGAGGCACTGAAACTTGTTAAGAAAAAACTTGTGAACGTGATTGCGAATTTAAGTAAATTTGCGGATGCAAACAAGGAACTTCCGACACTTGCATTTACGCATTTTCAGCCGGCTCAGCCTACCACGGTCGGAAAAAGAGCGACTCTTTGGATGCAGGAATTTATGATGGATCTGGAAGACCTTGAGTATGTGGTTTCCACGTTAAAGCTGCTTGGTTCCAAGGGAACGACCGGTACCCAGGCAAGTTTCCTTGAACTCTTCGAGGGAGATCAGGAAACAATCGATAAAATCGATCCGATGATTGCCGAAAAGATGGGCTTTAAAGCATGCTATCCGGTTTCCGGACAGACCTATTCCAGAAAAACGGATACCAGAGTCTGCAATATTCTTGCGGGAATTGCGGCAAGCGCACACAAGATGAGTAACGATATCCGTCTGCTTCAGCACCTGAAGGAAGTGGAAGAACCGTTTGAAAAAACGCAGATCGGTTCTTCGGCAATGGCTTACAAGCGGAACCCGATGCGAAGCGAAAGAATCGCTTCCCTTTCCAGATACGTGATGATTGATGCGTTAAATCCCGCCATCACATCCGCTACCCAGTGGTTTGAAAGAACACTGGACGATTCCGCAAACAAGCGTCTTTCGATTCCGGAAGCGTTTCTTGCCATTGACGGAATTTTAGACCTTTGCATGAACGTAACGGACGGTCTGAAAGTTTATCCGAAGGTCATTGAAAAGCATCTTCTTGCCGAACTTCCGTTTATGGCAACCGAAAATATCATGATGGATGCCGTAAAGAGAGGCGGAGACCGTCAGGAATTACATGAAAAAATCCGTGAACTTTCCATGCAGGCGGGAGCCGTTGTGAAAGAGGAAGGAAAGGACAATGACCTGGTTTCCCGTATCGCTGCGGAACCGTTATTCGGTGTCAGTGAAGGGGAAATCAACGAAGTATTGAGACCGGAGTTATATACCGGGCGTGCAGCCGTTCAGACCGAGAGATTTTTGAAGGATGTTGTAAAACCGGTACTGGACAGAAATGCGGATCTGCTTGGCGCGAGTGCAGAGATTAATGTATAAAATCGGCGGATTATGGAAATGTCGGATAATACGAATAAAGATAATAACAATAATAACAGCAATAGTAACGGGAATGGTGCGGAAAGCAGCTCCGGGGGAAAAGCAAAGCGTGTGATGGCCTGGATCGGACTCGCTATAATCGGTCTGTGGATTCTTGCAACGGCGGCCATCGCGATTCTGCCGGTTCCGAATAAGGGGCGGATTTTTCCTCTTTTCATGTTCGGTTGCATTATTTTTCCGATTTTTCTCTGGATCGGAATGTGGATTTACGGTGCGGTAACCGGCCGGAAAAATGTGGCTTCCTTCAGAACGAAAGAGATGGAAGAAACTCTGCGTCAGGCGGAAGAAATCCGTGAAAAGATGGAAGAGAAAGAAACCGGCGGGAAGGCAGCAGATGCGGACAACGGAAAGTGAAAAAAAACAAAAAAAGACGCGAACATTGTCTGACGGATTCAAACCGAAGTATCTGATTGCTTCGGTTTGTTTTGCGTTATGTTTTACTTTTTTTCTGGTTACGGGCGGAGTGATTTACGACAGGGATCTGCTTCCGAACCTTACGCTTTTAAAGGAAAGCGGGAAGGTGTTTTATTTAAGCCCGTTGATTTTTCTTTTTGTGACGGGAATTCTGTATTTTGTTTTTCTGCTTTTGGAAAAGAAAATTCCAAAGTTCCGTTTTTTGCCAAGATTTTGTCAAAATCCGTTTGTGCCGGCGGCTGTTTATTTCCTCTGGTTCGGAGTGGTGTATCTTTCCTATTTTCCGGGAACCTGGTGCTATGACATCATTGAACAAAACAGGATGGCGCTCGGTATCGTGGAGGTAACAAGGCAGCATCCGCCGCTTCATACATTAATCTGGACACTCTGCCGGCTTGCCGAAACGGCTTCTTCCGGACATTTGCAGGCGATTGTGGTCTACAGCGTACTGCAGATTATCTGCACATCCCTTTTGTTCGGAAGAGTGGTTTACTCCGTTCGGAAAGTGATGCGAAATGACATCTTTGTAATTCTGACGTTTCTGTTTTTCTTACTGAATCCGACTTTTGCGCTTTTCTCTTTCTCGCCGACGAAAGATGTCTGGTGCATGATTTTTTTTGTGCTTTCCATGGTGCATGTTTATGAAGCACTTATTTTAAAAGAGGAGAGAACCGGAGAAACGCTTGCCAGAACGGCTTTGGACCTTCTTCTTGCATGCCTTTTCCGAAATAATGTTATCTACGGACTGGTTTTATCTGGGATTGTTTTTGCCGTTCTGTTTCGAAAACACTTTAAAAAAATTCTGCTTTTCGGGGCGGTGATTGTAATCGGTTTTCTGCTTGTCGATAAGGCGCTTTTCGGGATTATGGGGTTTGCCGGGGCAGATACGAAGGAGATGTTAAGCGTTCCGATTCAGCAGATCGGACGCGCATATACGGACCACGCCGGCGATTTTACAAATGAGGAACTTGACGGTTATGACCGCTATATCGGTTTGGAATATGCGCCCTATTACTGCCCGCATATTTCGGATCCTTTAAAGAAAAATTTTAAGACGGAAGAAATGAAAAAAGATCCGGGGGCATTCGTATCATATTGGCTTAAGCTCGGGAAAAAATATCCGGAATCCTATTTCCTTTCCTATGTATCCATGTACAGTCCGTACTGGTATGTCCGGTCGAAATCCTTTGATATATACAGCGTTTCGCCTTATGTGGAGACGTTTATCACGGAGGATGGGGAATTTTCTTTTCAAAGAAAAGGATTTCTGCCCGGCTTAAATGCCGTTTTTGAAACCGTCGCAAACCGGTCGGAGAATCCGCTTCTTTCAAGAGGACTGCCGCTCTGGATTACGCTTGCGTCGCTGTTTTTTGCCGTTGTATTTAAACGGAAAAAAGCGGTTGTGATTCCGACGGTTTGTTTCTGCTATCTGCTGACACTGTTCCTCGGACCGCTCGCTGTTATCCGCTATGCGCTGCCGGTACTGGCTCTGGCGCCTGTTCTTGTTTTCGGATTGTTCAATCGCGAAGATTCTCAAAAACTGCAATAATTATACCGAATTCATACCGAATTCGGTCTGAAGGCTGAATTTTGCTTGACTTGAAAAAAGAATTATGATATTTTGATGATATCACATAGATATCAATATAATTGATAATTGTATCAGGGAGGAAAGAAAATGGACGGACAAAACAGAGGTTTTAATACGAATATTCAGGAACGCGTGCTGAATCCGCCTTCCGGATTTTTGATGCTTTTCGTGAATATTTTCGGGATTATTGCAGCAAGCATTATCGGAATTATCGGATTGGTTTTCGCGGACCTGACAAACGGAATTTCCGTACTTTTGATCTTTGTGTCAATGTTCCTGATTATACTTTTCTGCATTTTCTTTGCGGGATTAAAGACCGTTAAGCCGAATGAAGCACTGGTGCTGACACTTTTCGGTAAATATCACGGAACAGTGAAAAAGGCGGGATTTTTCTTCGTAAATCCGTTTGCGCAGGCATTCAATCCGGCGAGAAGCAGCGTGATGAACGCGCAGGGACAGGTGACCAGTATCGGTCCGAAAACGGTTTCGCTCAAAGTGAATACGCTTGATAATCAGAAACAGAAGGTTAACGATATTCTCGGAAACCCGATTATCATCGGCGCGGTTGTAATCTGGAAGGTTGTGGATCCGACGAGAGCGGTCTTTGCGGTGGAGAATTACAGAAACTACCTGTCGATTCAGTGCGATTCCACAATCCGTAACATTTCAAGACTTTATCCTTACGACGACATGGACGAGGACGGTGACGGAATCGTGGAGAAGACCCTTCGCTCCAGTTCCCAGGAAGTTGCGGAACGTATGAAGGATGAACTCCAGAGTCGTGTGGTCGGAGCAGGACTTGAGATTATCGAGGTTCGCATTACCCATCTTGCTTACTCCGAGGAAATTGCGGCAGCAATGCTGCAGCGTCAGCAGGCGGTAGCGGTTATCGCAGCGCGTCGTAAGATTGTGGAAGGTGCAGTCAGCATGGTGGAAATGGCAATTGAGCAGCTTTCCGAGAAAGACATGGTTACTCTTGATAACGAGCGCAAGGCTCAGATGGTAAGCAATCTCATGGTTGTACTTTGCGGCAACAAAGAGGCACAGCCGATTGTAAACAGCGGAAGCATTTATTAATAACAGGGGACAGTCCCTCCCGGTACGTGGGACATTTATGGGACACAAACTGCCGGGGACTGTCCCCCGAAAAACGGGGGACAGTCCCCGGGACAACAGGGGATATTTATGGGACAACAAAACGCAGGAAAACAGAATACAGGCTCTGCCGGAGAGAAAAAGCAGATCCCGCTGCGCCTTTCTTCCAAACTCTATGCCGAGATTGCAGCCTGGGCGGAGGATGATTTCCGGTCGGTAAACGGTCAGATTGAATATATCCTGACCGAAGCAGTGAAGAAACGTAAGGGAAAATAGGCAAAATCCCCTTTTCAACGGAATAAAATAGGTATATAATGTACTTGTTATTGTGGTTTATTGTAATTACAAACACAATATCAAGTATTTTTTGTATAGAAAACAAGGATTAATTTCAGAACTATCAGAAGAAACGGAGAAAAAGAAAATGGCTTTATTGGATGCATGGAGAAAAAAAGCGTATCAGGAACCGGACAAGGTTAAAATGTCCAAACTGTGGCAGGCATATTTCCTGAAAGAAAAGGAAATCTATAAGGAGTTGTTAAAGAATCCCGATGAGGAAGTAAAGGGTACCGTAAAAGAACTTGCGGAAAAATACAATACCACGATTTCCTTTATGACCGGCTTCCTGGACGGTATTCAGGAATCCCTCGTAGAACCGAACCCGATTGAAACAATGGAATCCGATACGGAAGTTTCCCTGAAATTCGATAAGGAGAAGCTTTACATGAACATGGTCGGCGCAGAAGCTGACTGGTTATACGGGTTAGAGGAGTGGGAACCCATCTTTGACGAGGAGACCAGAAAAGAACTCTATAAGAGACAGAAATCTTCCACCACGATTATTAAAGGCGAGAGAATCTATCCGAACGATCCCTGTCCCTGCGGCAGCGGAAAGAAATATAAGAAATGTTGCGGTAAGAATCAATAAGTTTTTTACTTACGGGGGGTAAGGGAATGAGGCTTTTTAAATCCCTGCGCGGAAAAGCGGTTACAATTGTGATTGCGTCCGTTCTCTTGATTTCCGCTGTTATGGGTGGTGTTTTTATTCCGAAACAGATCGCCATCACATCGGATGTTATTGAGGACTATATGATTGATGTGGCAATTCTTGCCGGCGAAAGCGTTGAAGCGGCGAAGGAAATTCACGGAGAATCGGTCCTGGAACCTGAAAATTTAAAAGCAATTGTCTCCGGAGTGAAGATTCGTGAATTCTCATCCAGTTATTGTTATGTTGTCGGAAGTGACGGAACCATTCTTTACAATCCCAATGAGGAACGTATCGGAAAACCGGTGGAGAATGAAGCAATCAAAGGTGTTGTTCAGAATCTGCAGCGAGGCCTCTTTCCGTTTCCCGAGTATCTGGAAACCACTTATCAGGGAACAAAGAAAGTTGTGACCTACTATGTTTCCGATGACGGTGACTTCATTGTGGCGGTAACGGCCGACAAGTCTGAAATTCAGAATATAACTACGAAAAATCTCTTCCGGTCGATTCTTTCATGTATCGGAATTATCGTGGTTGTTCTGGCACTTGCGATTATGCTGATTGCAAAAATGATGAGTCCGATTACCATCATCAACTTTTCCATCCAGAAACTTGCAAAACTGGATTTCAGAAAAAACAGGGCGCTTGATAATTACACATCCAAATCCGATGAATGCGGCGGAATGTCAAGGTCCGTTCTGGAACTTACCGACCAGCTTCACAATATTTCCAATGAGCTGGACGGAGCGATTAAGACACTTTACGATGCATCCGGTGATATGACGGTCGGTGCGGTGAATTCTTCCGAAAGTGTCGGACAGGTGGAAAAAGCAATTTCCGAGATTTCGGAAGGCGCATCCTCACAGGCAGGTGAATCCCAGACCGCAATGGATAACGTTGCCATCATGGGTGACATGGTACAGGAGACCACCAGAGAAGTGCAGTCCCTTCGTGCCAATGCCGCCGATATGGATCAGGCCGGAAGCCAGGCAATTGCCATTTTAAATAAACTGAGTGAAATCAATAACCGTACACGTGCCAGCGTGGAAACCATTTATGAACAGACCAATGCAACCAATGCATCCGTTGCGGAAATCCGGAATGCGGTTGAAATGATTACCGGTATTGCGGAACAGACAAACCTCCTAAGTCTGAATGCTTCCATTGAAGCTGCCAGAGCAGGTGAAGCCGGACGAGGATTTGCGGTTGTCGCAAGTGAAATTCAGAAACTTGCGGAACAGTCGAACCGCTCTGCAAACGAGATTGAAAAGATTATCGAGAATCTTTCCGCAGAATCCGCGAAATCCGTTGCCATTATGGATGACGTAAAGGAAATCATCGATGCACAGAACCGTGATGTGGGTGAAACGGAGAAAGCATTCCGTCTGGTAAAAGAAGATATTGATGCATCCATCGAAAGTATCGAACTGATTGCGGATAAGACCAAGAGTCTGAACGAAGCCAGAGAGCGTGTAATTGATGTTGTTCACAATCTTACATCCATCGCGCAGGAAAATGCGGCAAGCACCGAAGAAACACTTGCAAATGCGACCAAAGTTAACGATGCCATCAACGATGTGGAGCGCCAGGCGGAAACCCTGAAGGTAATCGCTGACAACCTGACACAGATGATCGGCAAGATTACATTGTAAAATCGGCGGCGAAAAGTAAAAAAAAGTAGCCAATTCCGATAAATTGTGATATTCTTATGTAGTGGGGTACTGATTTCGATTTTTGATTCGAAATAAAGATAAGTACGATAGGAAAGTAAATATAAGGAGGATCGTAGTTATGTTAGAAGCAATCAAGAAAATAAAAAGTTGGGAAGATGTTCTGACTGCAACTCATCTTGATGATATTGTTTACAAGAAACAGAGAGAGAAAGAAGCAGAAGAAGAAAGAAAGCGTAAACAGGTTATTATTACGATTCTTGCAATTATCGGTGCTGTTGCAGCCGTAGCAGGAATTGCATACCTTGTATATCGTTACTTAACTCCTGATTATCTCGAAGATTTCGACGATGATTTTGATGATGATTTCGATGATGATTTCTTTGATGATGAAGAAGCAGTAGTTGAGAAGAAGGAAGATTAATCCGATATTATATAATGAATTTGATAAGCCCCGAAGAAATTCGGGGCTTGTTTTGTGTTTGGCAAATAAGGAGTATTTATGAAAAAAGGTGATTTGGTAACCGGAACCGGAATCGGACTTGATTTTCCAAATAAAGCGAAGGTACTTTTGAACCCCGTGGAAGAGGCTTCAAAAAATGAAGCGTCGGAAAAATCTGCCGGCAAAGATAGTTGTGTTGTTCGCACCAAAGGAGTTTTACCGGGACAGAAAGTAAAACTTCGTATCAAAAAAATGCATCACGGAAGTCCGGAAGGAATTCTTCTCGAAGTGCTTGAAAAAAGTCCACTGGAGACGGAATCAGACTGCCCTCATTCCGGCATTTGCGGAGGATGCTCTTACCGTACACTTCCTTACGAAGAACAACTGAAACTTAAGGAAAATCAGGTGAAGGATTTGCTTCGTCCCGTTCTTGAAGCAGGAGGAGTTTCGCTCGAGGAGATCTGTGAAGGGATTTACGGAAGTCCTGTTTTAAACGGATACCGCAATAAGATGGAATTTTCCTTCGGAGACGAATATAAGGACGGTCCGTTATCTCTCGGCCTCCACAAAAAGGGAAGCATGTATGATATCGTTCCGGTTTTTGATTGTCAGATTGTAGATGAGGATTTCCGGAAAATACTAAAGTTCACGCTTGAATATTTTAAGGAACGCAATATTCCGTATTTTCATAAAACACAGCATACCGGCTATTTAAGGCATCTTCTTGTCCGCAAAAGCAGGAAGTACGGCGAAATCCTCGTCGCCCTTGTCACCACCTCCGAAATGGACCAAGGGGGCGGGGTTCGTGGTCCGTTTTCCGAATCTGTCACGGAAGAAAACGGCAGTAGTTCTTTTTCCGAAATAAACAGGGAGGCAAACCGACAGGATATTTTGCTTGCCGGTTTTGCTACGGGATTGCAAAACCTGTCTCTTTCAGGAACGCTTACGGGAATTGTCCATACCGTAAATGATTCCGTTGCGGATATCGTGAAGGATGAAGGAAGCGAAGTTTTGTTCGGACGTGCTTATATCCGGGAAGAATTGCTCGGACTGCAGTTTCGGATTTCACAATTTTCTTTCTTTCAAACGAACAGTCTCGGTGCAGAAGTCCTGTATGGAAAGGTTAGGGATTTTCTGCTTAACGTCGAAAAAGGAAATGTCGAAAAAGGAGAAAATGAAGAAAAACATACCGGAGTGATTTATGATCTTTATTCCGGAACCGGAACAATTGCACAGCTGCTTGCACCTGTTGCCGATAAAGCGGTCGGCGTGGAAATTGTAGAAGAAGCGGTAGAGGCAGCGAAAGAAAATGCAAAATTGAACGGACTTGATAATTGTGAATTTATAGCCGGGGATGTATTAAAAGTTCTGGATGATTTAACGGATAAGCCGGATATGATTATTCTGGACCCACCAAGGGATGGTATTCACCCAAAGGCACTTCCCAAAATTTTAAGTTACGGAGTGGAACGTATGGTTTATGTGTCATGCAAACCCACCTCTTTGGCGAGGGATTTGGAAGTGTTTATTTCAAACGGTTATTTGCCGACGGAATTGTGTATGGTGGATATGTTTCCGGGGACG
>JAILAD010000063.1 GCA_024681795.1 Lachnospiraceae bacterium | reverse complement strand
GTATATCTATACAGAATCTCCTCCAGCACCGGACCATAGATACAAGCCATGAATCCCATGAATATCGGAGATTTTTTTATCATCTCTGTTACATTGGTCGTATTGGCATTGTCTGCTGTGATACCAATGGCAGATCTTATTATACCCATTATGATGTTGTCCCACAGGATTCCCTGCAAGCCGATGATCATAACTGCACCGAGCGGGATAAGCAGCAGACTTTTCTTATTATCTCCAAATTTCTTCGCTTCACCTGCAATATCAGAGAGCATTACAATGACAAGAAGAATATTCAATATATCTCGTATAGTGTCTATGACAGGAATGCCAAGCGGTACGCTGATATTGCTGAAATAGAAAACCAGCATGATAAGGCAAAATATCTTCTTCCATTTTGCCGAGGTATTGAGTGTACTATGATCCATGATATATCATTCCCTGATTGAACATTCATTTGGTCAATTGACCTAAATCGTGTTTACGCTAACTTTACCACCAGTGTTACACTAAAGCAATCCTCGTGTATTTCAGCATAGACCTCTCCGCCCATGAGCGACATCAGCCGTTTGCAGATGAACAGCCCCAGACCGTTGCCCTGTATCTTATCGGCATTGCTGCCCCGATGAAAACTCCCGAATATCTGCGGCAGTTCCTTTGCTTCAAGAGTGCAGCCCGTGTTTGTCACTGTGATAAGCTCACAGCCGTCCATTTTGTCGAAGCTTATCTCTATCCGCTTGCCGTCACCGTATTTTATCGCATTTTCGATCAGGTTTTGCAGACATTCAGCCAAGCGGTCAGCATCGCAGGAAAGGATACAGTCATCATATTTGTGTATGACAAATTCTGTTCCCGAAAGACTGAGCTGAGGGGCATATCTTGCACTTATCTTTGTGATGATCTGACTGAGGAACGCTTCGCCCTGCGTAACCTCAAAGCTCATGAAGTCCTCGCTTGCCGCTTTGGTGATCTCGCTGACAAACTGTTCGATCTCATCGGCACGGGCATTGATGCTCTCTGCGGTAGCACGGCGTTTTTCCTCATCATTATAGATGCCCTTTGCAAGCGCCTTTGCATTCAGCTTGATCGCAGAAAGGGGCGTTTTGATGTCATGAGAGAGTGACATCAGCAGCAGCTTCTTGTTCCTCTGCATGGAAAGCTCTTTCTTCCTGTCATCCTCAATCTTCTCTCGCAGGAGGTTGACACCCCATGTAAACTTCCCGAAAAATCGGCTTTTCTGCTCTGGTATCGGTACTGCAAGATTGCCCCTTGCCAGTTCCTGCGGAACATTGTTCAGACTGCCGAATGGTTCAATAATATTCCTTTTGATATAGAAAAATACGACGACCAATATTAAAAACAGAACGCCTAAAATACAATTCATTGCGATCATCGTACTGCTCTTGTTTCCGAGCGTGTATTCCACACGGTACAGCGTTCCGTTTGCTTCTATAATAACATAGTGTTCATCGCTTTGATAGAGATCATCGCCCGTATACACCTCTGTGAGATGCGGATAGCCTGCGAGGTCATAGCTGCCTGTTTCAGCTATCTCGTCCGCAAGACGTTTTGCTTCTACACGGTATTGTCCGTCAGCATATTTCCGATTCTGTAACATGACGATATTCAGCACCGCCGCAAGCATCAGAAATATCGTAATCACTGCAATACACAGCCTTTTAAATGCCCTCATACGAACTTATACCCCACGCCCCAGACGGTCAGCAGACGCTTGGCATTTTTCGGATCATCGCCGAGCTTTTGCCGCAGACGATTGATATGCACATGAAGCGTTTGCAGCTCCGAATCGCTGTCGCTGCCCCATACGGTCGAAAACAGATACTCTTTTTTCAGTGCCTTGCCCTGATTTTCGATCAGGAGCGCAAGCAGGGCAAATTCCTTTGCGGCAAGCTCCACGGGTTTCCCGTCGATCTCTGCGGTCTTATTTGCAAGATTGAGCGTGACACCGCTTGCGGAAAGCAGACTCCGCTGGTACCTGCGCTTGAAAATGCCTTTGATCTTTGCAAGCAGAATATCAATATCATAGGGCTTTTCGATGTAATCATCAGCCCCTAAATCCAGTCCGTTCAGCTTATCTTCCTTGTCTGTCCTTGCACTGACGATCAGGATCGGCGTATCGGCATTCTCACGCAGCTTCGAGCATACTGCAAAGCCGTTCATATCAGGCAGATTGATGTCCAGCACCACGAGCCTTGCGCCGTATCGCTCGAAAAGCTCCACAGCTCGTTCTCCGCTTTCCACTGCCGAAACGGTATAGCCCTCCGCGCGAAGAAAATCCGTCAGCAGTGAGCTTAGTTCCTTATCGTCCTCAACGATCAGAATATCGGTCATAAAAAATCACCACCTACCACTATTGTACCATATCGGCGGCAATATTACAAGTATCACCATCCCTGTTCCATCAGCCAGTTATTCAGTTCTCTTTCACGGTCACGCAGTTCCTTTTCTCCGCCGTCAAAGTGTCCCATTTCCTTTTCTCCCATGATACCGCCGTCAACAATATACAGGATACGGCTGCATTTGGCGGCGACTTTGGGATCGTGTGTCACGCACATAATGGTTGTTCCGTCACGGTTGAGGGACAAAAGCTCGTTCATGACCTCATCAGAACTGGAACGGTTCAGCGCTCCCGTAGGTTCATCGGCAAATATCATCTTGGGAGAATTGATCATACTGCGGCAGATGCAAGCCCTCTGAAGCTGACCACCCGACACTTCGTTGATGTCATTATCTCCCACATCGTCAATGCCGAGCCGTCTCATGAGCTGTCGCCCACGCTCCTCGGTCTGTTTGCGGCTCTCGGTATTCTTTTTCGATTTCACCGCCGGAAGAATGATGTTATCCAGCACCGAAAGATTTTTCATCATATACATCTGCTGGAAGATAAAGCCCATTTCATCAAGTCTGAGCTGTGAAAGCGCCTTGTCTGAGAGCTTTGCGGTTTCTTTGCCGTTAAAAATGACCTCGCCTGCGGTCACCCTATCCATTCCCGAAACGCAATACAGCAGCGTGGATTTTCCGGAACCTGACGGTCCCATGATCGCTACCATTTCCCCCTCGGAAATTGTCAGGTCGATATTTTTCAAGACGTTATTCTGACGCTTATTTACAATGTAGGTTTTGCAAAGCCCCTTTGTCTGTAAAACGGTATTCATGATATAATCCTCCTTATTCTATGGAAGCGGTATCGCTTGCCTTTATCGTTTTAGTGTAAAGTGCAGTCAGGAGCGTGCCGATGACCGTCACTCCGATCAGAATGGCAGGGCATACCGCAAAGATCTCCACTGCATCAAAAGCAATGCCTGTTGAAGATACACTGCCGATCTGAGCAAAGATGAATGTGAGAAGTGCCTTGCTGAAAGGAAGTACGATCACAGATGCAAGAACTGACGCAACGACCGCTGCCAGTGTAAACCGCAGGGTATGCTGTCCGATCACAGAGCCATCCTGAAAGCCTACCGCCTTCATCAGTGCGATCTCGCTCTTTTCCTTTGAGATGAAGCTGCGCTCCATCAGTATTACGATCAGTGCCGTTACGATCACGGTCATGAGCATCATCATTTTCTTTATCATATCCAATGTGCCGGACATTTCTGTAAAGGTTTCTACCATCTGTGCATTGGAGTATATTTTTTCTGCACCTGTTACATCTTTGAGCTTTTCTATTCTTCTTCCGATCTCTGCCTCATCCGGTGAATCATCAAACTCTATCTGGATACCCATGTGATTATTGAGCTTCTCCAGATTCAGCTCTGCATCTTCGCAAAGGCGAGCAGCCATACCGCCCATCATAAAGGTGGAGAATGTCCCTGTAATGATAAGCTCTTCCTCTGCGCCGCCCGTATTGACCTTGATCCTGTCGCCGATTCTGGCATCCAGTTTTTCCATTGCAGCAGCGGTCAAAGCGACTTCATCTGGTTTTCTTGGAGCAGTGCCTTCATCGTAAATAAATTTGTCCGCAGGTGTGTTCCTTGTGACATGGTAGGAGATGCCGACACTTTTGTCACCGTGTACAGTGGTGTACAGACAGCTTATTGTGACGGTGGCTTTTCCCGGCATACCATTCTCATCAAGCATCTTTTCCGTTTCTTTCACAAGAGACTTCCAGCTGTCATTGGATGTCATAAATTCTCCAATGGCTTGTTTGATCGCATCATTGGAAATATCATTGTCAAGGATAGAAGCATCCGTTTCAACAGGAATACCGAACAGAAAAATTGGTTTGTCGCTGGAGAGGGTGACTGCACAGTTGGACATGACGGTCATCATAAGTACGCACAGCGTGAACACCACTGTAATAATCGCAAACTGCTTCGGTGCGCTCAGTACATCATTCAGCGCCATAAAACCTGTTGCAGGGAGCTTGGAGCGACCCAGATGCATCACGCTTCGTTTCCCGAAACGTTCTCCCGTCTGACCGCTGCGCACCGCATCAATGGGTGACATTTTGTTGATGCCTATTGTACAGCCATAGCTGAATAACAGTATCAGCACAATGACTGCGGCAGAACCTGTAATGCCGATCATGGTATTGTTTCCGCTGAATACGATACTCCCTTGTACCGATTTCAGAAGATAACTGCTGAGGGGTATTGAGGCTACATATCCGATAACTGAGCCTATCAGAGAGATCGCTGCATATTTTGTGATATAAATACTGCGGATACCGCTGTTTTGAATGCCCACCGCTTTCATAACACCTATCTCACGAAATTCTTCCGAGATCGTAAAGCCGATGGCAAATCGCAGCGTCACAAAGGCTGCTGCCACAAGCAGACCACAAGCTGCCAGCAGAATATATGCCGTTAGCATATCATACATAAAATAGCTTGAAAACTGATCCTTTGTATAGACGGAAATGCCTTCTGTATCTCCTGCCGCCTTTATTACGGCATCAACGTCATTGGTTTTTACATATATGGTCTTTTCCGTCATGAAAGCGGAATCTTCCAATGAACCGTTCATTTTATCCCAGTCAGCACTGTTCAATATTATATAGGGGGATGAAGAATTATTCGTATCCTGAGCAACCGTTTTGTAGATGCCTTCAAAACTGAGCGAAAAGGTTTCCTCAGCAATCGTGACAGTCAGAATATCGTCCTTTTCAAACGGAGCCCCCTGCAAAAAGTTTTTGGTGCAGTAAAAGCCCCCTGCAGGAACGCTTGTGATCTCCCTGTTTTCAGCATCAAAATACTTACAGCCAAATTCCTTGCCAGAGATCAAGGCAGTTCCGGAGATAAGGTCTTTGTGCTTTTCTCCGTTCAATTTGAAATGCTCCGCTGTAAGGTAGAAACTCTCCTCGACTTTCACTTTTTCCACTTCGGGGAGAGCGATAAGTTTCTTATCCAGATCCTCATCGACCGGCATACTGATTTTTACATCCGGTGCATCTGATATTTCCATGAAGTGTTTGATGCCGCCCGTCACTGCAACGATATTGTTCAGACTTGCCGCCGCAAGCATGGAACATAATATCACGAACAGCAGCAAAATGATGTTCATGGTCTTCTTGCGTTTTAGGTCTTTTTTCAGTATCCTCCAAAACATAGTGCATTCCTCCGTATCTTGTATCGGTATTCTCTATGCTTTGATTATAGCACAGAAATTCTTAACAAGTCTTTAACTTTTGAAAAGCCGTAATAAAAAAGCAGACGCTCCATAAAAACGAAGAATCTGCCATAAAAGATTCTTAACATTTTTCTGTATTCTTCAAAAACTCAAAGCACCTCGGATATTTCTTCTCAAAGCTCTTAGTCAGAGGATTTTGCTTAACTTCCTCTATCGTGTGAATACCGAGGAAAGCAAGAATATCAAGCACATCGGTCTGATCGGTGATCCTCGGCACTAAGCCTGCAAAGTGGACTGCACGGACTTTCAGCAGAAGCAGACTCTCTATCTTTGCAATATAGAGCATGATATTGGAATAGCTATTATCTGTTATCCATTCTAACTTGCCGATAATTTCCGTGACCTCCGGTAGACCGTAGGAATCATTATTGATCCAGTCCTCGTCAAGACCTTTTTCTTCAGCAACCTCACGGATAAGCTCCTGCACTTCTTCAGTCATATCCCTTGTTGCTGTATCCACGTCCATCGTATAGCCACCGCTGCGGAGTTTGTTGTAAAGCATCGCAAAACCGCCGATAGCCCTGATCTCAATGGTGATATGATGATTTTTCAGCTTATCATTCAACGCTTCAAGTGCGTCCTTGAAATCATCAAGCGTACATTCAATTCCGATCATCGCACACCTCAGAACATCACATTCATTTTATAGTAGACATTTTCTTCTCTCAGCCCATGATTGCTCAGTACAAGCGGCTCTGAAAGAGGCTGGCATTCCGTAAGTTTCTGTAAGTTGGAAAGTTCAAACAGCTTTTCAAGGTGATAATAGCTGATGATGCAGTAAAGCAGAACCTTTGTCTTATCGGACATTCTCTGCACATCAAGCTGTGCGATCTCGTCCCTCTTGCGGTCAGCATGAGTAACAAGCCTATGCAGATACCTATGCAGACTGTAATAATCGTTACTGCTCCAATCATTTTGCGGAGCATAATAAGGCTTTACATTCAACATGATTCTCACCCTTTCTATAGGATATAGATTAGACAGGCATGGCTGCCCTCCGATCACCTTAATTATAGCACTTTTCAGCTTAATTGTCAAGGAACATTTTATCGTAAATTCGGTCTTTACGATGTAAGCAAAACCTATTCAGAACAGCGATTGTCCCGAATAGGCTTTACCGATTATTTCCTTACTCCTGAACCTCTCGCATCAAAGACACACCGTCCTTGAAACCTGCCTTGTATGCAGCCCTCATCTCAGCGGCAGCAGTATCGCTCACGCAGTCCAGTATCTTGTGGAACACATCAATCTGCTCCTCGCTCAGCGAATTTTCAAACGGAATACACAGCTTGTTGAAATCGTCAGAGAACTCGGCAGCGTGAATATCCCCCACACGGAGGTTGTAAATCATATCAATCATTGTAAGCACCCTTTCGGTAATAATTTAGCTTGCTGTACCTGTCTTACAATGTTTCTTGAAAACTTCTTTATGCCTACTCTCGTAAACTACAGGGAGTATCATTGATTGTGTTCCAGATATATTGAACACTCATAAATTTCTTATGGATACCTTTGTGGAGCTTACCGGTTTGGAGAAGAGGTCTCTTGCATCGAAGTATTTGCATTTCCATTGTCCGGATAAGTTCTTTATATATGACAGTAGGGCTAAAACTGCAATAGGGAAGATTGTAAAAAGACCTGATAGGGAAATCCGATCAGGCCTTGAAGACTATGATGCAGAGTATGGTGATTTTGTATGCCGGATGCTTGAACTTCAGGAATATTTGGATGAAAAAATGGGAATATACGAGAATCCACGATCGATAGACAGTTTTCTCCTGTCTTCATTATATGTGAATGATTAAAAACCGTGTGAGTGCACGTAAGCCTTGTTGCGTAGCACCCGTACAGCGCCCAAAGTGTCTTAAAAGTGCCTATTTACGGGGGCTAAAGATAGGCAAGCGTTAATCGGATTTCATTATCGGATACAAACCCCGAAAACATATCGGTTTTCGGGGTTTTTTTATTGGTTTGTATTTCGCCCCGGTGAAACTTATGTGAATCCTTCCGTTTTGATGGAAATACGGAAATTTTTATGATACAATAAAGTTTGGTTTATTGTGCTTTTTTATCGGAAGAGGAAGTGATTTATGAGTGGCAGGAAAGCGGATTCATCGAATAACGGAACTGCTTCAAGAAGAAGGAGTATAAAGGGCGAATTAATGCGTATTACCACGGCAAAGCGTTATGTTCCCAGAAGCGGATACGTGTTGCTTCTTTTACTGTTTGTTCTTACCCAGGGGGTATTAATCAGCATCACCGGCAGAGAAGGTCAGATTATGATTGGAAAGACTGTCTTTTATTTAAGAGATGCGGCGGGCATTTTTTCCTCACTCGGAAATATGTGCATTATCCTGATTGTTCTTCTTTATCGGAAAACAGGTTTTATCACCGGCATGATTATTTTATTCGGTCAGTTTCCGATGATGCTTATCAATATCGTCGTAAGACATAATTACGGTGCACTGCCCGGAGTTTTCAGCAATATCTTTACTCTGGTAATGGTTATTCTGTTATTTATTACGCAAAGAAGAATCGACCGGTACCAAAAAAAAGTTCTGGAACAGGCATTGCTTGATCCGTTAACCGGCCTTCCGAACCGTTATGCGGGTCGGGAATATTTTAACCGTCTGATTAAAAAAGGCGAGAAATTTATCTATGTGGCAAGCGATATCAACAATTTTAAGAGCATCAACGATTCCATGGGATACGAGGTCGGGAACAGAATCCTTAATGAGATTGCGAACCGTTTCAGGGAACTGGCGGACAGCGGGAAAACGGGGACATTTAATCTGGTTGCCCATGTAAGCGGTGATGAGTTCGGCTTCAGCATTCAGGATTACTCTTCCGAAGAGGATGTTCTGAAAACCATCCGGCTGTTCCGCGAGGAACTGGAAAGAAAAATAACGATTGACGATTTCGATTATTATGTGAATTCTTCCTTTGGATACGCGGAATATCCGACCGATGCGAAAGACGTGGAGACACTGGTATCCTTTTCCAGCATGGCACTCCATGAAGCCAAACGCCGCGGTTTTGTAAAAGAACCGCTTCATTTTCAAAAAGAACTTCTTGAGTCCGAGCAGAAAATTGAGACGGAGAGAAAAATCCGGGAAGCGCTCGATACGGATGCGGTGGTTTGTTACCTGCAGCCTCAGTTTGATATCAGCCATAACCTTCGCGGGTTTGAAGCCCTTGCACGAATCAAAAACAAAGACGGCTCTTTTATTTCGCCGGCAGAATTTATTCCGGTTGCCGAAAAAACGGGAATCGTGGACCGGATTGATATGTGTGTTTTCCGAAAAGCCGTCGAATTCATGGAGAGTGCGGGAAAAGCAGGAAAGACGGATTTTACCGTCAGTGTCAATATTTCCGTTAAACACCTTCAGAAAAACAGTTTTATGGAGGAATTAAGGGGAATTCTGGATACTTACGATGTTGCTCCGGAAAGGCTGGAAATCGAGATTACCGAGTCGGTTATGATTGATTCCGTGGAACGAGCACTGGAGAGGATTAACGAAGTGAAGAAGCTCGGAATCATGGTGGCAATTGACGATTTCGGTACCGGCTATTCTTCTTTAAGTTATCTTCACAGCCTGCCTGCAAACTTACTGAAAATCGACAAATCCTTTATTGACGAGATGAATACGGAAGAGTCCAATAAACAGTATGTACAATCGATTATTTCCATCGGTCACGTAATGAGGCTTGAAGTAATATCCGAAGGTGTGGAAAACGAAGATCAGCTCGATGCGTTAAAGGAAATCGGATGTGATTATATCCAGGGCTTCCTCTGGGGACGCCCCATGCCGGCGGAGGATGCAAAGAAACTGATTTAAGGATTACCGGATAAGGAAGACTGCCGGTAAAAGGAGCCCGGAGGAGAAAATCCGCATATGAGATTATTCTTAAGCAAAGAAGAAAAAGAACTGGATGCCATTCTTGCAAAGGTGGACAATAATATGTCCAATAACTACAAGGATGCGGCACAGGAGGACTATAAGAAGTTTCTGAAAAGATTTGCCGAGCTGACCGAGGGCGGAAAACTGAAGGAAAAAAGTATCGCCTACTATCAGGAAATTATTTCGGAATACGCCGCAAAACTTTCGAAATTCACGCATAAAGACCAGCCGACCAAATGGGGTGACTGGGAGAAGAAATAAATGACAGCGTGAAAGTCCGAAAAGACAGAGTAGAAGAGATAAGCCATGGAAGAAAATACGGAACAAAATACAAAATAAAATACAGAATAAAATATAAAATACAGGTGAAAAAATGGAAAAAGATGCGAAAATTTACGTGGCCGGCCATCGCGGGATGGTCGGGTCCGCAATTGTAAGAGAACTGGAGAAACAGGGCTATACGAATATTATTAAAAGAACCCACGCAGAACTGGATTTAACACGCCAGGATGCGGTGGAGGAATTTTTTGAAAAAGAAAAGCCGGAATATGTATTTCTGGCTGCTGCCAAGGTCGGCGGAATCGTTGCAAATGAAAGTGCGCTGGCGGATTTTATGTACGATAATATGATTCTTGAAATGAACGTGATTCATTCCGCATGGAAGAACGGGGTGAAGAAGCTTGAATTTCTGGGATCTTCCTGCATTTATCCGAGGCTTGCGCCGCAGCCGATGAAAGAGGACTGCCTTCTTACTTCGGCACTTGAGAAGACCAATGAGGCTTACGCGCTGGCCAAAATATCGGGCCTTAAGTACTGCGAATTTTTAAACCGTCAGTATGGTACGGATTACATTTCCGTGATGCCGACGAATTTGTACGGCCCCAATGACAATTATCATCCCACGCATTCCCACGTGCTTCCGGCGCTGATTCGGAGATTTCACGAGGCAAAGGAGGCCGGGCTTTCGGAAGTGACCTGCTGGGGGGACGGAAGTCCTTTAAGAGAGTTTCTGTATGTGGACGATCTTGCCAATCTCTGCGTGTTCCTGATGAACAATTATTCCGGAAACGAAACCGTCAATGCGGGAACCGGAAAGGAAATCACAATTAAGGAACTGACCGGGCTTGTGGCAAAGGTCGTCGGATACGAAGGAAAGATTCTCTGGGACAGCACGAAACCCAACGGAACCCCGAGGAAACTTCTCGATGTTTCCAAGGCGGAGAAGCTTGGCTGGAAATACAGGACGGAGTTGGAGGATGGCATCCGTCTGACCTATGAGGACTTTTTAAACAATCCGATGAGGGCCGAACGATAGAGAATACAGGTCTTCAATACAGTTTTTTGCAACAGAAAGTGGAAGTATTACATGTTCCGATTAATTAAAAGTATTCGAAAATACTGGACACCGAGTATCCTGACGGTATTTTTCATGGTAATCGAGGCGGCAGCGGAAACGATGATTCCGTATATTACCGCAAATCTGGTAAACAATTTAAGAACGGGAAACGTTGACATGCCATATCTTCTGCGTGTCGGTGCCCTTCTCTGCGCAATCGCGATTATTTCCCTTTCCTGCGGCGGTCTCGGTGGATTTACCGCATCGATGGCAAGCACGGGATTCGCAAAAAATATCCGCGCCGATCTGATGCGGAAAATCCAGACATTTACATTCCACAATATCGATAAATTCTCAACGGCATCCCTGGTTACCCGTATGACAACGGATGTATCCAACGTGCAGATGGCCTATATGATGATTATCCGAATTGCAATCCGGGCACCCCTGATGCTTGCCTTTTCCATTTTTATGGCGGTTTTCATGGGCGGCAGACTTGCGCTTGCCTTTGTCATTGTCGTTCCGGTTCTGATGCTGGGACTGATTTTGATTGCAGTCAATGCAATGCCGTCTTTTAAAAGAGTATTCAAACGGTATGATGCCCTCAACGAATCGGTGGAAGAAAATGTCCGCGGCATGCGTGTCGTAAAAGGATTCTCCAGGGAAGAATATGAAAAAGAGAAGTTTTTCAATGCATCCGACAGTATTCGTAAGGAGTTTACGAGAGCGGAAAAAATCGTTGCCTTAAACGGCCCGCTGATGCAGTTTTGCATGAATTTTAACATGATTTTCGTTCTTTATATCGGTTCGAAACTGGCGATTTCAAGCCACGGTGCGGTGGTGGATGTCGGACAGGTTTCCGCGATGCTGACCTACGGCGTGCAGGTGCTTTTGAATCTGATGATGCTTTCCATGATTTTTGTCATGGTTACGATGTCTGCGGAAAGCGCCAGACGTATCGGCGAGGTATATGCCGAGGTGCCCGACATGAAGGAAATCCCGAATCCGGTAAAGGAAGTAAAAGACGGCTCCGTGATGTTTACGGACGTAAACTTTAAATACTCCGAAGAAGCGAAACAGTATGCGCTTTTCGATATCGATCTGACGATACCTTCCGGCGCCACGGTCGGAATACTCGGAAGTACCGGTTCGTCGAAATCCTCTCTGGTTCAGCTTATTCCGCGTCTTTACGATGTTCAGGAAGGAACGGTTAAAGTCGGCGGCGTGAATGTAAAGGATTACGATCTTGAAGTGCTTCGTGACAATGTTGCCATGGTGCTTCAGAAGAACGTTCTGTTCTCCGGAACCATCAGGGAAAATCTCCGTTGGGGAAATCCCGATGCAACGGATGAGGAGATTGTAGAGGCCTGCAAAATGGCCTGTGCGGATGAGTTTATTGAGAATATGCCGCAAAAATACGATACCTTTATCGAACAGGGCGGAAGCAACGTATCGGGCGGTCAGAAGCAGCGTCTTTGCATAGCCCGTGCACTTTTGAAAAAACCGAAAATTCTGATTCTCGATGATTCCACTTCAGCAGTGGATACCAAAACCGATGCAAAAATCCGGGAAGCATTTGCCAATTATATTCCCGACACCACGAAGATTATCATTGCGCAGCGTGTTGCCAGCGTGGAAAGTGCGGATATGATTATCGTTATGAATAACGGAAGCATCGAAGCAAAGGGTACCCATGAGGAACTGATGGAGAGCAGTGAGATTTACAGGGAGATTTATGAATCCCAGACGATGGGAGGTGAGGAGTAATGCCGCGTCCCGTAAGAGGCGATATTAATGCCAAACCCGCAAAACTGAATATTAAAGTACTCGGAAGAATCATTAAATCCGTATTTGCCGCATATCCCGCGGGAATGATTTTTATCATTCTGACCATCCTTCTGGCAGGAGCGTCCGCGGTAATTCCGGATCTGTACATTCAGAAAATCATTGCGTTAATCAATGATTTCAGCGAATCCGGAGACTGGGCGGCAGCACAGCCCGAGGCACTGAAGAACGTAATTTTTCTGATTGTGATTTATGCAATTGCCATTATCGGGGTATTCGTACAGTCCCAGGTGGGCGCATACGTAACCCAGGGATATTTAAATAAAATGCGGAATCAGATGTTCCGTAAAATGCAGAACCTTCCGATTAGATTTTTTGACACCCATAAAACCGGCGATATCATGAGTTATTACACGAACGATATCGATACCCTAAGACAGCTGGTTTCGCAGGGCCTGCCGACTCTTATCCGGTGCGGTCTCATTGTTGTCGGTGTCTTCTTCATCATGCTTTATTTCAGCCTCTGGATGACGATTGTGGTAGTCGGGGGAATCATTCTGATGACTATTGTTACCAGGGTATTAAGCGGAGGTTCGGCAAAATATTTCATCCGGCAGCAGCAGGCTCTCGGTAAGGAAGAGGGTTTTGTGCAGGAGCATATGAACGGTCAGAAAGTGGTAAAGGTTTTCAATCACGAAGAAAAGACCGTCAGCGAATTCGATGTGTTAAACGAACAGCTTTATTCCGATGCATTTAAGGCAAATGCGTATGCAAACGCTTTGGGTCCCATCATCGGAAATATCGGAAACATTCTCTACGTCGTGGTTGCCATTGCAGGCGGTGCCATGTTAATTGCAAACGTAAAAAATGTTTCCCTTTCGGATTTGATTTTACCGTTAATTACGGGACAGCCGGGCGGACTTCCCCTGGATATTTCCACGGTAATTCCGTTCCTTAACATGACAAAACAGTTTACCGGAAACTTAAACCAGTTTACCCAGCAGATTAATATGATTGTTATGGCCATGGCCGGCGGCGAGCGTATTTTTGAACTGATGGACGCAGAGCCGGAAGCGGATGACGGCTATGTTACTTTGGTAAATGCCAAAATCGACGAGAACGGAAACATCACCGAAACGAAGGAGCATACCGGCGTCTGGGCATGGAAGCATCCGCACGGCGACGGAACCTTAACCTATACGAAACTGGAGGGCGACGTAAGACTGTTTGACGTTGATTTTGAATATGAAAAAGGACATCAGGTGCTTTACGATGTATCCGTCTATGCAAAGCCCGGTCAGAAGGTCGCATTCGTCGGCGCAACCGGTGCCGGAAAAACTACCATTACCAACCTGATTAACCGTTTCTATGACATTGCGGACGGAAAAATCCGCTATGACGGAATCAATATCAACAAGATCAAGAAGGACGATTTAAGAAGGTCTCTCGGCATCGTTTTGCAGGAGACGAACCTCTTTACCGGAACGGTTATGGAGAATATCCGCTACGGAAACTTAGATGCCACGGATGAGGAATGCCGCAGGGCGGCAGCACTTGCCGGCGCGGATGATTTTATCCGCCGGCTCCCGGACGGATACGATACGATGCTGACCAATAACGGTGCCAATCTTTCCCAGGGACAGAGGCAGTTAATCGCAATCGCAAGAGCCGCTGTTGCGGATCCGCCGGTTATGATTCTTGACGAGGCAACTTCTTCGATTGATACGCATACCGAGGCAATCGTACAGAGAGGTATGGACAAGTTAATGGAAGGCAGAACGGTATTCGTTATTGCGCACCGTCTTTCCACGGTCAAGAATTCCAACGTCATTATGGTACTTGATCACGGACATATTATCGAGAAGGGTTCGCATAAGGAACTGATTGCCGCAAAGGGAACGTATTACCAGCTCTATACCGGAGCATTTGAATTAGAGTAAAGACCGTAATGGTGCCTGACCCCATTACGAACGTAATGGTGCCTGACCCCCGTTACGAAAATTCAGGAGGAATCGATATGGCAAAATGGATTATGGTTGTGGATGATGACATGGCTAATCTGCAGATGGCAGGAACGATTTTGTCCAAAAACAACATGCGTGTTACGGCACTGAAATCCGGACAGGCACTCTTAAACTATATCACGGAGCATGGGACTCCCGACCTGATTTTACTGGATATCATGATGCCGGAAATGGACGGTTTCGAAACCCTGAAAAATTTAAGGAAACTCGAGAAGGACAAAGGGCTTCGCGAAACGCCGGTTATATTCCTGACGGCGGATGAGAAAACCGGAACCGAGAGCAAGGGCTTTGAAGTCGGAGTTTCCGACTTTATCAGAAAGCCGTTCAATCCCGAGATTTTGCTTCGGAGAATCAATAATGTCATTTCGATGCAGAATGAAATGAACAGCCTGAAAAACGAGGCAACCACAGACAAACTTACGGGCTTTTTAAACAAAGCGGCAACAGGTTCGAAGCTGACTCAGGTATGTCTTCTCGGAGTCGGAACCCTGATGATGATTGACCTGGATTCCTTTAAGCTCGTAAACGACCTTTACGGTCATGAGATGGGTGATAAAGTATTAATCAGTTTTGCGGATATTATCCGGGAAACGTTTCCGATGGGAAGTACCTACGGCAGAATCGGCGGTGACGAATTCGTGGGATTTGCCGCGGGAGTCGAAACGGAAGAGGAAGTTGCGGATATTACCGTAAAACTTAATGAAAAACTGGTAAAATCCGCAAAGGAGATGATGGGAGAGGATATGAACATCCCTCTCGGAACTTCGGTCGGAGCCATTTTTGTTCCGAAATACGGAAATGATTATTTTTCCCTTTTAAAGCTTGCGGATAAATGCCTATATATCGTGAAAAAGAACGGAAAGCACGGATATTCTCTTTACACGACGGGATCACTTCCGGAGGAGGACATCAGCTCGCCGGACATGAATATTAAGGGGATTACCGAAATTCTTGCCGAGAGAAATGTTTCGAATGTTGCGCTGCAGCTTGACATGGATGCGTTTACCCATGTTTACCGTTTTGCCAACCGGTATTTTATCCGGAATAACATTAATTCCTGCAAAATTCTTTTTTCACTGAAGAAAACGGATGGTCTCGACGAGGCAAAATACCACGATTTCTGCGATGAATTCGGAAATCACATCCGTGAAAATTTAAGAAAATCCGATCTTTTAACCAGAAGCCGTTATAACCAGTACTATGTGATTATCACGGATATCCGCGAGGAATTCGTGGACAAAGTGGTACGGGACATCATAGATTCCTGGAAAAAAGGAAGACCGGATTCCCCTGAGATTACATATGAAAAGGAATTCGTCAGAAACGAAGGCGACTTACAGGAAAAGATGACGGCGGTAATTGCCGTTGTGGATGATGATGAAATGGTTTTGACCGCAACGAAGAACGCACTTTCCGAATTCGGTGTCAGAGTGGATTGTTTTCAGAGCGGTGAAAGTTTCATGAAGTACGTGAACAGTGTGGAGAAGGTTCCGGATCTGATTCTTCTGGACGTATTGATTCCGGGAATGGACGGCTTTGAGATTTTCAGAAAACTCAAGGAAATCGGAGGTGACATTGCAAGGGTTCCGATTATTTTCCTGACGGCGGATACAAATGACGGAGCGGAGCAGGAAGGGCTCAACATGGGAGCGCTTGATTTTATCAAAAAACCGATTATCACGGAAGTATTGAGAGTCCGCGTTAATCATATTCTGGAGCTGTCCATGTTAAGAAAACGCTATCGGGGAAGACGGACGAATTTTCAGGATAATGAATAAAATCACCGGCCTTTACGGGGCCTTGATAAAATAACTGAAATCAGAGTTCTTTATGGGGGGCATATGGGGCTTAAGTCGGAAAAAAACGAACTGTTTCAGACATCACAGGTGGTAATTATACTGTTTTACACAATTTTTGTGGGAATGCATGTAATCATTTCCTTCCTGTTTGGCTGGGAAAAATGGATTCTTCTGCCGATTCTGGCAGCGGTGGTTGCGTCATGGGGAATGTACATCGGTTCTGTTTTCAGACCGAATCAGCGAATCTGGCTGATTGCATCTTTCATGATGGTTACGTTCTTTATATACGGTACGCATTCCACCAGTACCTACGATCTTGCCATTGTCATGGCATCTTTGATGGTTTTGTTTATCACGACGGGAATAAAGGGAACCATCATCCTGTGTTTAATCACATACTATATCACTATGACATACGACGTTGTGGAAATTGCGATAGCGGGGAATGAATTTGACTCCCTGCTGATTGCAAGAACCGTCATGCACTATTTTGTCATGGGAATGATTGCATGGTTCTGCGTCAACACCGTTCAGAAATGGAAGCAGGTCATGGATGCCTCCAACGGGGAAATCGAAAACCTTCAGGATTCCACGGAACGCCTGAATGACTTTCTTGCCAACGTATCGCATGAGATTCGTACGCCGGTTAACGCGATTATCGGTCTGACCGGAGTCTGTATCGACAGGGAGAAGGATCCGGAAATCGAAAAAAACATGATTGCCGTCCGTTCTGCCGGAAGAAAGGTTGCAAACCAGATCGGGGATATTCTGGATTTCTCCGAAATCGACCGGAAAAATGCGGTGAAAAACTGCGAAGATTATATGATGTCATCCATGATAAACGACATTATGACGGATCTGCGCGAGATGATGAAGGATGAAGTGGAACTCATCATTGACATAGACAGCCATATTCCCGCCGTAATGAATACGGATGTCACCAAACTGAAAAAAATCATTAAAGCCCTTGTATCGAACGGAATCAAGTATACGAAAGAGGGCGGTGTATATCTTTATATTACATCCGAAACGCAACCTTACGGAGTAAACCTTTTAATCGAGGTATCCGATACCGGAATCGGAATGTCGGAGCTGGAACTCGAACGTGTCAAGGAACGTTTTTACCAGTCCGACTCCGGAAGATCGAGGCGTGCAAACGGTCTCGGACTCGGTCTTGCAATCGTGGCCGGTTTCGTGGAAATTCTCGGCGGCTTTCTGACCATCACCAGCCGTGAAGGGGAAGGGACAACGGTTCGTGTCAGCATTCCGCAGACTGTTATTGACGATGAACACTGCATGTCGATTCATGCGGGTAAGAAAGTGGTTCTCGGTTCCTTCATGCACTTTGACAATCTGGAGAAACCGGTTGTCAGGGAATATTACAATACACAGGCACTCAGTATTTCCAAGGGACTGGGACTTGATATCGTTCGCCTGGAATCCGTGGAACAGTTGAAAAAAGCCGAAGAAGAGCAGGGCATTACGCATCTTCTGGTCGGAGAAAAAGAGTATCTTGAAAACGGAGATATGCTGGAGCGTCTTACCGGAAAGATGAAAATTTATCTTCTCGGCGGAAAGGAAAATATCCTGCCTCACAATACCCGTCTGAAAAGGCTTGAAAAACCGTTTTATGCCTTCCCGATTGTGGCAATCGTAAATGCCGAGGAAGAGACGGAAAATGACGGAAAAGGAGAAATGAAACTGTTCGGTGTCCGTGGCCTCGTTGTCGATGACGAGCCCATGAACCTGGTTGTTGCAAAGAGTATTTTCAAAAAATACGAAATGTCCGTGGATACGGCTTCATCCGGAAGGGAAGCAGTGGAATGCTGTCGTGTAAAAGGATATGACGTGATTTTTATGGATCATATGATGGCCGGTATGGACGGCGTGGAGGCCATGAAGAAAATCCGCTCGGACGTGAAGGGTGTAAATCACGAAACCCCCATGGTTGCACTGACTGCAAATGCCATGAGTTCCGCGAAGCAGATGTTTTTATCCGAAGGCTTCGACGGATTTGTTTCCAAACCCATTGAGACCGAGGAACTGGAGCGTACCATCCGAAAGGTTCTGCCGAAGAACCTGATTTCTTATATAGAGCATAACCCCGAAGAAAAGGGACCGTCGGAGTCGGAAAACGCTGTACCGGACAGTACGGAACAATTCGGAAACACTGCGGCGAAAGCTGATGCGGATGTAATCGAATTCGGTACAGACGATCTGAAAGAAGAAAAATCCGCTTCCGGAAATGATTTTGCAACAGTGAAAGAGAACCTGAAAGAACATGGTGTCGGTGTCGATGCCGCAATGGGTTATTTATCCGGTGACGATGAATTGTACGAGACTTTGCTTACGCAGTTCGCTGCAGGCACATCTGACAGGGTGGCAGACCTGAACCGGTACCGGGAGCAGAAGGATTATAAGAATTACGAGGTTTTGATTCATTCGACCAAGAGTAATGCAAAAATGATCGGCTTTACGGAGTTGTCCGAAAAAGCCAGAATGCTGGAGGAAGCGGCTCACAATTCGGATGAGAATTATATTTCGGAACATCATGAAGAAGCCGTTCGAAAATGCAAAGAGACGGCAGAACTGATTGCGGAACTGCTCGGAATAAAATTGCCGGACGGAGGGGATTCTGTTTCGGGAGATGCGGAAGTACTCGAGTTCGGGGCATGCGACGATGAAGTTTTGGAGTTCGGTGCAAAGGGAGGTGATCCGGTATGATTTTAAAAAAATTTAAAGATTACCTTTATGATGACCGACTGGATATTCACAGAAGACTGTATGTGCTGTACGTGGCCATGACTACGGCAATGATTTTGATTCTTGCCGCGGAGACATTTATCTTTGAGAGAAAAGCTGCCGTATTCATGCAAAATATCGTGCTTGCCGGGGTGTTTGTTCTGGTTGCGTTTATTGCCGTAAAAACAAAGCATTTGAAAACCGGCGCGGTTCTTTCCAGTATATTTACGGCATTTATCCTTTATCCGATTATCATGATAAAAGGAGGCGGAGTAGAGGGAAGCGGACCGATCTGGTTTGTCTATAATGTTTTTATGATTAGCATGATTCTTTCGGGCGGAGTCAGGATTGTTTTTTCCGTGTTTGAAATCATTCTCACGGTTGCCCTGTATCTGCTTTCCTATTTTCACCCGGAACTTTTTGAATCCGTAAACGGAGTGACTTATTATGCGATTGATGTTACTACACTGCTTTTGGTTGCTTCCAATGTTGCGGTTGTTATTACCATAGAGAATCGGCTTTATCTGCAGCAGGTGGAAAAAATGCAAAAGCAGGGGGAAGAAATAAAGGGACTTGTTGCTTCCCAGAACCGGTTTTTCTCCAGTATGAGTCATGAAATCCGTACACCGATTAATACCATTATCGGATTAAACGAAATGATCCTCAGGGAAAACATCAGCGACGAAATTGCCGAAGATGCGGTAAATATCCGTTCCGCCGGAAAAATGCTCCTGAATACGATCAACGATATTCTGGATATGTCCAAATTCCAGTCCGGTGACATGCACCTTCTGGAAGAGGAATACGAAACCGGCAGCATGCTTTCGGATATTGTCGGAATGATGTGGCTTCGCTCGAAGGAGAAAAATCTGGAATTCAAAATCGACGTGTCTCCCGAAGTCCCGGCCAGATTAAGAGGGGACGAAATCCGTATCAAACAGGTATTAATGAATATCCTGAACAATGCGATAAAATATACCAAGGAAGGATACGTCAAACTTTCCGTGGAATGTGAAAAGGAAGAAGACCGGACCGTAAAGATGATTTATACGGTTGAGGATTCCGGTATGGGAATCAAAAAGGAGGATATCCCGTATTTGTTCACGGCATTTAAGCGTGTGGACGAAAGCAATACCAAACATATTGAAGGAACGGGACTCGGTCTTTCCATCGTAAAACAGTTCCTCGATCTGATGGGCGGAAAAGTAACCGTAAATTCCGTATATACCAAGGGTTCCACTTTTGTCGTGGAGATTCCGCAGAAGGCGGTATCGGATGAGGCAATCGGGGAGTACAATTACGAAAAACGTCATAAACTGGAACGAAGAAGCGAATATAAGAAACGCTTCGAGGCACCGGAGGCGAAACTTCTGGTAGTGGATGACAACGAATCAAATCTTCTTGTCGTAACCAAACTTCTCCGTGATACCAAAATGCAGATTGATGCCGTTAAGAGCGGAAGAGAGGCTTTGGAAAAGACTCTGGAGAAACGGTATGATTTGATCTTCATGGATCATCTGATGCCGGAAATGGACGGAATTGAGGCATTTCACGCCATTCGTAACCAGGTGGGAGGCAGAAACCGCGAAACCAATATCGTTATTTTAACGGCCAATGCGGGTGCGGAAAACAGAAAACTGTATGCTACGGCAGGTTTTAACGGTTATCTGATCAAACCGGTAACCGGTGAGGATCTGGAGACGGAGGTTTACAAGCAGATTCCGAAGAATTTAATCAGGGTTATGGACGAGACCGGAATGGAGAGTTCGGAAACCATTTCCTGGCTTGATGAAACCCGCAGGAAGAGGAAAATCGTGATTACGACGGAAAGTACCTGCGACCTTCCGGAGAAACTTCTTGAGAAGTATAATATCGTGGTTTTTGCGTATAAGGTTCAGACCGAGAACGGTATCTTTCGTGACGGAATCGAAATCGATACGCCGGGTATTTTACGTTATATGGAGGACACGACCAAATCGGTTACGGCTATTTCCCCGAGTGTGGCGGAATACGAGAATTTCTTTGCCGGTGTCCTTGCGAATGCAAACAATGTCATTCATTTGTCCCTTTCGTCGGGATTTGAAACAAGTTCCTATAATACCGCGCTTGAGGCTGCGGCGGCATTTGACAATGTAACCGTGGTTGACAGTAAGCATATGACCTGCGGTCAGGGACTGATGGCGCTGATGGCGGCCCGCATGACGGAAGCCGGCATGGGTGTAAATGAAATCGTTCCCATTCTGAACCGGCTTTATTTAAGAATTCATTCCAGTTTCATGCTGGACAATCTTGATTATGCCGCAAGGGCGGGACAGTCATCAAAGGGTTACGCAAGATTTATGAATGCATTAATGCTGCACCCGATTTCCTATATGAAAAACGGGAAATTCGTTTCGAAAGGAATGCTGATGGGTTCCAGAGAGCGTGTTTGGAAACGGTATATCAGCCAGAGTCTTTCCGGCTTCAAGGCGGATCATATCGTGCTGTTTGTAAACCATGTAGGCTTAAGTAAAAAGGAGATTGAATGGATCCGCGCGGAGATCGAGAAAAAAGAGCAGTTTAATGCCATTTATTTCGTGCCGACGTCACCGGTCGTATCCATCAGCTGCGGTCCGGGAGCGTTCGGAATTTCGGTTGTGGAGAAGGCGTAACGTGTGACTTGTCTATTCTGCCGAAAAATGAAAAATCAATTGCAAAAAAACGGGAACTTGGTAAAATATTATTGGGTGTGTGTATTGTGTCACACAATCGGGGGAGTCTTTTTAAGGGAGAGAAAAAATGGTATTTACCTATGAACTTCGTATGGTAATGAAACGTCTGCTTGCAGGCGACGTAGATGCTTTTCAGGGTTTCTACATTAATACCGTAAACGATATGTATTTTCATACCAAGCTTGTCATCGGAAACGAAGAAGAAACTGCCAGAATGATGATCAAAATCTATAAGGCAATGTTCATTCGTCTCGGCAAACTTGAGAAACCGGAAGAAACCACAAAATGGTATAATGATATTCTTTACCAGCACCTTGTAGACTGGGTGAACGTAAACTGTGCCAACCAGTTAATCGGGGAGGAAAACGGGGAATATAACGAATATCCCGGCGTAGAGGAATATATTCGCGGAAACAATACCCTTTTGGAATCCGAGATTGCGAATCTGGCTGCAAGTTTCATCAACACCCTGGATCCGGTACATGCGCTGACCGGTCTTGCATACTTTTATGACGGATTTGATGATGTAAATCTTGAGAAATATCTGCAGTGTGATATTGAAGTGGTCAGAACACGTGTGAAATATGCAAGAAAGCAGATCAGTATTTATTCGCTGGAATGGTGCAGGGCAAATGATTACGAAAGCGCAAGAGTGGACAATAACCTCCTGCTCCTTGCATATGTACTGATATTTAACGATATCAGGCTGGATAATATCGAAGGACTTTATGCGGCGATCTGTGAAGCATTACAATAATTTTGGGAATGAATCATTTACGGACTGCTTTCATCGAATGGTGGAGGCAGTCATTTTTTCTTTAGAGAGGGATCGGGGAATGAGTTTAAGATTTGTATTGGGACCGAGCGGAAGCGGAAAAAGCACCTATGTGCAGAAACTTCTGGCGGAAGATGCAAAAATGCACAGGGACAGGGAGTATCTTTTAATTGTGCCCGACCAGTTTACGCTGGAAACCCAGCGTATCATGGCAACGCAGTCCGTAAACGGCGGTATTTTAAACATTGACGTGTTGAGTTTCGGAAGACTTACGCACCGCATTTTTACCGAGGTCGGACGGCCGGAGAGAATTTTACTCGACGATCTTGGAAAATGTCTGATATTAAGACGTGTCATTCAGGAAAGCGAAGAGAATCTGAAGGTACTGAAAAAAGGAATTCATACCCCCGGATACGTGGAAGAGGTCAAGTCCGTTCTGTCCGAATTTATGCAGTACGGTTTAAGACCGGCGGATCTGGAGAAAGAAATCCGATTGCTTTCGATAAATCCGGCACTCCGATATAAACTTGAGGATTTCCTGTTTTTATACAGAGCATTTGAAAAATCACTGGCGGAGAAATACACGACAAGGGAGGAAACGCTTTACTGTCTCGCGGAGAGAATTCCGCTTTCCGGAATCATCCGGAAAAGTACGCTGGTTTTTGACGGTTTCACCGGCTTTACCCCGATTCAGAACGAGGTGATTGCGGTCCTTATGGAAAATGCCATGGACGTAATTATCACACTTCCCTGCGGACTTGAACTGATCGATCCCGGGAAACAGGCGGTGGGAGACCCCGAAAAGACACCGGATTTTACCAGACTTTTTTATCTGAGCGACAAGACCGTAAGAGACCTTACGAAGCTTGCAAAAGAACGGGATATTCCGGTACTTCCGCCGCAGTATCTGACTTCTTCATACCGCTTTCCGGGGGCTCCTTCCGTTGCCTATCTGGAACGGAATCTTTTCCGTAAGACGGAAGCCGATTATCCCTTTGAACCGGAGGAGATTCATGTAAGCAAGGCACAGGATGAAACACACGAGTGTAAAATCATGTGCCGGCATATTTTTGACCTGATCGAAAAAAAGAATTACCGCTACCGGGACATGGCGGTGGTATGCGGCGATTTGCAGGGATATTCGGAGGTTTTAAAGAAGGAGTTCGGGAAATATAAAATTCCTTATTTCCTGGATACAACCACGCATCTTACGGAGAATCCGTTTGTAAATTATATTACTTCTTTCTTTGACGTGATAAGCGGCGGGTATGCATACCGTGACGTCTGTTTATTTGTCAAAAGTCCGTTCTCCGGCCTGAAAAGGGAGGATACGGATCTTTTCGACAATTATATTCTTTCAAAAAGAATCCGCGGTTTCAAAATGTACGGAAGTGAGTTTACAAAGCTTACCGTCGGTATGTACCGTTCGTTTGGCGAGCTGAAGGAGGAGGAAAAGAAAGCAAAACAGGCGGAATTACTGGGCCGGCTCAACGGCGTACGAAGCCGTTTTGCGGAAGTTTTTCTTCCTTTGGAGGAACTCGGAAAGAGAAAGGATGTCACCGCAAAGGAGTGGCTTACCGCGTTTTACCGGGTTCTGGCGGCCGAGGGATGCCAGGCAAAGCTGGAAACAATTGCCGAAGAATATGAAAAAGAAGGCAATCCGGAAAAAGCACTGGAGTACAATCAGGTCTACGGTGCGGTAATGGATTTGTTTGATCAGATTGTGTCCTTAATCGGAGACGAAGTCATTTCCGTAACCGAACTGAAGGAAATTCTGGAGGCCGGTTTCGGAGAAATCCGGATCGGTATCGTTCCGAAAAGTGTGGACGTACTGCCGGTCTGTGACTTAATCAGGAGCCGGTTCAGCGATATTAAGGTATTGTTTTTCCTCGGAGTAAATGACGGAAACATCCCGCATACCGGGGTGGGAGGCGGACTTTTATCCGATATGGAAAGGAGTGCCCTGATGGAGCAGGGTCTTGAACTTGCGCCGAACCGTGCAATGGAAAGCTTTGCAGAACAATTGTACCTTTACCAGATTCTGACGAAACCGTCGGAGGAACTGTATCTTTCCTTCTTAAGCGTAACCGGAGCGGGACAGAGCAGAAAGCCGGCGTATTTAATCGGGGAACTGAAAAAACTGTTCCCGAAACTTACGGTTGAAGACGAGGCAGAAGCCGTAAAGACGGTATTCCCGGAGGATTTAAATGCGAATTTTAAGGCGCACAACATTCTTTCGAACCGGGATTTACGGGAGGAATTTGCTTCCCTCCTCGGTCTGGCCGTCGAGGGAAAAACAGGGGAAGAAGAGAAGGAATATTTACTTCGTCAGTACGGGGTATTAAAAGCGGATCCGGACAATGACGGGTGGCTTAAAAAAACCGTTTCGAATGCATTTGACAGCTATGCGTCTTCCGAAAACAGACTCGAAAAAGAAATCGCCGAAAAAATATTTTCCGAGGCGGACCGTATTTATAAATGTTCCGTATCCTCGCTTGAGAACTTTGCGGGGTGCGCCTATAAGCATTTTCTGACATACGGACTGAAACTGACGGAGAGGGAAAACGGTGAAATCGCGCCTTCGGACACCGGAACGATAAAACATGCCGTACTGGATGCATTCGGAAAATATTGTGTGCGCAACCACGAGGATTTTGCCGCCGTGACGAAGGAGAGGGTAGACGAAATCATCGATACCATTGTGGAGGAAAAGCTTTCTGACCTTGAAGAAGGACTCCGGCAGATTGTAACGGAGAATTCCTATCTGACCGGGCGAATCAGACGTATCATGAAACGCTCCGTAAATACGCTGAGGGAGCAGCTTGAAAACGGAAAATACAAGCCTGTTTTGTTTGAGCGGAAATATGAACGTAACCTGGGGGATATGGAAGACGGGAAAGACAATAAGGAAGCTTTGAACAATGTCGTAATCCGGGGATTAATTGACAGAATTGACACAGCGGAGGAGGAAAACACCGTTTATGTCAAAATCGTGGATTATAAGTCCGGTAACAAGGATTTTAACGAGGCTTTGTTCCGCGCCGGGCTGCAGCTTCAGACGGCGGTTTATTTAAACGAGGCCATCAGACAGTTTCGGGCAGCGGATTCCGGAAAGAAAAAGGAATATAAACCCGGGGCGATGTTTTATTATCATATGTTTGATCCGATTCTTTCCACGACGGAAGAAAACGATTCCGAAGTGGAGCGGTTAAGGAAAGAAGAATTAAGACCGCAGGGTATTTTTATGGATGACGGAAAAAATCCGGATCTTCTGGAAAATACGGACAAAAGACCTGCAGGGCAGAAGAGTCAGAAGATTCCTGTCAGCTATACGGAGAGCCGTGAAATTAACTCAAGAACAAAGAAGAGCGTAAAGACGGAAGAAGAAATGAAAGCGATTCTTGAATCCGCCGATGAAAAAGTAAAAAATCTGGTCGGAGAAATATTAGGCGGAGAGATTTCGGTTTCCCCGATTAGCGACGGAAACCGGTACGACGCCTGCAAATTCTGTGCATTTAAAGGCGCCTGCGGTTTTGACGGGCGTGCCTACGGCTATAAAAAGCGCACTCTTGACGGGACAAAGACCGATGCGGGAGATGACACCGGCTCGGATGATGACGGCGGAGAAGAGGAATAGATACCTGTCCGGGAGATACAGTTTTGGATACACGGTTTGTGATTCACAGTTTGGAAGATACAGTTTAAGGGAAATAACGTATTATGGGAGATTTTAAACCGACACCTGCACAGCAGCAGGTAATAGATGTAAGAGACAGGAATATCCTGGTTTCCGCGGCCGCGGGAAGCGGGAAAACAGCCGTGCTTACGGAGAGAATCGTAAACAGGCTTTTGGATCCCGTGCACCCTGTCTCCGTAGACCGTCTTCTGATTGTTACCTTTACGGAAGCTGCGGCATCGGAAATGCGGGAGAGGATTGCAAAAGCAATTGCAAAGAGAATTGCGGAGAATCCGGATAACGATTATTTAAGAAGGCAGTATACACTTGTCAATTCCGCTCTGATTATGACGATACACGGTTTCTGTCTTTATCTGATCCGCAATCATTTTGACCGAATCGGAATTGACCCGTCCTTCCGGGTGCAGTCATCGGAGGAGGGGAAAATTTTGTTTGAGGATTCCCTCGAAGAAGCAATTCTGAAATTCCGACAGGAAGACGAGGCGGCGTACGAGTATCTTCTGGATATTACGGACTGCGAAATAAACGATGAGAAGCTCCGGGAACCGATCCGGAAAATTACGGGTGTTGCCGCATCCCAGCCGTTTCCGGCGGAATGGTACCGGGATATGAGGATTCTGGTGGAAGAAAACGGAAAAAATCCGGAAAACTCAACTCTTTTAAAGGACTCCCTTTCCTTTGAAACGGAGACGTTAAAGGAGTGTCTGAATGATATAAAAGAGTCTCTTTCGGAAATCAATTCCTTACTGGAGGAAGAGAATAAAAAGGAATTTGACAGGATTATTGCGGTTTTTGAAAGCGACAGGAAAAATGTTGAAAAACTCCTTTCGGTTAATACGATGAAGGAAAGAAGTGAAATTTACAAATCCGTGGTATCGGACAAAATGCCCGGCGGAAAAATGCCGCATGTCGATCCGGACTTTCGAAAGGAACTCGGAATGCGCCGTACTTCCTGGAAGGACAGAATATTCGGCAGCACTACGGATTCCTCGAGAACGGACAGCATTCGGGAGATCATGTATTCCTGTCCGTATGAGACTTTTTTACATGACGAATATGAAGTCTCCAAAGTGCTTCTGACTTTTCTCACCCTTTCCGAAAGCCTTATGAATACCTATGCGGCAAACAAGAGAAAGAAAAATGTCATTGATTTTTCGGACATGGAACATTTTGCATTGGAAATTCTTCTGGAAAAAGAGGACGGGGAGTATGTCGCAAGTGAAACCGCGCTTTCCTACCGGAATTATTTTGAAGAAGTAATGGTGGATGAATATCAGGACAGCAATGCAATTCAGGAGGCTCTTTTGAATGCGGTTGCCAATATCACCGAAACAAGCGGAAACCGGTTTATGGTCGGAGACGTGAAGCAGAGTATTTATCGGTTCCGTCTCGCAAGGCCCGAGATTTTCCGGAAAAAATATGATGAATACAGAAACCTGCTGCCGGAAGAAAAACCTTCGGACGTTCCGGAGAGGGATTTAAGAATCGATCTTTCCCAAAATTTCCGAAGCAGGGAGGAAGTGCTTAAATCGGTTAACCGCGTGTTTGAGGATTCCATGATTCGTGCGGTCGGCGAAATAGATTATGATGAAAAAGCAAGACTCAATCCCGGTGCGGTTTATCCTGAGAACGAAAAGGGAGCAGACATAAGCGAACTGATTGTTTTGGAGGACGACGCCTGGAACGGCAGTGAAATAAAATCCAAAATCGCAAGGGAAGCACATGCCGCAGCTTCGAGGATTTCGGAACTTAAGGAGAGCGGTTTTAAGGTAGCGGATAAGGATGCTTCGGGACAGGAGATTCTGCGTCCGTTAAAATATTCGGATATCGTTATTCTTCTTCGTAAAACGTCCAAAAGGGCAAATGTAATCAAGACGGTGTTTGAAAGCAGGGGGATTCCGACGGTTGTTCTTTCGAAGGAAGGATATTTTTCCACTGCCGAAGTGCAGCTTATGCTGAATATGATTTCAATCATTGACAATCCGCTGCAGGACGTGCCTCTCCTCGGGGTGCTTCATTCATTTGCAGGAGGCTTTAAGGAATCGGAACTTGCCGAAATCAAGTTCGGAAGAAAGCATCAGCTTTTGTATGATGCTCTTGTTGCTTATCGGGATGAAGGAGAAGACCGGGATTTAAGGAAAAAAACGGCGAAATTTCTGGACAGGCTTGATGCATACAGGAGCTTAAGCGGAAGAACGGGGGTTTATGAACTCCTCCTTCATATCACGGAAAAGGAGGAGATTTACGATCATTTCCGTTCCATGCGACTCGGCGAAGTGCGGATTGCGAATTTAAATCTTCTGCTCGAAAAGGCAAGGGATTATTCTGCAACCGGTTACAGCGGTATTTTTACGTTTTTACAGTATATCGAAAGTATGAAGAAAAAGGAGATTGATTTCGGAGAAGCGAATCTCCTGGACGAGAATGCGGACGTGGTAAGGATTTTTACCATGCATAAGAGCAAGGGACTGGAATTTCCGGTCTGCTTCCTTCTGGGAATGGGAGAAGATTTAACGAAAAGCGCCGACCGGAAAGAACTGGCAATCGAGACCGGTGTCGGAATGGGGATGGATTACGTGGATTCCGAAAAGCGCGTAAAACACAGGACGCTTTCAAAAAACATGCTCCTTTACCGGAATAAAATCGAGCAGAGGGGAGAAGATTTAAGACTCCTTTACGTTGCGATGACGAGGGCAAAAGAAAAACTGATTATGGTCGGGTGTGCTACGGGGAAACTTCTGGAGAATCCCGAAAACGACGGAGAGAACAGAATGTTTCGTTTCCATGAGATTATGAAAGCGAACACTTATTTAAATATTCTCTACCCGGAAGCAAAGCGGAATCCGGAGCTTTTCGGTCTTCGTTTTTTCAAACCGGAAGAGCTTGATGAATCCGGTACGGTTTCGGATATAAAGGAAGTAAATCTGAAAGATCTGCTGGAGGGGACAAAGGCATCCGAACGGGTTACGTTTTTTACCTATCCGCATACCGATCTTGCAAAAGTATATACGAAAACAACGGTATCGGAACTGAAGAAGGCAGCCATTGCGGCAACGGTTTTTCGGGAGGAACCGGAAGGGGAGGCGAATCTTTTTTCCGACCGGAAAAGTGCATCCGAAGAGGCTTATGTCCCGCTCTTTATGCGGGATGCGGAACCGGTAAGAAGCGGAAGTGCATTCGGTAATGCATTCCACCGTATGATGGAGCTTCTTGATTTTTCCGATGTATCGGAAATCCTTAAGCGGTATCATAATTCGGAGACCGCTGAGGAAGAGGCGGAGAAAGAACTGCTTGAGCACGTGAATCGTCAGGCCGGGATTTTTGCCGGGAAACTTTTCCTTTCAAAGGATGAAAAAGAACTGCTGAATCCGGAATGGATTGCGGAATTTCTGCTTACGGATTATGCCTATCGGATGATGAAAGCGGACAGCGAGGGCAGGCTTTTCAGAGAGCAGAGATTTGTATTTTCGCTTCCGGCATCGCGTCTTAACGGAAATTTCCCGAAGGAGGAGAAGGTTCTGATTCAGGGTGTTGTGGATGCCTATTTTGAAGAGGAAGGAAAAATTGTTTTAATCGACTACAAAACGGACCATGCCGGAGAGGAAGAGATTAAAAGAAGGTATCATACACAGCTTGAATATTACCGTGAGGCACTGGAGGCCCTGGAAGGGAAGAAAGTGGAAGAAATGTATATTTATTCCGTTTTCCACAATTCTTTTATTGAAGTAAAATAGCGCTTTTATCCGGATACGGCGGAAATGAAAAAGCTTCGCGGGTAATATTTAATCCGGAATTACGATATAATGAAATACGGAAACAAATGCGGAAAGAAATACGGACAACAGGTTATTATGGACAATAGTAAGGAAAAGGAAAAACTGAATAAAGCACTGAATTTCTGGCAGGATGTCCTGAAAATGATCTGGTTGCTTGCGCTGTATTCCTGTATTTACTACGCATTTCCCGTGGTCAGCACATTTTTCGGATTACATGGCAATATTGTAAATTATCTCGGAATTGCTTCCTATCTTGTGAGCGGCGGAGTCGTTTTTTTCCTGCTGCCGAAGGAACACAGGAATATGCGCCCGCGGATTAAGGCGGGAGAAAAGGCAACTTTTGCGGAAAGTCTTCTTTTGTCCCTGGCGGTAATTATGATTTCACTCGGCACGGCTTATTTTTTAAACCGGGGATTCGGAATCATTCCATGGGATAAAATTCTTCCCGCGGATGCGGTGTATTCTTCGGATTATGCCTTTCAGATTCCGCTCTGGGTATCCTTACCCGCTTACGGGATTGTTGCCCCTTTTGCGGAGGAAGTGGCATTCCGGGGGATTTTGTTTAAATATCTTTCCAAATGGATGAACATAATACCCGCAATTCTGATTTCGGCCGTGATTTTCGGACTGTATCACGGGAATGTCATGCAGGGAATCTATGCCTTTTTAATGGGTGTACTTCTTGCACTTATGATGCATCTGACGGATTCGCTTGCCGGATCGGCAATCTGCCATATGAGCGCAAATATTCTGGTTACGCTATATGCAAATATTCCGGAATTTTATGCGGTTTTAATGTCCGTTCCCGGAATGCTTGTTATGGGCGTTATTACGGCTGCCGGTATTGTTTTGTTTACGGTTATGAAAAAAAGAGGAAAAAATCAATGACGGAAGTTCACGTATCGGTCCGGCATCTGGTGGAGTTTCTGCTCCGTTCCGGCGATATTGACAATTTAAGCGGTACCGGAGCTTCCGATGCCATGGAGGCGGGCAGCAGGATTCATAAAAAAATCCAGAAAGCGGCCGGTTCCGGATACAACGCGGAAGTAAAGATGAGCGTTACGGTTCCGTACGAGAATTTTTTAATCTGCGTGGAAGGACGTGCGGACGGAGTCATTGTCGAAAAAAGCGGAATTACGATTGATGAAATAAAGGGAACCTACAAAAAACTGGATTTCATAAAGGAGCCGAAAAGGGAACATCTTGCGCAGGCCATGTGCTACGCATATATGGTATTGACCAAAGAAAATTTAAGTGAAATCGGGGTTCAGGTAACCTACTGCAATTTTGAAACAGAGGCGGTTAAAAGATTCCGCAATACATTAACGAAGGAAGAAATAATCGCGTGGTTTATGGAAATCATGCAGGAGTATGCCAAGTGGGCGAAGGCGGAGGTGGAATGGAAAAAAATCCGCGATGATTCGATTGAGGAGATGAAATTCCCGTTTGAGTACCGGGAAGGACAGGAAAAACTTGTCGGATTATGTGCCGAAACATATGAGTCGGGGAACTTTCTTTTTATGGAGGCACCGACCGGATGCGGAAAAACCGTCACAACGCTGTATCCGGCCGTCCGCGAAATCAGAAAGAGCGGGATCGAGAGGATTTTTTATCTGACCGCGAAAACCATAACGCGTACGGTTGCGGCGGATACACTTGCAATTCTCAGAAAAAATGCGCTGAGGATTAAGAGTATTGTTCTGACGGCAAAAGAAAAAATCTGTATTCTGGACGAACCCGACTGCAATCCGATTGCATGTGAGCGGGCAGGCGGACATTATGACAGGGTGAACGATGCCATTTACGAGGTGATTACGTCCAAAGAGGAACTGAGCCGGGAAATCATAGAAGAATATGCGAAAAAACACAAGGTCTGTCCGTTTGAATTCAGTCTTGATTTATCGCTGTTTGCAGATGTGATCATCTGCGATTACAACTATGTTTATGATCCGCATGTGTATCTCAGGAGATTTTTTTCGGAAGGAAATAACGGGAAATATCTCTTTCTGACGGACGAGGCGCATAATCTTGTGGACCGGGCGAGAGAGATGTATTCGGCGGTTCTTGCCAAGGAGGATATGGGGGCACTCGCCGCAATTCTGGAGGCGGAGCTGGAACACCCGAGGAGACTTCCGATTCCGGTCTCCTACGCGCGGCAGATTGCCGTAACACTTCACGAGTGCGAGGCTTCGTTTCTGAAAGTAAAGAGAAAATGTGATGAGGGCTGTTACGTTTATCCCGATTTTAACCTCTTTGCACCGCAGTTAAAGGCGTTAAACCGTTTTACAGCCGTGGTACAAAAGGTTTTGGAGACCCCGGAGCGGAAGCGCGGCGGAAAATTATGGAAGGCGATTCTTAATTACTATTTTGAAGTCAGCCATTTTCAGAGCATGTGGGAGCTGATCGGGGACGAATATAAACTGTATGCAAGGCTTTGTGAAGACGGCAAAACGGAAGTAAAGCTTCTTTGCATGGATCCCGGAAAAATATTACGTTCGGTGAATAAACGTGCCGCCGGAGGGGTGATGTTTTCGGCAACGCTTTTTCCGGTTGAATATTATAAGGACCTTCTCGGCGGAACCTCGGAAGACCCGGAAATTCTTGCAAAATCGGTTTTTTCGAAGGAGAACAGACGGATTCTTACGGCGATGGACGTTACAAGCCGTTATGACGAGCGGACGGATGATAATTACGAAAAAATCGCCGCATATATCTACCGGACGGTGAAGGCGAAACAGGGAAATTACATGATTTTCTTTCCTTCCTTTGATTTTGCGGAACGGGTGCACCGGATTCTTTATAAAAAATATGCACCCGTCGTATTTGACGTAATCCTTCAGACGGAGGGGATGTCGGAGCGTGAGCGGGAGGATTTTCTTGCAAAATTTAAAAAAAGTGGTATAAATGATAGATATTCGGAAGGCAAAAGCGAAAAAAACGGAAATGAAGATCAGCTCTGCCTGCCCGGATTTGCCCCTGCGGGAGCGGGTTCGAAGCGGGGGAAGGCCATACCGATTCATAAAGGACTTGCGTCCGTCACAAGAAGTGTGGTAGGCTTTTGCGTATTAGGGGGAATCTTCTCCGAGGGAATCGATCTGACGGGAGAGGATTTAATCGGTGTACTGGTAGTAGGCGGCGGTATTCCGTTTGTTACAAAAGACCGCGAGCTCATGAGAGAATATTTTGATGAAAACGCGGGGCGCGGATACGAGTATGCCTATCAGATTCCGGGAATGAATAAAATCCTTCAGGCGGCCGGGAGATTAATCCGGACCGAAAAAGACAGGGGAATCATCCTGTACCTGGAGAAACGATTTTTAAAACCGGAGTACACGGTCCTGTTTCCGGAGCATATGCTCTTTGAAGAAACGGTATCGCTCAACACGGTATCGAAGCATATTGCGGCATTCTGGAATATGCAGGATTAAATTTTCGAAACGGAGGAAAGAAAAATGTGGGCTTATGAAAGTGTATTTTATCAGATTTATCCACTGGGATTCTGCGGAGCACCCTTTGAAAACGACGGTAATCCCGAACACCGTATTTTAAAGGTGCTTGACTGGATTCCTCACATGCAGAAACTGGGAATCAACGCGATTTATTTTTCGCCGGTTTTTGAATCCGATACACACGGCTATAACACCAGGGATTATACAAAAATCGACTGTCGTCTCGGTACGAACGAGGATTTTGCAAAGGTTTGCAAGGCACTGCACGAGGCAGGAATCAAGGTTGTGCTTGACGGTGTATTCAATCATGTCGGACGCGGCTTCTGGGCTTTTCAGGACGTGCTGAAAAACCGCGAGGGATCTCCGTATGTGGGATGGTTCAACCGGATTGATTTCGGCGGAAACTCCAACTATAACGACGGTCTCTGGTATGAAGGCTGGGAAGGAAATTACGATCTGGTCAAACTGAATCTTCATAATGAAGACGTCATTCAGCATATCTTCCATGCAGTGGAAGGATGGATAAACGAATTCGATATCGACGGAATCCGTCTGGATGTCGCATACTGTCTGGATTACGGATTTTTAAACAGACTCCGCGGCTTCTGCGATTCCAGGAAGGAGGACTTCTTCCTGCTCGGAGAAGTACTGCACGGAGAGTACGGCAGAATGCTTCAGGAAATGAATATCCATTCCGTAACGAATTACCAGTGCTACAAAGGAATTCATTCCGCATTCAATTCCGCGAATATGTTTGAAATCGTACATTCCCTGCTTCGTCTCTTCGAGGATCAGCCGTGGGCGGTTGCAAGAGGTGCTCATTTGTTAAGCTTTGCGGACAATCATGATGTCAGCCGTATCGCAAGCATCATTCAGGATCCGAAATGCCTGCCGCTTGTTTATGCAATGGTATTCGGTATGCCCGGAATTCCCTGCGTATACTACGGAAGCGAGTGGGGCACAAAGGCAGACAAGTCCCAGGGAGACCCTGCACTTCGTGCATGCTTTGAAAAGCCCGAATGGAATGAGTTAACCGATTTCATTGCTGCCCTTACAAAAGCAAAGGAAAGCAGCGAAGCACTTAATTACGGGAACTTCAGAAGCGTGGTACTGACCAATAAGCAGTGTATTTTTGAAAGAAAGAGTGAGCATGAGAGAGTCCTTGTGGCAATCAATATGGACTCCAATGATTACACGGCACACTTTGATGCGGGCTGCGGTATGGCGGTGGATCTGATTACCGGAGAAAATCATGATTTCGGCGGCGGCAGTCTGATGCCGGCATATTCCGCCGCATTCTGGAAGTGTGAACGATAATCGGTAAATTTGGGAGATCATGAGCGAAATATCGAACGGAAAAAACGAAAACACGAATAAAAGTATTTTCGAGCACATACTCGCAATTTGCGGGTATGTGCTTTTCTGCGTGCTTTTGATGTTTGCGGCCGGTTTTGTTTTTTTGTCGGGTGCCGGAATTGCCACTGTTTTTGCGGGTATTGCGCTCGGAGGAGCAGCGGACTGTTTCGGAGGTCTGATTCTGGTAGGTGTCGGTATTACCCACGTCTTTTCGCTTCCGAGGGCCTCTTTGATTCATTTGGGATGCGGGATTCATCTTGTTGCGGCAGGGATTCTTACGGAACTGTTTTTGTTCTGGTTTGTGCTTGATGCAGTACCGTGGATTATCGGAAAAATAAGAAAAAGGCCGCCCCGTGTGATGGCAAAGGATATCCGGGCACTTGTGTTTAAGGTGCTTCGTATCGGTATTACAGGTGCAGTGATTGGTCTGGCGGTTGCAATTGCCGGAGTTGCCGCAGGCGGTATCAACGATATCGGAAATCTGACCGTTACGGCATTTCAGGAAACCAGAGAAGCCATGGAAGATACCATTGAGGTCCTTCCGTTTTCCGACCGTATCCAGAACCTGAAACTGCTTACTTTTGATTACACGGAGCATTCGCTCGAATTGTCGTTTGCCGAAACTTCCGAGAAATTGAAAGGAACTGTGGCTTATACCGTACTGGAAAATTCGGATGAGATTCACAGAATGAAGGTGAGTGTTCTGAGCGGAAGACTGGATATTCGTCAGTCCGCATCGGGAGAGTATGCATTTGAAAGCTTTGACAGCGGAGAATATCAGGTTTTTTTGGAAGGGGATACCCTGTATGTCAATGTCTTTCCGTATATTCACCGCTACTCTGCTTCGGCGGAGCCGCAGATTGTTCTTTATGTTCCGTCCGGGTGCAGAGTGGATAATCTGGACATTTATTTTTCCGGACGTAATTTTAATTGTGAAGTTCCTCTTTCCGGAGAGGAAGCGACGGTCCTTTTTCCGAAGGGCAGTTCCATGAGTTTTTCCGGTCTTGATTTTGATGAAATAAAAATGCAGAATGGTCTTGGGAACATTACGGTGGATTCAATTTCGGCGGAAAGGCTGATTACGGATATCGGAGCCGGAATCATGACTTTGAATGATGTATCCGTTGCAAAATTAAAAGCCAATATCAGTTCCGGAAGGTTTCGTTTTTTCGGAAACGTATCGGAAGAAGCAGATATCTGCTGTGGGACGGGTATTGCATATATTGAGCCGGACCGGGACGAATTTCATGTTCAGGATTACTCCCTGTATCTGACCGGAACACCGGTGAAAATGCAGATCGGGGATACGGAATATAAAAAAGTTCCGCTCTTTGAATATCAGCGCGGAAGCGGAAAAAGAATCATTAAGGCAGATGCCAGAGGCGGATCAATCATAGTAAATTAGGGGGATTTACCATGGGAAAAGAAACATTTGACATTTTTATTTCTTACCGGCGTGACGGTGGGGAAATCATGGCCAGATTATTGTATTTTATGCTGACCGGTCGCGGATACTCCGTTTTTTATGACAGGGAAGCCATGGATTCCGGACGGTTTGACAAAAATATCGAGAGGGCAATTGAGAGCTGCACGGATTTTATTCTGATCCTTTCGCCGAATATTTTTAAGAAAAAAGCAGGTGCAAAAACCGATAATGTCCTCGAAGAAATAAAATGTGCGAAAAAAAATGACAAGAATATTCTGCCCCTTATCATGCAGGGCTTTGAATATCAGGAGCTGAAGGATTACGAAATGCCGGAAGAAATTGCGGATCTTGATAAATTTCATGCGGAGCCGGCACTGATCTCGTCTTTTGATTATGATTATATTAAGAGAAAAATCAAACTGAAATCGAAGCCGACAAAGCGGGCGGAAGTTCTGACGAATGCACTGAAAATCGGAAACGAAAAAGCGGGAAATCCGGGGCTTACCTTTTCAAGCGTACCGGATGCGGTCAAAATGGAAACCCTGAAAAATATTTTGAGGTCCTATATGCCGGATGAAAATGCGGAGATGATTATGAGCATGATTCTGCCGTATCTCGAGAGGAAATTCAACGAAAAGAAAGATTTCCGGTATATGCTCAGCATCACCTCTCTCCGGAACAGCAAACATCCGATTCGTAAACTTCCGTTTCAAAATAATGAGGAAAAGTACTGCAGACTGTATGAACGCTTAAGTTTTACAAAGCAGTATATCAAGTCGGACGGTCCGGATGAAATCTGGCTTGCGTTTACTTTTGACGACGGCTCGCTGGATGAAAATCTCAGGGATGACAAGGTTTTCTTCAGCGAATCCTTAAAATTGCAGTCGGAAGATATTGAAATAATCAGAAATCTTCCGCAGGAAAAAATCGACAGAATGGTAAAGGCATTCTTTAAACTGCAGGTTGCGATTAACGAGGAATTCCTGGACTATTACGAAGCGGAAGTTACAAAGACGGGACTCTATGTGAAATATAAACTGTCCGAACGCATGAATTTAATCAAATTCAAGGCTAGCTTTGAGATTCCGTTTGATTTTAACAATAATTTTCTTTATATCTCCATCAGTGAGCCGACATTCAGCCCGGAAATACTGGTGGAATATCAGGAGGACAATTATACGGCCGACCTGATTCCGTTCTTTGACGAAACCATGAAATTAACACAGAGCGCATCCTTTAACGGGGAATTTGAAATGCATGCGGCGAACCGCTGGATTATGCCGATGAGCGGGGCAATCGTCAATATTCGGGAGAAGGATGAGCCGGAAGATTTTTAGTGCGGTACGGATAAAACGACAGAAGAAACACAAATAAGAAATAAAAAAAGCAGCAAGGAAGAAAGCGAATAAAAGGATGAACCCTGCAATACCCATAATTGAAAATCCGGGAGAAATGCGCATCGCGGAATTTACCGACAGTCCTTTTGTTGAAATAAAGCCGGATGAACGGTTTGAAACAGGCTGCACCTATTTTGAAGCGGGCATGAAGAATGCAGTGAAAGCCTGCCTGGTCAGAAAAGAGGTATATGAAAGACTGCTCAAAGCGCATGCCTTTTTGCCGAAAGGATACCGGTTTTATCTTTTCGATACGTGGCGGCCTTTTCTTCTTCAGGAGGAACTGTACGGATTCTATTCAGAGAAGGTGATTCGTCAGTTTCATCTGGAAAATGCAGAGGAAGAAGAAAAACAGAAGAGGATTGCCGCTTTTGTATCCGTTCCGGTAAAGGATCCGGCATTTCCGCCCGTTCATACCACAGGCGGAGCCGTCGATCTGACCGTTCTTGATGAAAAAGGCCGGATGCTGGATATGGGCGCGGGCTTTGACGAGATTTCCGAAAAATCAAATACCGCATATTACGAAACGGTCAGAGACACGGAAAATTACTATACTATCCGGGATAACCGCAGACTTTTGTATCATGCCATGACGGGTGCCGGTTTTACCAATCTGCCGTCCGAGTGGTGGCATTATGATTACGGCGACCGGTTCTGGGCTTACTATACGAATCAGCCGGCTGTGTATGCGGGAGTGTTTGAGCGGGGAACAATGGAAAAGGCAACGGATTGTCGGGCTTTACATTGACAAAACCACTATTTTTCAATATATTTAAAGGTGCGCGTTTGTGCCTGCATAAATGCGTAAATGTAACAAATTTGTAATGGTGTCAGGCACCGGGAGAATGTTTATGAAAGAACTTGCAAAAACCTATGATCCTCACGGACTCGAGGACAGATTATATCAGAAATGGCTGGATAAGAAATATTTCCATGCGGAAGTGGACGAAAGTAAAACACCGTTTACGATTGTGATTCCGCCTCCCAACATCACGGGACAGCTCCATATGGGCCATGCTCTTGACAACACGATGCAGGATATCTTAATCCGTTTCAAGAGAATGCAGGGCTACAATACACTGTGGCAGCCGGGTACGGACCATGCTTCGATTGCAACCGAGGTAAAGATTATCGAGACCTTAAAAGCACAGGGAATCGACAAGCATGACCTGGGCCGCGAGAAATTCTTAGAGCGCGCATGGGACTGGAAGAAAGAGTACGGCGGAAGAATCATCTCACAGCTTAAGAAAATGGGCTCTTCCTGTGACTGGGACAGAGAGCGTTTCACCATGGACGAGGGCTGCAATAAGGCCGTTACCGAAGTTTTCTGCAAAATGCATGAAAAAGGCTGGATTTACAAGGGTGCCAGAATTATTAACTGGTGTCCGGTCTGCAACACCTCCATCTCCGATGCGGAAGTGGAATACGAGGAGCAGGCAGGGCATTTCTGGCATATTAAATATAAAATCGTCGGCGAGGATGATTACCTCGTATTCGCAACCACACGTCCCGAGACCATGCTCGGTGATACCGCGGTTGCGGTAAATCCGAATGACGAAAGATACACGCATCTGGTAGGAAAGAAACTGTTCTTACCGTTTGTTGACCGTGAGATTCCGATTATCGCAGATCCTTATGTAGATATGGATTTCGGTACCGGTGTCGTAAAAATCACTCCGGCACATGACCCGAACGACTTTCTGGTAGGTCAGCGTAACAACCTTCCGATTATCAACATCATGAACGATGATGCGACCATTAACGAAAACGGCGGAAAATTTGCCGGAATGGACCGTTATGCCGCAAGGGAAGCGATTTTAAAAGAACTGGACGAAATGGGACTTCTGGTTAAAATCGAGGACTATACCCACAACGTCGGAACGCACGACCGTTGCAAGACCACCGTGGAGCCGCTTGTAAAGCAGCAGTGGTTTGTAAAAATGGACGAACTCATCAAACCCGCGGTAAAGGCAGTCAAAGAAGGTGAAATCAAACTGGTTCCGGAAAGAATGGAGAAGACCTATTTCAACTGGACCGACAATATCAAGGACTGGTGTATTTCCAGACAGCTCTGGTGGGGACACAGAATTCCCGCATATTACTGCGACGAATGCGGGGAAATCGTGGTTGCAAAATCAATGCCGGAAGTTTGTCCGAAATGCGGATGCAAACATTTTACACAGGATCCGGATACGCTGGATACCTGGTTTTCCTCTGCACTCTGGCCTTTTTCCACACTTGGCTGGCCGGAGAAAACGAAAGATCTTGAATATTTCTATCCGACTGATGTACTGGTTACCGGATATGACATCATTTTCTTCTGGGTGATCCGTATGATTTTCTCGGGATACGAGCAGATGGGTGACAAACCGTTCAAGACGGTACTGTTCCACGGCCTTGTTCGTGATTCCCAGGGAAGAAAGATGAGCAAATCCCTCGGAAACGGTATCGATCCTCTCGAGATAATTGAAAAATACGGCGCGGACGCACTGCGTCTTACGTTAATTACCGGAAATGCACCCGGAAACGATATGCGTTTCTACTATGAAAGAGTGGAAGCAAACCGTAACTTCTGCAATAAAATCTGGAATGCCTCCAGATTTATCATGATGAACATGGAAGGAAATGAAGTAACCGTTCCGGCCGCAGCGGATCTGGAACCGGTTGACAAATGGATTCTTTCGAAACTGAACCGTGTCATCAGAGAAGTGACCGACAATATGGAGAATTATGAGCTCGGTATCGCGGTTCAGAAAGTATATGATTTCATCTGGGATGAACTCTGCGACTGGTATATCGAAATGGTAAAACCCAGACTCTGGGCAAAGGAAGAGAGTGCAAAGGCTTCCAGGAATGCGGCGCTCTGGACCTTAAAGACGGTATTGAATGATGCACTGAAACTCCTGCATCCGTATATGCCGTTTATTACCGAGGAAATTTTCTGCACCCTGCAAAGCGAAGAGGAATCCATTATGATTTCCTCCTGGCCGAAATACAGTGACGACAGGGATTTTGCAAAAGAAGAAAAAGAAATCGAAATCATGAAGGAAGCGGTAAGGGGTATTCGTAACGCCCGTACCGGCATGAACGTTCCGCCTTCAAAGAAAGCGGCGGTTTATGTGGTCAGCGAAAAAGAAGAGATGAGAAATATCTTCGAAAAAGGAAAACTCTTCTTCGCAAGCCTTGCGTCCGCATCCGACGTATTTGTGCAGAGCGACAAAACCGGCATCGGTGAGGATGCGGTATCCGTCGTAATCGCAAATGCGAATATTTATATTCCGCTTGCGGAACTGGTTGATTTAAATGCCGAAAAAGAACGTCTTGCCAAAGAGCAGAAGCGTCTGGAGGGCGAGCTTGCAAGAGTAAACGGAATGCTTTCCAATGAGCGTTTCATCTCCAAGGCACCTCAGAGCAAGATTGACGAGGAAAAGGCAAAACTTGAGAAGTATACGCAGATGATGGAACAGGTAAAGGAACGTCTTGCGGCACTTTCTTAATTGTTACAAAATTGTTACATATGAATAAACGATTTTTCATTCCCGCGTGCATTTTCGTACAGAAATGGCATTGATTTTTGTATGCACGGTGGGTATGATTAGTATGATTGATTGAAGAGTTCGGGGAAATTACGAGGATAAAGCAGTGATTGATTTTGAAACGGAATTGAAGAAATTTCATCCCAGTCTCGAGCTGAAAGACGCGGAAGAAGCCATCGGACAGCATGATTTGGCGGATATGATCGATTTAATCGTAAAGACCGTCAAAGAAGGCGAGACGAGCGAACCTGTGGAACCGGTTGTCGTGGAACAGGTTATGATAGAAGAATAAAGGGCGAATTATGAACTGTTACAAATGCGGCTGCCCTTTGTCTGAAAAAGATTTCTGTACCGGTTGCGGTGCTGACGTAGGAACCTATAAGAACTTGATTTTCTTATCAAATCAGTACTACAACGAAGGCTTGGAACGGGCGAAAGTCAGGGATCTGACCGGAGCCAAGGAGAAATTGAGGCAGTGCCTGAAACTGAATAAGGTAAATACGCAAGCCAGAAACCTGTTGGGACTGGTGTATTTTGAGTTGGGTGAACTCATTGAAGCACTGACGGAATGGGTTATTTCCACCACTTACCAGCAGGAAAAAAATATCGCCCAGGATTATATTGATGCGGTACAGTCGAATCCGACCGCACTGGACGGATTCAATACCACGATTCACAAATATAACCTTGCCCTGAATGCCTGTAAGGAAGGCAGAGTGGATATTGCCAAGATTCAGCTGCGCAAGGTTGTAAATTTAAATCCGAAGCTTTTAAAGGCAAGACAGCTTCTTGCCCTTTTATACATCAAAGACGAAGACTGGGAGAAAGCCAAAAGAGAGCTTGAACCCTGCAGAAAAATCGACATCGGAAACGTACTCACGAACCATTATCTTCGTGAAGTAAATGACATGTTGGGTCTTGAGGACGGGAAAATCGCCAAAAAGAAGGAAAAAGACAGCGCCATTTACATGCAGAGCGGGAATGATGTCATTATCCAGCCGAGAATCACCAGGGAACCGAAGGGAATCGGTATTTTCCTGGAAATTGCGGTTGGTCTGATCATCGGCCTTGTAATCGGGTGGTTTTTACTCGGCCCCATTCAGGTCAGAAACGCGGAAAAGACCGTGGAAAACGAACTTGCAAGTGCAAGGGACGAACTTGAGGCAAAGACCGCTTCCTACGAAGAACTGAATGCGGAATACCAGAAATTAAAAACGGAATATACGAATACGGCAGCGGCGCTTGAAAGCTACGAAGGCACGGAAGGCGATAACGCCGCATTAAAGAACCTGATGCTTGCCCAGATTGAATACGATCAGGGAGAAGCAAGGGATCCGATGGTAATTGCGGATTACTTAAGCAATATCGATGAGGATTACGTGAATCTGAAGGCGACCGAGGAATTCCGGAAGATGTACGAACTGATGATGTCTTCCGTGGGCGGAACGGTAGGAAGCCAGTATTACGAAGCGGGAAATGAGGCTTTCCGGATTGCGGATTATACTACCGCAATCGAAAATTACAAAAAAGCCGTTTTCTTTGATATCGAGAACGGTGATGCGTTATTTGCACTCGCGGATGCGTATCGTCAGAACGGAGATAAAACCAATGCAATGGCAACTTATGCCCAGGTAACGGAGCGTTTCCCGGAATCCGAGAATGCTTCCAGGGCGCTCGGATTCATTGCAGAACTGGGAGATTAGAAAATAACAAAAATTTTGGTTGACAGTTACACCGGTTTTATCTTATAATGTCTATCGTTGACGACATTTTCACGAATCGGGTCTGATATGGAGATTTGGTGACAGAACTATAGTCAGCCTGTGTCCGTAGCTCAGCTGGATAGAGCAACGGCCTTCTAAGCCGTGGGTCGGGGGTTCGAATCCCTTCGGGCACGCTTCTTACGGATAGTAAGAGTAAAGTCCCAAATTGCTTTATGGTGGGTGTGGCGCAGTTGGCTAGCGCGCCAGATTGTGGCTCTGGAGGCCGAGGGTTCAAGTCCCTTCACCCACCCTTTAATGGGCCGTCGCCAAGCGGTAAGGCACAGGACTTTGACTCCTGCATTCGCTGGTTCAAATCCAGCCGGTCCAGCGAGATCTCTTTTGCAGGGGATACTTAAATTGAATACGGGCCATTAGCTCAGGTGGTAGAGCACTTGACTTTTAATCAAGTTGTCCGGGGTTCGAGTCCCCGATGGCTCACTGGAATTGCCGGTTTATAACCGGCAATTTTTTTATGCCCGTAAATTTCCGTATTCCCACGAAAAAGGTTTCATGTTAAAATAAATTGTAATCTGCGCCTGTGGCGGAATTGGCAGACGCGCCAGATTTAGGTTCTGGTGGGAGACCGTGCAGGTTCAAGTCCTGTCAGGCGCACTTTGGGCGGGCATGGTGCCCGATAAGGAGAATTTGAATATGAACAGTGATCCCGTTGAAGAAAAAAGAGAAGGCGTGTCATTAAAAGAAATCAATTTTGCATTTCTGATTCTTGCAATCCTGATTTCCTGCGGCCTGGTATGGGCGATGCACAAAACCAACTCCCTGTATGCAAGGATGAGTGAAACCACGCAGAGAATCCTGAAACTGAAGGAAAGTTCGAACGGACTTCAGGCTGCATCGGACTATCTGACGGAACAGATGAGATGCTTCTGCGTTACGGGTGAAATCCAGTATCTGAATCATTATTTCGACGAGGCGGATGTAATAAGACGTCGCGAAAAAGCCCTCGAAGAACTGGAGAATAACGGATATGCGGAGTCCGAGGCGGTTCGGAATTTAAAGATTGCCATGGAGGAGTCCGTAGGCTTAATGGAGCGTGAATATTATGCCGCCAGACTGACCTATGAAGCGTTTGGTCTTGATCTTTCCACGGCGCCGGCCGAGATAAAGGCAGTTGACTTAAGTGAGGAAGATGCCCGACTTACGAAAGATAAAATGAAACTTTGCGCTTCCGAACTTCTTATTGACGAATATTACAGGGCGGAAAAAGAGGAGATTTCCAACTATATCGGAAACTGCTTAAACCAGCTTTCATCGGAGATGGACAAGGAACAGGACGAGATTGCCGCAAAGATGCAGAAACAGGTTCTGGGGGAACATGTCCTGACGGTCGTATTAATCGGAATCATGATCGGTATCGTGCTGCTGACCTTTGCTCTGATTATTCATCCTCTTCAGAAATGCGTCGAGCTCATCCGCGAGGAGAAGAGCATCCCGCCGAAAGGAGCATACGAGATTCAGTTTTTGGCAAAGACCTATAACCTGATGTATAACATGAATCTTGCCAATATCGACAAGCTCACGTTTGACGCAACGCACGATCAGATTACGGGATTATACAACAAAAGAGGCTTTGACTTCCTTGCACAGAACATTGATTTGAAAACCTCGACGCTCCTTCGGATAGACGTAGATAACTGTAAGAATCTTACGGAAAAACTCGGCAGGGATTCTTTTGAACCGATTCTGAAAAGAACGGCAAACGTCCTTCAGAAAAATGTCCGTTCCCACGATTACGTGTTCCGCTTCGAAGGGGATGAATTTGCGATTTTGATGATGCATGTGGATTCCGACCGTGAGGAACTGATCCGGAATAAGGTGAAGATTATAAATGAAAAGCTGAAATCGGGCGACGGCTCGATTCCGGGTTACACCGCAAGCGCCGGTGTTGCATTCGGAGAGATCGGAACCACTCCGGAAGATCTCTTCAAAGAGGCGGAAGATGCGTTGAAGATTGCGAAGAATAAAGGACACGGAAGCGTATACTTCCATCGTGAGTTATAAACAGGGTTATAAAGACATAAATTTAAATATAAATACACCCTCTTTCCCGTTTGACGGGAAGGAGGGTATTTTTTATCGTAAAATACTAGCATTTTAACAGTTCTTCAAAGGCGGACTGGGCATAATTGTCCGTCATGCCCGCGATAAAATCAATTACGGCCTGATGATAGATTTTTTCTGTTTCCAGACGGCCGTATATTTTTCTGTTAATGCCGCTTTCCGATATCCGGTTGATTTTATTCGGAAAACGTGTATCAGGTATCAGGTAAAGTCCGAGCCATTCCGCAAATACTTTTACAAAGGAGTGCCGCTCGCTTTCTTTTTGAAGGAATGAAAGGGTATCCCCGTCCCGGTAGCAGCCGGAGAGATATTCGAACAGGGAATTCAGGATCATCTCGGCATATTTGCCGTAATATTTCAGACGTTCGTTTTTGTAGATTTTTTCATAATTAAAGGCTTTCAGTTCCGTCAGAATATCATGCATTTCCGGGCTGAAGCAAAGTCCTTTTTTGGGAGAGGAATTTGTACATACGTCCACAATCATGCTGTGCGTTACGACCGTTGTATTCACGGCATCCTGATTGCACCTTCGGGCGATGTCCTTTAACATCTTTTTATCGTTTTCGGACAAATAACCGAGAAGGTCGGCGTCTTCAATGTCGCGACCGATGTAGGCGATTTTATCGGACAGCTTCACAACGCAGCCTTCCCATGTGGCGGCATTATATTCTCCCGGTTTTTTGAATACCGACATAATGTCGAAATATTCCTCTCTCGGGCGGAGACAGTTTTCGTCCACTTCGCCGCAATGGGAGATGATTCCGTCACGGACGGCATAGGTCAGGTCCAGATTCTGTTTTAAGTCATGCGGGTCCAGAAGGAGTTCGATATTGTCCACAAAATAAACTCCGTTTCTTTCGTGCCAGAGTTCAAATCCGAGATGTTCTTTTGTCAGTTCTTTTAAAAATCGTTCCCCCTGGTGCCCGAACGGTGCATGTCCGATATCGTGGGCCGTAGCAATGGCTTTGGTCAGCTCCTGATTTAATCCGAGAGAAGAAGCGATGGTGGAACTTACGGATTCCACGTGGGCGACGTGCTCGATTCTTGTGCAGATGTGGTCGTTTCCGGCTGCATTATAGAAAACCTGGGTTTTGTGCTTCAGACGTCTGTATCCGTTCGAGTGCAGGATTCTGGTATAGTCCCTTGCAAATTCGGAACGGATTTCTTTGCTTCCTCGGGAATAAAGTTCGTTTTCTCTTTTCACGGCATCCTCCCAGTGAGGATTTCCGGGTATCATTGCGACGGAAGAGAATTTTCTTTCCGGGGTGTCATAAGTAAGATTCATAAGAACGCTCCTTTCGAACCGGGGCAGCGGTTTGGCCGGTAATTAATTATATTATAATACAGAATCGGAACAGGGAATGAAAAAAGAAAAAAATAAGCGCAGAAAAGAATGGATATTTCATTTTTTTTATGATACTATTTTCAGTGATTGGTGTTCATTTGAATAAATTGTCGGAAAGATACAAAGTAAGGCATTTTGTTCGGTAACGATAAGGGAGGAAAGGAAAAATTATGAAGAAAACCGTTAAAATCACATCTGTTTTGCTTGCAGTGTTACTGGTGGTAACCGCTCTTACCGGATGCGCAAGCTTTGAGAAGAAAAAAGCATTTATGGAGTACAGTGCCAGCCTCAGCAGTGATTCCGATCTCTATAACAGCATTCAGACTGATATGGATAAGGTTCAGACTGCCATCAATAAAGGAGATTTAACTACTACAAAGGCCGTTCTTCAGTCAAAAATCAATCCGGCACTGAAGACATTAAGCCAGAATGCCACCAGCAGACATTCAACCATTACGGATACGGAACTTGCCAATATCGATTCCCATTATGTGAATTATTCAACCCATATGTCCGATGCGTTTGAAATGATGCTTGACGGAATCAATACGGAAGATCAGGCTAAACTGAACAAGGCGACGTCGGAATTAAATGTTGCCATGCAGGAATTAAGCCAGTATGCTTCCGGCCTGCAGCAGTATATGAACAGTTACGGAATCAAGGATGACGGTTCCATTGCCCAGATTAACGCAATGCTCGGAAACTAATTAAGGATACAAACGGATGAAATCCCCCTTTTTTCAGGAATTCGGAAAAAGGGGGTAAATTTTCGGAAAGATTAAAACTGATAATAATAGATCAAAACAGACAAAATATAACAGAAAGGCTTAAGATTTTAAGTAGGGTAAAAGTAATTGAGTACTGACGGCAGTGCAGCGGAAAAAAAGAAGGGGTTTGACAAAAGGATCGTGTTTGTGGTTCTGTTATTTTTAGCGGGACTTGCATGCTTTATCATCAACAATACATTTGAAATCGGCGCTTTGCTTCCTGCAGTGATACTGTTTATTGCGGGGCTCGGACTGTTAATCAAGGGCGGCGACTGGTTTGTGGACGGTGCAACCGCCATAGCGGAGAAATTTAAGGTGCCGGAGGTTTTAATCGGTGCGACCGTTGTATCCATCGGAACAACCCTTCCGGAAGTAATGGTTTCCGCACAGGCAGCGGCAAAGGGCAGCAGCTCCATTTCCTACGGAAATGCAATCGGTTCCATTATCTGTAATACCGCACTGATTTCCGCCATAACACTTGCCGTAAAACCCGCGAAAGTTGATAAGAAGCCGCTTCGTCTCCCAATTATCTTTTTCTTTACGGCGCTTATTTTCTATGCTGTCAATGCTTACGTGTTCGGTGAATTTTCCCGGATTACCGGAATTCTTCTGATTCTCTGTTTCCTTGTTTATATGTTCTTTGTCGTAAAAAAGGCGCTTTCCCAGATTAAGGGAAATCGGGGAGATAACGGGGAAAACGCAAATCCTGAAAAAACGCCGGAAACGGAAGACAATACGGAAATCCGGAATGCGGAAGCAAGGTCGGAAGAACCGGAAGAAAAGAAAGAGGAAACAGGAATTCTTACGGCTTTGATTTTATTAATCTTCGGTGCTGCCATCATTGCATTCGGAGCAACCCTGCTTGTCGATAACGGAATCATCATCGCGAAGAAGGTCGGTATTCCGGAATCCGTAATCGCGCTTACGTTTGTTGCGCTCGGCACTTCGCTTCCGGAGTTTGTTACCGCCATTACGTCGCTGGTCAAAGGGCACGGCGCACTCTCACTCGGAAATATCATCGGCGCCAATTTATTCAATCTGGTTCTGGTATCCGGTATTGCGATTACCATCCGGCCGTTTGAGGTACCGAGCGAAAAACTGATTGCGGGAATGAACGCTTCTCTGGTAATCGACATTCCGTTTGTTTTCCTGGTTATGATGCTGATGACGCTTCCCGCACTGATTAAAGGAAAACTATACAGATTTCAGGGAATTGCACTTCTGCTTCTTTACGCGGGATATCTGGTATTCCAGTTTGTGGCGTAAATCCGCGCGGTGAACCGTAAAATAACAAATACCGAATTCGGTTTGATGAAGGTATGGTTTTATGCTAAAATATAAATGTTGCAAAAAATTTAAAAAATAATATATAAAGGAGTATTGCTATGAATCTTTCACCACTTCAAAAAGCAAGATATGAGTATTCTCCGAAACTTCCCGGAATGCTCAGAAACGGAGTTAAGGAAATCTGCGTTAAAGAAGGTGCCGAGACTGCATCCGTTGCAGATCAGGACAAAATCAAAGAACTTTTCCCGAACACCTACGGAAAGAAAGAAATCACTTTTGAAAAAGGTACGAATACCGCTCCCGAAAAGAAATGGGTAGTAGGCGTTATTCTTTCCGGCGGACAGGCACCCGGAGGACACAATGTTATTTCCGGTCTTTATGACGCATTAAAGGCAGCAGACAAGGACAATGTACTCCTTGGATTCAAGGGCGGCCCGAGCGGACTTCTGGAAGATGATTATGTGGAATTTACGGATGAATTCATCAATGCATACAGAAATACCGGCGGTTTCGACATTATCGGTTCCGGACGTACCAAACTGGAAACCAAAGAGCAGTTTGCGGTTGTTGAGGAAGTTGCAAAGAAGCACGGCCTTAACGCAATCGTAATCATCGGCGGTGACGATTCCAACACCAACGCAGCCGTACTTGCAGAGTATATGGCAGCAAAGAATACCGGAATCCAGGTAATCGGATGCCCGAAGACCATCGACGGTGACTTAAAGAATGAAGATATCGAAGCATCCTTCGGATTTGATACCGCAACCAAGACCTATTCCGAATTAATCGGAAACATTGAAAGAGATGCAAATTCCGCAAAGAAGTATTGGCATTTCATCAAGGTTATGGGAAGAAGTGCTTCCCACGTTGCGCTTGAATGTGCTCTTGAAACCCAGCCGAACATCTGCTTAATCGGTGAGGAAGTTGCAGCAAAGAAGATGAGTCTTGCCGAACTTACCAACTATATCGCAGATTCCGTAGAGAAGAGAGGAAATGCAGGCAATAACTTTGGTGTTGCAATCATTCCCGAAGGTATCGTGGAATTCGTTCCCGAATTCTCTGCATTAATCAAGGAAATCAACGAACTGCTCGCAGGCAGCAAGACCGAAGAGTTCAACGCACTTCCCGACTGGAATGCAAAATACAATTTCATCAAAGCAGGTCTTACTCCGGAAGCATTTGCGGTATTTGACATTCTTCCCGCAGGCATTCAGCAGCAGCTCTTCTTAGAGAGAGACCCTCACGGAAACGTACAGGTATCCTTAATCGAGTCCGAGAAACTCTTCTCCGAGATGGTAAAGAACGAACTTGCAAAGAGAAAAGCAGCAGGAACTTACAAGGGAAAATTCTCCGCACTTCATCACTTCTTCGGTTACGAAGGAAGATGCGCATTCCCTTCAAACTTCGATGCAGACTATTGCTACAGCCTCGGATACAACGCATTCATGCTGATTTCCTACGGCTATACCGGATATCTTTCCAAGGTATCCAACATCAGCAAGCCGGCTGAAGAGTGGGTAGCAGGCGGTATGCCGATTACCAAGATGATGAACATCGAGAGAAGAAACGGTGAGGATAAGCCCGTTATCCGCAAGGCACTCGTTGAACTTGACGGAAAGCCTTTCAAATACTTCGAGGCACACAGAGAAGAGTGGGCAGTGGAAACCTGCTTTACCTTCCCCGGTGCAATTCAGTATTACGGACCGAGTGAAGTATGCGATCTGACCACCAGAACGCTGGCACTCGAGAAGGGCTGATTTTAACGCGATAAACGAAATTAACAAACGGCCACCCGGATATGGGTGGCCGATTTTTTGTACCCGCGACGAATCATTACAATCGACCGCTGTGTAAATATGCACTCGAGCGAGTGACTTGCAGGACTCCGCCGAGGCGAACCTGTGCCAACCTGAGTCCTCGGCGGAGTTCGTGAAGGCACGACGCGAGCCATTCAAATTTATATGCTTCAGAAATGCCTACAAGCAAGTACAGGTTGAAAGAATCACGGAAATAGTATAAAATAGTATGGTTACGTATAAGAAAACGTATCAGAACGAAAACAGGAGAAAAACTGAAATGGCTGGAGAAAAAAGAGGACGCTGGAGTAACAGCTTTACATTTATTTTGGCATCGATAGGTTCCGCGGTAGGACTCGGAAATGCATGGAGATTCCCGGGACTGGCGGCAAAATACGGCGGCGGAACTTTTATTTTTGTATATCTGATTATGATGGTTTTAATGGGAATCCCTCTTCTTATGATGGAGATTTCCATGGGACGTAAAACCCAGTGCGGCGCCATTCATGCAGTCGGCTCCATAAATAAAAAATTCCAGTGGATCGGCTGGTCTGCCACGGTGAACGCATTTGTAATCGTAACCTATTACGCCGTTGTATTCGGCTGGGTTATTCTGATGGCGCTTATTTCCTCGAAATTTGCCAAACTTACCGGAAATCCGGAAGCGGCCGGTAAAGTATGGCTTGAAACCATTCAGACAACCGGTACCACGGACGGCTTTTCCAAGACGTCTACAGTTGCGTTAATTGCACTTGTCATTGCATGGATTTTTATCTATTACTGTATCCGGAACGGCGCAAGTTCCGTAGGAAAAGTTGTTAAATTTACCGTATTTGCCCCTGTTGTATGTTTGCTCATTATGGCGGTGAAGGGTATTTTCATGCCGGGCGGAATGGCCGGTCTTGTAAAAATGTTCACTCCGGACCTGACACAGCTTCTGACTGCGGACGTGTGGATTGATGCGGTAGGACAGGTATTCTATTCTCTTTCGATTATGATGGCCATAATGTTTGCATACGGCTCCTACCTTCCGAGAACTTCGAATATTGCCCGTGATGCGGTTATTATCGCGGTATCCGATCTTGGTGTCAGCCTGTTATCGAGTGTGGTTATGTTTACGACCATGGGAGGCGTCGGAATGCTTGACGATATGTCCACCTCAGGTGTTGCAACGGCATTTATTATTTATCCGCAGGCCATGGTAAAACTGACGGGAAGCGGAGTTTTCAATGCATGTTTTGCATTCGTTTTCTATTTCTGTTTATGTACCCTTGCAATCGATTCGGCATTTTCCATCGTCGAAGGCGTTTCGGCTTCCATTTCGGACAAGTTCCGTCTGAGCGCAAAGAAGACAACCATCGTTATCTGCCTGATTGCAAGTGTGATTTCTTTAATCTTCGTAACAGGTGCAGGTCTTGCGTTCCTTGATATCGTGGATTATTATGCGAACAACATAAACCTGGTATTTATCGGTATCGTGGAGACGATTGCGGTCGGCTGGTTTTTCAGGACCGGAAAAGTGCTGGAAGAAATCAACCGGAATGCAACGAAATTTAAAATGCCGAAGTGGTGGTTTTTCGCTTCCGTAAAGGTATTCGCGCCGATTCTGCTGATTGGATTTTTCACATGGAATATGTACACGCTCATTGTAAAGAATCATGGTATTTACGGTGCGGCGGACGGGTATACCCTTGAAGCCAATATTGTGCTCGGCTGGGCGGTTTCGGCAATTGTAATCTTCTTCGGTATTATTTTCTCCGTTGTTGAGAGTATTAAAATCAAAGACGGAAGATATGATCCGGTCCCCTGGGATGAGTGCATGGATGAAGATGAAATCTATGACCAGGAAAATGAGAAAAATGCAGGGAAGGCATAAGGCACTGTAATAAATAAAGTACGGAAAGAGTGAGGGAATAAAATGTCTGTTCAGGAAGAAATGATTCAGAAAGAACTGTTTGAGGCACGGATGGAAGCGGAGCTTACGGATACCGCAAAAAGACTGTATCAGAAGGAACTCCGTGATCTGACCGAGAAAGAAGCATATTATGTACTGCTTTCTTTCACCAAGGATTATGCGAGAGTAACCGAGGAGATTACGGGTGAGAAGAAGGTTTATTATATTTCCGCGGAATTTTTAATCGGAAAACTGTTGGCCAATAACCTGATTAACCTGGGCGCATACGACAAAGTGAAGGAAATTCTTGCAAAAAACGGTCTGGAACTTGCAAAGATTGAAGAGTACGAACCGGAACCTTCTCTCGGAAACGGCGGACTCGGAAGACTTGCCGCATGTTTTCTGGATTCCATTGCAACCCTCGGACTTCCCGGTGACGGAATCGGTTTGAATTATCATTTCGGTCTGTTTAAGCAGGAGTTTGTCAACAATCTTCAGTGTGCCGAGAAGAATGACTGGATTGAAAACCAGTCCTGGTTAAAACACACGGATGTCACCTTTGACGTGAATTTCAAGGATTTTTCCGTTAAATCCAGACTTTACGATATCGATGTAATCGGATACGAAAACGGCGTCAATCATCTGCATTTGTTTGACGTGGAAACCGTGGATGAGTCACTGGTTACAAAGGGCATCAATTTTGACAAAACCGCTATCGCGAAGAATTTAACGCTTTTCTTATATCCGGATGATTCCGATGAGGCAGGAAACCTGCTTCGTATCTATCAGCAGTATTTTATGGTCAGCAATGCGGCACAGTATATTATTCGTGACATGCATGAGCATAAATACGATCTTCGGAAGATGTATGATTTTGCGGTAATTCAGATTAATGATACCCATCCCACCATGGTTATTCCGGAACTGATCCGCATCATGACCGAGGAAAAAGCGATTTCCATGGACGAGGCAATCGAAATCGTATCAAAGACCTGTGCCTATACAAACCATACCATTCTTGCGGAAGCATTGGAGAAATGGCCGCTTGACTATCTGGAAAGAGCGGTACCGCAGCTTGTTCCGATTATTAAGGAACTGGACCGCAGGGTAAAAGAGAAATATGACGATGAGCGCGTATGGATTATCGACCGCGACAACCGCGTACACATGGCACATATTGACATTCATTACGGATTTTCCATCAACGGCGTTGCATATCTGCATACCGAGATTTTAAAGAATACCGAACTGAATGCATTTTATAAAATTTATCCGGAGAAATTCAATAACAAGACCAACGGAATCACGTTCAGAAGATGGCTTTTATCCTGCAATCCCGCTCTTGCCGGTGAGATTGAAAGCTTAATCGGTCCCGGATTTAAGAAGGATGCAACGGAACTGGAAAAATTGCTGCAGTTCGAAAATGATGAAGCCGTACTTGCGAAGCTTGAGGAAATCAAGCAGACGAAGAAAGCGGAGCTTGCGGCGTATATCTTGGAAAAAGAAGGAATCGAGATCCTTCCGGATTCCATTTTCGATATTCAGGCAAAACGTCTGCATGAGTACAAGCGCCAGCAGATGAATGTGCTTTATATCATTCATAAGTATCTGGAAGTTAAAGCAGGAAAGAAGCCGAACCGCCCGATTACCTTTATTTTCGGAGCAAAGGCTGCACCTGCATATGTCATTGCCCAGGACATCATTCATCTGATTCTGGTCATGAGCAGGATTATCAACAACGATCCGGAGGTATCTCCTTATCTTCGTGTCGTAATGGTGGAGAATTACAATGTCTCCTATGCGGAGCGCATTATTCCTGCATGTGATATTTCCGAGCAGATTTCCCTTGCAAGCAAGGAAGCATCCGGAACCGGCAACATGAAATTCATGTTAAACGGTGCGGTAACCCTTGGTACCGCGGACGGAGCAAACGTGGAAATTGCGGAACTTGTCGGAAAAGACAATATTTATACGTTCGGAGCACCTTCCGAGGAAGTCATTGAGCACTATGCAAAGGCGGATTACGTATCCCGCAGATACTATGAAGAATCACCCGTAATCAAAGAGGCGGTTGATTTTATCGTATCCACGCTCTGCATGCAGGTCGGCAACAGGGAAAACCTGCAAAGACTTTACAATGAGCTTTTAAACAAAGACTGGTTTATGACGCTGCTTGATCTGGAAGAATATATTAAGGTGAAGGACCGTATGATTGCGGATTACGATGACCGTGAAAAATGGAGAAAGATGATGCTTGTCAACATTGCAAAGGCAGGATTTTTCTCTTCGGACCGTACAATTGAAGAGTATAACCGCGATATCTGGAAACTGTAATGATATAAGGGGAAAAGGAAAATTGAAAAGAAAAATTGTAAAAATCATTGCAACGGCAGGAATTTTTGCCATGCTCACGGGTTCCCTTGCGGGATGTACCGGGATGAATGATATTGTAAGCAGGCTCGGAAACGGAAGTTCCGAGGTTACTTCGGAAATTACAAGTGTTACCGTTCCGGAAAGTGAGACTGCGTCGGATACGGGATGGGAAAAGCCCGTGGGAAGCGGCGATTCCGGAGAAGGAACGGATACCGGAAGTACGGGTACCGTGACGGATGCAGATGCTGATGCCGATGCCGATGCCGATGCAGTTAAAAAGGCATGCGAAGATTTTCTCAACGGAAACGAAAAAATATATGTGGAATATGAGTATACCGAGGTTTTGGAAGAAGGCAGTTCCTATACGATTGACGAAATGGTCGATTTTATGAACAAAGAAATTCCGGATAACTGGGGGCCTGCGGGAATGTATGTCATGGAAGTCGGTTATGCCTATATTGACTGCGGAAATGACGGGATTCCGGAGATTGCGTTATATGTGGACGTGAATAACGATGAATATTATGACCTGCTGACCGAGTTTTATATAATTAAATTAAAAGACGGAAAGCTCTGCGTGGTTGACAATTTTTCACAGCAGGGACGTTCCATGTGCGAGATCAACAAGTACGGTATTTACCATCCCTACGGAAGCAGCGGAGCCGCCCTCTGGTATGACGGATATTACCGCATAACCGCGGACGGAAAGCATGAGTTCATTTATGACAAGGAATCCATGTTTGATCTGGTAGGACCGGTCATTTACGGTCATCGGCTTCCTTCCGGTGCAAAGGCGCCGAAGGGTGTGCCCGATTTTGCGGAAGAGTACGGTGATTATACCGGTTATGCATACGGATTTAAAGAGTACACGGAAGAAATGTACGGAGATAAAGCCGCATACGATGAGTATAAAAAAAGCAAGGTTTATATTTTCTATGACCCGGACAATAAGATCTGCTTCCCTTCGGATGAAGATGAAAAAATCTATTTTGATGCCGGAATCACGATTACCAATGAGGATAACCTGAACGAAATGATAGCGGGAAGACTTCACGAACTCGGACTCTCCGAAGAAGAGATGAAATTCGATGACGGCGAGGAGTATGCACCCAAGTGGGTGGTTGCGAAGGATTATGCTCATACCGAAGGTCAGGGCGGAGAGAATTAAAGACAGAGAAAACCCGGGACAGAGAAAAGTAAGAACAGGGAAAAACAGGAACAGGGAAAAGTAAGAACAGGAATCGAAACGAATGCGAAAAAGCGGAATTTTACTTGCAATCAGCAGTTTACCCGGAAATTACGGGATCGGAAGCTTCGGAAAGGAAGCTTATGATTTCGTGGATTTTCTGGATGCGGCGGGACAGCGTTACTGGCAGATTTTACCGCTCGGACCGACCGGGTACGGAGATTCTCCCTATCAGTCGTTTTCCACATTCGCCGGAAATCCCTATTATATCGATCTGGAAATGCTGATCAGGGAAGGCCTTCTTACAAAGGAAGAGTGCGACAGGGCAGACCTTTGTGATATCGTGAAGGTTCCGGGCAGCAGGAAGAAAGAACGGGTAAATACCGCCGTAAACTACGAAAAAATCTATTTCGGAAAAATGCCGCTTCTTCGGAAGGCATTTTCCCGGTTTGACCGTAACGGTGCGGGATTTAAGAAATTTATTCAGAATGAAAAATCCTGGCTTTATGATTATGCGCTCTTTATGGCTTTTAAGGCAGAGGAAGACGGTGCAAGTTTTATCGGCTGGGAAAAGAGCATCCGCTGTCGTGAAAAGAAAGCGTTAAATGCCGGAGCAAAGCGTCTGCACGAAGAAGTGGAATTTACGTATTTTTGTCAGTATTATTTCTTTTTACAGTGGGAAAAATTAAAGAAATATGCGAATGACAAAGGCATAGAAATTATCGGGGATATTCCGATTTATGTTGCTGCCGACAGTGCGGATGCATGGGCAAATCCCGAGCTGTTTCAGCTTGATGACGAGTACCTTCCGGTGCGTGTGGCAGGATGCCCTCCCGATTATTTTGCAAAAACCGGGCAACTCTGGGGAAATCCGCTTTATGACTGGGAATATCACAAAAAGACCGGCTATGAATGGTGGATTAACCGCATGAAACATTGCTTCCGCCTGTATGATGTGGTCAGAATCGATCACTTCCGCGGATTCGATTCCTATTATTCCATTCCATACGGAAACGAGACCGCTGAGATCGGAGACTGGGTAAAGGGTCCCGGAATCGAACTTTTCAAAGCAATTGACAAGGCACTCGGAAAGCAGGCGGTGATTGCGGAAGATCTCGGATTCTTAACGGATTCGGTACGGAAGATGATAGCAAAAACCGGTTATCCCGGAATGAAGATTCTGGAATTTGCGTTTGACGGGGAGCCGGACAATGATTATATTCCCTTTAACATTACGTCAAACAGTGTGATTTATACGGGAACCCACGACAACGAAACGGCTGTCGGCTGGTATAAAGGACTGCCGGCCGGATATAAGAAAATCGTTAAGGATTATCTGAACATCCGCTCCGCAAAGAATATTCACTGGGATTTAATCCGTGCGGCATTTTCGTCCGTATCGGATACGGCGGTTATTCCGATGCAGGATTTTCTGGGACTTGATAATTCGGCCCGCATGAATACCCCGTCCACGCTCGGCGGAAACTGGATGTGGAGAGTAAAAAAAGAAGATCTTACGGAAGAACTTGCGGAGGAAATCCGCAGAATTACCAAAATTTACGGAAGACTGTAATAACAGTAATAACAATAATAGCATAAGTAAAAGTCAAAAAAACGGAAGGCATCAGGCCTTCCGTTTTATCTTTTATGAACGGCTTAAATAAGAATTCGAGTAATGATAATCTCCGGTGACGTCTTCTGAAAACCATTCGGGCGGAATAAAAGCATTCGCTTCCTCGAGAGAAGAAAATTCCACTTCCGCAACAATCAGCGGTTTAAAAGGTTCCTCAAAGAGATCGAGCTCAATCGTGTATTTTTCGTACGGAATCAGGTAGCGTTTCTTTCGGATGATTTTACCGTCGGCTTTATGAATTAAGTGAAGATAAGCTTCCTCCGTCAGGGGAAGATTATATTCCTCCCGTTCGATAAAGCCTTTTCCCTTGTAGGTCAGATAATAATCCCCGTCTTCTTTTCGGACACGCACAACGGGAGCCGTATTTAAATATCCCTGTTCCATAACATGGTACGGATACTCTTCCAGACGGTCCGGCAGCTTTTTAATCAGAAATTTTCTTTCGATTTCTTTTCCCATATTACAGCCTCTTTCAGAACAACGATGTGCTGAAATATCTCTCTGCACGATCCGGAAGAACCGTGGCAATCACTTTGTCATGTCCGTATTTTTCCGCCATCTGCTTTGCGGCCCAGATATTGGCACCGGAGGAAGTACCGACTAAAAGTCCGTATTCCTTTGCAAGTTCCCTGGCGGTATTGATGGCATCTTCATCGCTTACGGTTACGATGTCGGTAATTAAAGAGGTGTCCAATACGTCCGGTACGAAACCGTCGCCGATTCCCTGAATCTGATGAAGTCCCGGTTCATCGCCGAGCAGTGCGGAAACACCTTTCGGTTCAACTGCCACGATTTTGCAGTCCGGGTTGTTGTGATCCAGAATATATTTTGCAATTCCCTGCAGGGTTCCTCCGGAACCGATGCCGGAAACATAGATGTCGATTTTTCTGCCAAGCTGCTCGCACAATTCCGGTGCCGTTCCGTTATAATGTGCGGCCGGATTTGCGGGATTGACGAACTGCTGGGGAACAAAATAATTATCGCCTGTTGAAGCGATTCTTTCCGCTTCCCTTACGGCACCGTCAACGGATAACTCCGCGGGTGTCAGCACCAGCTCCGCGCCGAAGGCCTTAATGACTTTTTTTCGTTCTTCACTCATATTTTCAGGCATTACGATGATGACTTTATATCCCTTTCTGACACCACAGAAGGCGAGTCCGATTCCGGTATTTCCGGACGTGGGTTCGATAATGGTCATTCCGGGCTTTAATTTTCCGTCTTTTTCTGCCTGCTCAAGCATGTTTTTGGCAATCCGGTCCTTGATGCTACCGCCGGGATTTAAGAATTCCGCTTTTGCAAAAAGGGGAATTCCCATTGTTTTTTCCAGGGAAATCAGGGGGGTATTGCCGATTAAATCAATTACGTTGTCGTAGTACATTTTTAACCTCGTTCCGTTATATTTATTTATTCGGATAAAATAACATAATCATTTTATAAAAAACAAACATATTCATTTTAATACAGAAAAACAAAGTTTGCAAAGGAAAACTCAGTCCGCGGGGGGCTGGTAAAAACGCCCCAGTACACGTTCCGTTTTTAAGACGTTTACAAATGCTTCCGGATCGGCTTCCTTAACCACGGAAATCACCCTTCCGGATTCAGAGCCGGAAACTACGGAATATACCACGTTGCGTTCACAGTGTTCATAGGAACCTTCGCCTTCGATAATGGTGGCTCCGTGATGGGAGATTTTGGAGATTGCCTCGCAGACCTCCTTCGGTTTGTTTGTCACCACGAAAAGGGTGGCCTTCTGGTATTTTCTGTAAAGAATCCGGACCATCAGGGTGGAGCAGAACTGGAAAATAATGGAATAAAGTGCTTTGTCCCAGCCGAACAGGAATCCCGCAGCGAGCAGGATTGCCGCATTAATCATAAGTGTGATGTTGAAGGAATCCACCCCGCGACGTTCCGATAAAAAGATGGAGATAAAATCGGTGCCTCCCGTCGTGGAATCCACCAAAAGGCACATGCTGATGGCGATTCCGTTAATCAATCCGCCGAAAATACTGATTAACAGAATATCGCGGGTTACGATATAGGGCGGCAGCAGATCGGCGAGAACACCCGTTAACAGGATGACCCAGCAGGAGAGTGCCGTAAATTTTTTCCCGATAAAACGGAAACCGATATATACGGGAACGGAATTAATCAGGATGTTAATCAGGGTATACGGCAGTTTTACGTTGAGAAATTTGGCGAATATTTCCTGAATTAAAAGTGTCAGTCCGCTTGCTCCGCCCGGGAGCAGCTCGCCGGTGTGTACAAAGGTATTGATGTTAAGGGCCATCAAAAGGGAAGCCAGCGAAACGGCGATAATCCGCCAGACAAGATTACCTTTCATTTTTCGCAGATTTTTTTTGACTGTCTTTTCGGGATGCTTTAAATCAACCACTTTGGGGCGTTTCTCTTTTTTGGCCATGGCAGCCTCCTTATCAAAAAGGGCTGTCTCGGTGGAGGCAGCCCATAAAATCCTATCCGATTTTTGTATTTCGACTGTGGTAATGGGGAATTAACCCATGGTAACAACTACGTTGATATCGGTCTTTCCTGCTACGTAAGGAATTACGCAGCTGTCAATTTTCTCACCGTCAACTTCGAGGGAAGCAACACCCTTGCATACATGGTTCGGGTTCTTGATGGTGATGTTGTAAGTAGCACCGCGGAACTTACGAGTAGCGGTAAAGCCGTCCCACTCGTGAGGAATAGAAGGATCAACCTTCAGTCCGTCAAAGTCGGGCTGTACACCCAGAATGTACTGGGAAATTGCTACCATGTTCCATGCTGCGGTACCGGTAAGCCAGGAGTTCTTGCCCTGTCCGAAGTTATCGCCGGGCTTTCCGATATCGGCACCTGCATCTTTACCGCCGATCATCTGACCGTATACATAAGGCTCGGTCTTATGAATGTCGGAGGTTTCTTCCGTAAATGCGGGAGCAATTTCGGAATAATATTTGAATGCCTGATCGCCCTGTCCTGCATAAGCGGCTGCACAGATAATCCATGCATTGTTGTGGGTGAAAATTCCGGCATTTTCTTTATATCCGCCGGGATAGGTGGAAATCTCACCGTACTGAATGTAGTACTTTGTAAATGCAGGGTTGTTAAGAACGAGACCGTATTTGGTATTCAGTCTTTCATCAATTGCTGCAAGTGTCTTAAGTGCAGTACCCTGATCCTTGCCTACGTCGGACATGATTGCGAAGCCCTGAGGCTCGATGAAGATCTGGCCTTCTTCGCATTCTTTGGAGCCCATCTTCTCGCCGTTAGCATCATATGCACGAAGGAACCAGTCTCCGTCCCATGCGGATTCCATGATGTTTTTCTTCATCTTGTCGATTTCATCCTGAGCAGCCTTTGCCTCATCATCTTTGCCGAGATGTTTCAAAATCTCAACATAGTTCGGGCCTGCATAGGTGAAGAGTGCGGCAACCATTACGGACTCAGCAACCTTGGAATAACCGCCTTCTGCGGCAAACTTCGGATTGGTATAAGTCTGGAAGGACTCACCCGGTGTATCGGAGAAGCAGGATAAGTTGATGCAGTCGTTCCAGTCTGCACGCATTGCAAGAGGAAGACCGTGAGGTCCGAGATTATTTACAATACGATAGAAGGATACCTTAAGGTGATCGAGCATCGGCTGTGCAACCGACATATCATTATCATAAGGAGTCATTACGTCAAGAATGCCCCAGTCGCCTGTTTCTTTAATATAGGCGGAAACGGAAAGAATCAGCCATAAAGGATCGTCGGAGAAGTCGCCGCCGATATCCGCATTTCCCTTCTTGGTAAGAGGAGAATACTGATGATAGCATCCGCCGTCCGGGAACTGGGTGGAAGCGATGTCGATGATACGCTCTTTTGCCCTGTCGGGAATCTGATGTACGAATCCGAGTACGTCCTGATTGGAATCACGGAAGCCCATACCACGGCCGATACCGGATTCAAAATAGGAAGCGGAACGGGAAAGGTTAAAGGTAACCATGCACTGATACTGGTTCCAGATATTAACCATGCGGTCAACCTTGTCATCGGGAGTAGCTACGGTAAAGATTCCGAGAAGCTTGTCCCAGTAAGCCTTAAGTTCTTTCATGCCTGCTTCGAATTTCTCGGGCGTATTGTATTTTTCAATCATTGCTTTGGCTTTTACCTTGTTAATGGTCTTGCCGTCAGCTTCGAATTTCTGGTCCACGGGCATCTCAACGTAGCCGAGAATGAATACCAGGGTCTTGGTTTCGCCGGGAGCGAGGGTAATCTTTTTATAATGGGAAGCAATCGGAGCCCAGCCGTCTGCAAAGGAATTGGTTGCCTTATTTGCAAGTACGGCTTCGGGATTGTTGAATCCGTTGTAAAGACCGATAAAGGAATCTCTGTCGGTATCATATCCGTCAATGGTATCGTTAACGGAATAGAAAGCAAAATGATTGCGGCGGTCTCTGTACTCTGTCTTGTGATAAAGTACGGAACCATCTACCTCAACACGACCGGTTGAGAAGTTACGCTGGAAGTTATTGGAGTCATCCTGCGCATCCCAGAGGCACCACTCTGCAAAAGAGAAGAGTGAGAAAGACTTCTCTGCGGAGCCTTCGTTGGTAAGTACAACCTGCTGAACTTCTCCGTCATAATCCTGGGGAACGAAGAACGTAACGTTTACTTTCAGATCGTTCTTCTTGCCGGTGATTTTGGTATATCCCATACCGTGGCGGCATTCATACTCGTCAAGCTCCGTCTTTACGGGTGACCAGCCGGGATTCCAAATGGTTCCGTTATCATTTATATAGAAATAACGTCCGCCCATATCAATGGGAACGTTGTTGTAACGATAACGGGTGATTCTGCGCAGACGAGCATCTTTATAGAAAGAATAACCGCCTGCAGTGTTTGAGATCAGTGAAAAGAAACCCTGGGTACCCAGATAGTTAATCCACGGATACGGGGTTCTTGGAGTGGTGATGACATATTCTCTGTTGGCATCATCAAAAAAACCGAATTTCATACCTGTTTCTCCTTATCATTATAGTATTTTTGCCCCTTTTCCAAGAGACCGTTCGTATTTAGAATTATACTATAAAAAGAAGAAGAAAAGCAAGACAAGGAAGGCAGCTTGGCATATTGTTAACAGAATAGAAAAAAATGAAGGTATTGTAAAAGGTTTATGAACAAAAAAAGAAGTAAATATGAACAAAAAATGAACAAAACCTTATCGTTTTTTACTAAATTTGCTTTTTTTGGACAAAAATCACAGAAAAACTATTGTCATTATGGATAATGTGATATATAATGACCTTGCTGACACGGAAAAGGGGAATATCCTTTTTTACGTCGGCAGAAACTATTCACTACACTAAATAATAGAGGAGGAAAATTAAAAGTGAAAAAGAAATTATTAAGTGTAATGTTATCCACAGCAATGGTTGCAGCTTTACTTGCAGGCTGTACCGGAAGCACCCCCGCAGTTAGCAGCGAAGTAGCTCCTGCTACCAGCGAAGTAGCACCTGTTACCAGCGAAGTTGAGCCGGGTAGCGTAGGCGGCGGCGAAGAAGTAGTATTAGAGGATACCGGCGACAAACTTACTATCGAGTGCTGGAACGATGAGTGGCAGACTCGTGTAATCAACTTAATGCCTGGTTATACTCAGGATTCCGAGAGCGATCCTAACCATGGTCACATTGGCGACCTTCCTGTAGAATGGATTGTTACTCCTTCCGATAACGGTGCATATCAGAACGCACTTGATGCTGACCTTCTTGATGACAGCGCTGACGTAGATATCTTCTTAGTAGAAGCTGACTACGCTGGAAAGTACACCGTTCCCGGTGTTGCTAAGCCTCTTGGTGATCTTGGAATTACCGATGCTGATATCGCTGATCAGTATGCATATACTCAGCAGGTTGTTACAACCGACGGCGTTCTTTATGGTTCTTCTTGGCAGACCTGCGGTGCTGGTATGATTTACAACCGTGACATCGCTAAGGAAGTTCTTGGAACTGACGATCCCGATGAAGTTCAGGCACTTGTTTCCGATTGGGATAAGTGGCAGGACGTTGCAGCTCAGATGAAAGAAGCTGGATACAAGATGACTCCTTGTGCAGCTACTTCCTATCGTGTATTCTCCAACAACGTTACCACTCCTTGGGTTAAGGACAACAAAATCAACGTAGATGCTAACATCCAGAAGTGGATTGATATGTCCAAGGAAATGGTAGACGCAGAGCAGACCGGTACATTCGGACTTTGGGATACCAACGAAGACTTCCAGAAGAACATTTCCTTCTGCGTATTTGGACCCGCTTGGTACTTCGATTTCTGTATGCAGGCTGGATCCGGTGACTCCATCGCTGATAGAGGCGGTTGGGCACTTTGCCAGGGACCTCAGGCTCATTTCTGGGGCGGTACTTGGGTATGTGTAGCTGAGAAGACTGATAATGCAGCTACCGCAGCTGAAATCCTTAAGACCATGACCATGGACGAAGGCGTTCTTACCTCCATCATCGAGGATTACGGCGACAACGTAAACAACAAGACAATCGTTGCTAAGTATGCAGCTGATACCTCCTATGGTAATGACGTTCTTGGTGGACAGAACCCTTACAGCATCTTCGAAGGCGCTTTAGCTAACGTAGACGTAAGCAACATGACCATCTATGATCAGATTTGCAACGAGCAGATCCAGACCGCTATGACCGATTACTTCACCGGTAAAGTTGATGAGGATACTGCTTGGGATAACTTCTACACTGCAGTTGAGGAGACCTATCCTGAACTTTCTCGTTAATCACTAACGAAAAATGAATTAAGGTAATGGGTGTGCCTGCCCCCTAAAGGCAGGCACACTTGTTATTTTTTTGAATTATGGGCGCAAAAACTTATCAGAGGGGGTAAGGAATCGTGGCCCCATAGTAATCGGATTATAAGAAGAATTGAAGTAAAGTGCAGTAAAAATAAGCACGAAATGGAGGACGGTATTATATGAAGCAGGCAAAAAGAGGAAAAGTAGTCAGCTTTAATAAATGGGGTTATATCTTTTTGATTCCTTTTATCGCTGTGTATTGTTTCTTTCAGCTAATCCCTCTTGTGATGACCATCTATTATAGTTTCTTTGAGAACTATATGAGTGGTATGACGCAGATTGGACCGCGTTTTATTGGTATTGAAAATTATATTACCTTATTTTCAAAGGGTGATATGCTTAAATACGCATTAAATACAGTAATCATGTGGATCATCGGTTTTATTCCGCAGATTCTGGTTTCCTTACTTTTGGGTGCATGGTTTTCAGATACAAGATTAAGACTGAGAGCCGCAAGTTTCTATAAAGTAGTTATTTACTTACCGAACCTGATTATGGCATCCGCTTTTTCTATGTTATTCTTTGCATTGTTCTCTGAAACGGGACCGATTAACGCTCTCTTAATGAACACATTGCATGTAATCAACAAACCGTTCATTTTCTTCCAGGACATTCCGGCTACACGTATTCTGGTAGGATTTATGAACTTCCTTATGTGGTTTGGTAATACCACAATCCTGTTGATGGCAGGTATGTTGGGTATTGACCCTTCGTTATACGAAGCAGCCGAAGTGGATGGCGCAACCCCCACTCAGGTATTCTGGAGAATTACGTTACCGTTGCTTCGTCCCATCCTTGTATACGTTGTTATCACCTCCTTGATCGGTGGTTTACAGATGTTCGATGTTCCCCAGATTTTAACAAACGGTAAAGGATCACCGGCTAACTCTGCAATGACACTGATTATGTGGTTAAACAGACATATCGGTACCAGTAAGAACTTTGGTATGGGTGGTGCTCTTTCGGTAGTACTGTTCATCATTACCGGTGTTTTAAGTATGGTTGTTTATAAAGTTTCCAACGGAAAAGAAGACTAGGAGGAGATAGATTATGGCTAAAGAAGGTGCTATGCAACTCCAGATGGATAAAGAGAAAGTAACAGGCGGTATTCGCTTGAGAAGAGTAGTAGCGAACGTTGTTCTGGTTCTGCTCTGTGTACTCTGTCTTTTCTGGTTTTACATTTTGTTAATTAACGCTACTCATAATAATGCAGAACTTTCCGGTGGAAGATTCCATATTTTCTTCGGTAAGTATTTCGGACAGAACTGGGTTAATCTGATGCACAGTTCCATCAATATCTGGAGAGGTATGTTAAACTCCATTATCATTGCAGCAGGAAGTGCAGTACTTTGTACTTACTTCTCATCCATGACCGCTTATGCGATTCACTGCTATGATTTCAAGTTAAAGAATGTTGTATTTACATTCATCCTTATGATTATGACGATTCCGACGCAGGTTACCGCGCTTGGTTTTGTACAGTTCATGAGAAACATTCATCTTCATGATACATTTGTACCTTTGATTGTACCTGCAATTGCTGCACCGGTTACATTCTTCTATATGAAGCAGTACATGGATTCCACGCTTCCTCTTTCCATTATCGAGGCAGCACGTATCGATGGATCCGGAGAGTTCAGAACTTTCAATACCATCGTAATGCCCATGATGAAACCGGCTATCGCAGTACAGGCAATCTTCACATTTGTAAGCAGCTGGAACAATTACTTTACTCCGGCACTTATCTTAAAGTCTGATAAGAACAAGACTCTGCCGATCTTAATCGCAACTCTTCGTTCCGCAGACTACATGAAATTCGATATGGGTCAGGTTTACATGATGATCATGTTATCCATTTTCCCCGTTATCGTTGTTTACCTTGCACTTTCCAAATACATCGTTGGTGGTGTTGCACTCGGTGCTGTTAAAGGTTAATAAAAGTTTGTTTCATACAATACCTGAAGGAGTCGCTTATGCGGCTCCTTTTTGTGTGTTCAAGGAAGCTGTTCAATTATAAAAAATGATACCTTCCGACAGGAAAAATGATACTGCCCGGTAATAAAAAAGAGTTTATCCGTGATAAAAAAAGATAGCGTTCTTATATGAAAAAAGGTAAAATAGAAGAATGGGATATTTAAAACTGACTGCTCCCTGTCATTTCGGACTGGAGGCAGTATTAAAAAAAGAAATACTGGATCTCGGATATGATATTGATGAAGTATCTGACGGAAGAGTTACGTTTCTGGGTGATGCTGAGGCGATTTGTTACGGAAACGTATTTTTACGGAGCGCGGAAAGAATCCTCTTAATTACAGGTACGTTTCACGCAGAAACCTTTGAAGAACTGTTTCAGGGAACCAGAGCAATCCCGTGGGAAGAATATATTCCGAAGAACGGAAAATTCTGGGTAACAAAAGCAGCAAGTGTGAAAAGTAAACTGTTCAGCCCTTCCGATATCCAGTCCATCATGAAAAAGGCTATGGTGGAGCGCCTGAAAGATCGCTACGGAATCGAGTGGTTTGAAGAAACGGGAGAAGATTATCCGGTTCGGGTATTTATCAAAAACGATGAAGTTACGGTTGCACTGGATACTACAGGGGTTTCCCTTCATAAAAGGGGATACCGTAGGTTAACCGCGAAAGCTCCGATTGCGGAGAATCTGGCAGCTGCACTCATTATGCTGACCCCGTGGAAACAGGACCGGATTTTGGTCGATCCGTTCTGCGGAAGCGGAACCATCCCGATTGAGGCGGCCCTTATGGCAGCCGGAATTGCACCGGGAATGAACCGTGAATTCACTGCAGAACAGTGGAAGCATCTGATTCCTACAAAGCTTTGGTATCAATGTGTGGAAGATGCCAACGACAGAATCAGAAAAGATCTGACTCAGAATGACGTGGATATTCAGGGATATGACATTGATTCCGAGATGATAAAAATTGCAAAGCAGAATGCCGCCGACGCAGGCGTTGAGCATCTGATTCATTTTCAGACAAGGGATGTGGCAAATCTTTCACATTCGAAAAAGTACGGTTTTCTTATCACCAATCCTCCGTACGGAGAACGTCTTGAGGAAAAAAAGGATCTTCCTGCTTTGTACCGTACTGTCGGAGAAACATACAAAGCGCTTGATTCCTGGTCCATGTATCTGATTACATCCTACGAAAATGCCGAGAAGGATATCGGAAGGAAGGCTGACAAAAACCGGAAAATATATAACGGTATGATGAAGACGTATTTCCTTCAGTTTAACGGACCGAAGCCGCCGAAAAGAAAGCCGGCTGACAAAAGTGAAAGTCAGAAATGACTGCCAAAAATGAGATAAAGATAAAGATAAAGGAAGTATTTTTAATATGAAACGGTTAATCATAGCGACCGGTAATATGGGAAAACTCAATGAAATTAAGGAAATCATGAATTCCGGCGAAATTGAAATCGTATCCATGAAAGAAGCCGGTGTCGATGTGGATATTGTGGAGGACGGAAAAACATTTGAAGAGAACGCACTGATAAAAGCAAGAGCGGTTTCTGAAGCCTGCGGCGGGATTGTTCTTTCCGACGATTCCGGTCTGGAGGTCGATTATTTAAATAAGGAACCGGGAATCTATTCTGCAAGATATCTCGGAGAAGATACACCTTATTCCATAAAAAATGCGAAGATTCTCGAACGTCTTGACGGTGTACCGGATGAAAAAAGAACGGGCCGTTTTGTTTGTGCCGTTGCCGCCGTTTTTCCGGACGGAAAGGAAATTGTAGTGAGAGAAACCATGGAGGGAAGAATCGGGTACGAGGAAAGAGGAACGAACGGATTCGGCTATGACCCGATTTTCCGCCCGGACGGATATGACGTAAGTTCCGGAGAACTCCCGATGGAAGAAAAGAATCTGATTTCTCATCGTGGCAAGGCATTTCGCAAAATGTGGGAAATTCTTTCAAAAACGGAGGAATTCAGATAGATGGGAATAAAAATTCTGGTAGTGAGCGACACGCACGGAATGGACAGGGCATTTTACGATTTATACAGAAAAGTAAAACCCGTTGATATGGTGATTCATGCAGGGGATACCCAGGGCAGTGAAGATGATATGGCCCGTTTTGTGGACTGTCCCTTTGCGGCGGTTATGGGGAATAATGATTTCTTTTCCACGCTGCCGAAAGACCGGCTTTTTGATTACGGCGGAAAGCGGTTTTTTGTAACCCACGGACATTATTACAATGTTTCCTTCGGATACGAAAGACTGGTGGATGAGGCAAAGAGCAGAGACTGTGATTTTGCGGTGTTCGGGCATACCCATAAGCCGTTTTATGAACTGATTGACGGAATTCATGTGGTAAATCCGGGCAGTTTAAGTTACCCGAGACAGTTTTCGAGAAAACCGACTTATGCTATGATAGAAATCGATGAAGCGGGTGACGTTAAAGTAAATTTGTGCGAAATTTAAACCGGCATAAAAGGTCAGAGCGGGCATAAAAAACGAATAAGCATTTAAAACATATAAAAAAGTAATGATACTGGGGGAGGAAAACTATGTTACACGAGAACAAAATCTGGTTTGGAAAAGCAGGGGACGAGAAAATTTACGCATTACCGAAAATGGCAAATCGCCACGGTATGATTGCGGGAGCTACCGGTACCGGTAAAACCGTTACATTGAAAGTAATGGCAGAGTCATTCTCAAGCATCGGTGTTCCGGTTTTCCTGGCGGATGTGAAGGGTGATCTCGGCGGAACCTGTAATCCGGGTGTTGAGACGGAAGATATGAAAGCACGTATCGAACGCTTCGGTCTTGAAGAAGCAGGATTTAAGTTTGATGCGTTTCCTACGGTATTCTGGGATGTGTACGGCGAAAAAGGACTTCCGCTTCGTACCACCATCAGCGAAATGGGACCGATTTTACTTGCCAGAATTCTCGGATTAAACGAGGTTCAGTCGGATATTTTAAGCGTAATTTTTAAAATTGCGGATGACGAAGGTTTGCTTTTGATTGATACAAAAGACCTCCGGTCCATGCTTACCTACGTGGGTGAGCATGCGAGAGAATACAGTCTGACCTACGGTAATATGTCGAGCCAGAGCCTCGGGGCCATCATCCGTGCGGTTATTGCACTGGAAGGTCAGGGAGGAGAACTGTTCTTCGGAGAGCCTGCGCTTGATATCCGTGACTGGATCGGATGCGATTATACCGGAAAGGGAAAAATCAACATTCTGGATTGCCAGAAATTAATCAATAATCCGACGATGTATTCCTCTTTCATGCTCTGGATGCTGTCGGAGTTATATGAAATGCTTCCGGAAGCAGGGGATCTGGAAAAGCCCCGCATTGTATTCTTCTTTGATGAAGCACATATGCTCTTTGATTCCGCAAGCAAATCACTGCTTGATAAAATTGAGCAAATCGTGAAACTGATTCGTTCCAAAGGTGTTGGTGTATTTTTCATTACCCAGAATCCAAAGGATATCCCGGACGGTGTACTGAGCCAGCTCGGAACCAAAATCCAGCATGCACTCCGTGCATATACCCCTTCCGAACTGAAGGCGGCAAAAGCAGCTGCCATGGCGTTCAGAGAGAATCCGGATTTTGATACTTTCCAGGTCTTAACCGAACTCGGAATCGGAGAGGCACTTGTATCCGTATTGGATGAAACCGGTGTTCCGACGATTGTGGAGAGATGCAATATTTTACCTCCGCAGAGTCAGCTGGGAGCAATCGATGATGCGACGAGAGATTCCAAAATCAAAGCGGAACAGCTTTATATTAAGTATGTGGAAACCGTGGACCGTGATTCTGCATATGAGTTTTTAAATCGTAAGGCCATTTCCGATGCAGAAGAAAAAGCACGTGCGGAAGAGGTTGCCGCTGCGGAAAAACGCCGTCAGCAGGAAGAGGCGGCTGCATTAAAAGAAGCAGAGAGACAGTTAAGGGAAGAAAAGAAAGCTGCGGAACGTGCAGAATTGCAGGCACAGAGAGAAGCGGAGCGTCAGGCTCTGGCGGAGCAGAAGGCAGCCGAAAAGGCAGCTGAGGCAGAAAGAAAAGCCGCAGAGAAGGCTGCACTTGCAGCGCAGAAACAGGCGGAGAGAGAAGCGCTTGCCGCACAGAGAGCGGCTGAAAAAGAGGAAGAGGCGAAGAAGCGCGCTGTTAAGAATGCAGGTAAGTCCGTAGCAAATTCCTTAGCAGGAACGATCGGAAGAGAAGCCGGTAAAAATCTCGGCAAAACGGTCGGAGGATCCTTCGGCAAAACACTCGGCGGAAATGTGGGTGCCTCCCTTGGACGCGGAATTATCGGAACACTGTTTAACATAAAGAAATAAGCGTCGGGCAAAGTTTTTGAGATACGGTAACAGAATTAATGAGTGAAATAAAACAGAAAAAATATTCCATAAAATATCAGATTTTAAAGATGCTGATTTTATGTGTAATTGGGATTGCCATCAATCTCGGCGGCAGTTTTCTGGTAAATATGTTTGACTGGCCGATTTATCTGGACAGTGTCGGAACGGTTTTAATAGCCGTCATGAGCGGATATCTGCCGGGTATCATAGTCGGTCTGGTAACCAATCTGATTAAAGGGTTGTTTGACACTCCGGAAGTTTATTATGCCGTGGTAAATGTTTTAATTGCAGTAATCGCTTCTGCTTTTGCAAGAAAAGGCTGGTTTCGAAAACCCTGGGGAATCGTTCTGTTAATTCTTTCACTCGGAATTGTCGGAGGCGGTCACGGTACCGTTTTAAAATGGATTATCCAGGATGCGTGGTCCGGCAACATTACAATCGGACGCAGTTTCATAAATGAATTCGTAAAAGGCCTGATGGATAAGAGTATTACGGTTGTAATTGTACTGATTCTGTATCTGTTCCTTCCCTATAAAATTCAAAAAATAATGCAGTTTGAGGGGTGGCAGCAGACACCGCCCACGGGGGAACTGTTAAAAAAAATCAGAAACAGTAACAAACAGAGAAATTCTCTTCGTAACAAAATGCTCTGGCTGCTGGTACTTGCAGGACTGTCGGTAGGTGTGGCGGCGCTTGTAATCAGCGTAGTACTGTATCGTCAGTACACGATTGACGAACACTTCAGACTGGCGGATGGCACCACAAAACTTGTGGCAAGTATTATAGACGGAAATAAAATAGACCAGTATATCGCTGAGGGAGATTCCTCGGAGGAGTACAGGCAGGTTGAAGCGCGGCTGTATGATGTATTTTACAGTTCGCCCGATATAGAATATCTGTATGTTTACCAGATTAAAGAAGACGGATGTCACGTTGTTTTCGATTTGGACACGGCGGAACTGGAAGGCGGAAGTCCGGGTGACGTAATCCCGTTTGACGAATCCTTCGAGCCGATGGTTTCGACACTGTTAATCGGCGGCGAAATCGAACCCATTATAACAAATGATACGTATGGATGGCTGATTACCGTTTACAAGCCGGTTTACAATGATTACGGGAAATGCACGTGTTACGCGGCGACGGATATTTCCATGAATTTGATTCGTACCAACGAATTCAGTTTTATGGCAAAGCTGATTTCAATTTTTGCGGGATTTTTTATTCTGATTATTGCAATCGGTCTTTGGATTACGGATTACAATGTAGTGCTTCCGATTAATACCATGTCACTAAGCGCCAGCGAATTCGCATATAAGAGCGAGGAAGACTTAGAGGCCAACTTTGAGAGAATCAACAAGCTGAATATTCGTACCGGTGACGAGATTGAGACCATGTACCATGCGTTCTCCGATACTACGGAGAAAAACAAGAACTATGTCTATGAGCTGAACAAGAAGACGGAAACGATTTCCGAAATGCAGAATGCCCTGATTCTTGTACTTGCGGACATGGTGGAAAACAGGGATGAAAATACCGGTGATCACGTTCGCAAGACAGCGGCATATACACGTATTATCATGGATAAAATGCTTGAACTGGGGTATTATAAAGATCAGCTTACGGAAGATTTTATATACGATGTAGAACATTCCGCACCGCTTCATGACATCGGTAAAATCACCGTTTCCGATACGATTTTGAATAAAAACGGTAAACTGACCGATAAGGAATTCGAAAAAATGAAGTCTCACACTACTGCGGGAGCGGATGTGTTACAGCAGGTTATCGACACGATTCCGGAGTCCTCTTATCTTCAGGAGGCAAAGAATCTGGCAGAGTTCCATCATGAGAAGTGGAACGGAAAAGGGTATCCGGCCGGCCTTTCGGGTGAGGATATTCCGCTTTCGGCGCGAATTATGGCAGTTGCCGATGTATTTGATGCACTTGTTTCGGCGCGTGTGTATAAGCCGCCTTTCTCTTTTGAAAAAGCCATGGACATCATAAAAGGAGATGCCGGTACGCATTTTGATCCGCTGGTTGCAGATGCTTTCTTCCGTTCCCAGGATGAAGTAAGAGCTGTCATGGAGCATTTCCATGCAATTCAGGAGATGAAGGATGTCAAAAAGCGGGAGGAAGAAGCATTAAAGAAAGCGGAAGAGGAAGCTGCTGAAGATGCTGAACAAAATAAGGAAGACAAAGAAGCGGAAAAGCCTGCCGGTAATGAAGTAAAACCCGAAGAAAAACTTCCGGAAAACGAAGGTAAAGAAGCAGAAAAACCTGCAGAATAAGTGAAAGAAAGACAGAAGAAATGGCTTATAATCAGGAAGCGGAATTATATTGGAATAATTTACTGAACAGATTCAGCTGTACACCGGAAAATATCCGGACCATACAGTTTGATTTTTCCTCCGATCCGGATTATCAGTGCGCGCTGCAGCTTGCAAGTGAGGAGCAGAGAGCGGAATATGAGGATATTTGCAGAACATGTACGTATAATTTAAATCTTCAGTATGGATTAAACGGTGCGGTGCATTCGTTTATTGAGAGCCATGAAAACGGCATTGCGGATGAAAAACTGCAGAACCAGAAAAAACAGCTTGAAGATGACATGAAAAAAATAAAAAAGAAGATTCCGAAGGCATGGTGGATGCCGCTTCCGTTTATTGGACTCGCTTTCGGTATTATTGATTTTATTGTCATGTTACTGATTACTGTTTTTTATGAAATTGATTCCGGGCATGATATGTCGGATTTTGTGGCAGGGTGCTTTTTCTTTTCCACGATTTTTATTGTAATGGCATATGTCCTGCAGTTCAGTTATTTTCTGCTTTATGACATTCTTTATAATATTTTTATGATTATTTATGCATTTGTCTGGTTTATGGTTGCAATTGTGCAATCGAACCTTCCGTTTGGAAAACCCGTATTTATTTTAGTCTATTGGCTTCCGATGTTTGTGATTCCGCTTATAGTGTTTTTGTCCACGTTTCCGTGGAAATTTGCCCGCAGATTAAAGCGTGATAAACTGCTGGAGCAGTATGCAAATGACCTGGAATGGTTTGAGACGGCAACGGACGGAATCGTAGGCGGTTACGAAAATTATATGAACGGTCTCTATGCCGAATATGCTTCCAGAAAATCATCTCCCGATGCTTTTCTGGTGCTTTCACAGGAGGCCTATGATTACAGGGATTCCCTGAAACAGAAATTTGCAAAGGAACTGCAATCCTTCGAGGATAAAAAACCGAAATAAAACCAAAAAAAGATTGACAAATGCTTCGTTTATGCATATAATCATACTTGCGTCACGAAAAAAGGACGTAAAAAAAGTCCAACCGAGGTGTGGCTCAGTTTGGCTAGAGCACCTGGTTTGGGACCAGGGGGTCGCAGGTTCGAATCCTGTCACCTCGACGAAATTATATATTATTATGCAGGTGTGGTTCAATGGTAGAACATCAGCCTTCCAAGCTGAATACGTGGGTTCGATTCCCATCACCTGCTTTTTTTTATTGCCCCAAAGCCTCTCGTTGAGCGACTTTGGGGATTTCTCATTTTAGAACACACTGTGTTCTGCTGTGTTCTCAGAACACACCTGACACACATACAGGCTTATTTAGGCACCTTTCTACCTTCCAAAGACCAAATTAGCCTTCTCATCTGTAAAGCGTTTAGAACGGCGTCTGTCGTAATGCCTGGTCATTTCCAGTGTGGAATGTCCCATTTCTGCTTGAATATCTTTCTCGTCGATTTGCAACTCATACATCCTGCTACACTGATAAAAACGGATTTTATGAGAAGAATAATAGGGGATTCCGCATTTCTTACAGTATTTCTTCAAATTGCTATTGAAGTTATTTTCCGAAATGGGGTTATTCCCCGCTGAGTTCAAAACATAAAACCTGTCGCCGGTTAATGCTTTCAACTCATTTAATACTTTTACTGCGTAATCGCTGAGATCGATAATTCTTTTTCCTGATTTGGAGTGTGCTTTCATATAATCCACACGAACCAGCTTTCGGTTGATTTTATCAGTCCGGATGTTAACCATCGAGTGTGCCAATGTGATTTCTTTTGTTTCCAGATTAACATCTTCCCATGAAATGGCTGTTAATTCCCCGATTCTTGTCGGCAGGCAAAATGCAAGTCGTATTGCCAGTGAATATACTGTTTGTTGTTCCAGATTTTCCAGATAAGTCAGTATAATATCCCTTTGCTCAGTTGTATAAACCTGGTCGCTGTTATCCACGCACTTGCATCTTCTTGAAATGTCTGAAGTATCAATTTCTCGTGCATTGATGCAATGAATATCGTCGTACATGGATGCGTACTTGAAGGCACCGTTTATACAGGACTTAATATTTCCAAAGCATTTCGCGGTTATATTTCCATTTCCGACAACTCGTTCATAAAAATCGATCAGCTCATATTTTTTTATTTCAGAAATCGGCTTGTCTGAAAAAGTCTCACTCTCGATATATTTTTTATAATCGCATCTGTAATGCTGAGCGGTCTGATATGATATAACCTCTGCTTTAACCCGACGTTCAACCCAGTTCTCAAAGCATTCCTTTAATGTCAGATTTTCGAAGTCCGGTTCTTCCCCAAAATAATGAGTATATAACTCTTCGATAAGATCTTCGTAATACTTTCTGCTAAGCATTCCGTTCGGACACCATTTGGCTCTGGTTCTGAAAATGGTATAATTCCCATTGCCATCCGGCTTAGATCCGGAAATCTTGTTCGGATGAACTGAAAGCACTTTATTCAATTTGAATGTGTATTTCTTATTTGCCAATTCTTCTAATTTGGCTTTTGCATCCTCCGAGGATATTATACCATTTCCTATCGCATTACGAGTAAGATCTTCAAGGTATTTAATTTCCTTTAGTACATCTTTCTCGCGTTCCAATTGTTTTCTCCATTATGCGTAAACCAGTTTTGTTTGTTACTAAATAATTTGATTAAAACATTTTCGCAAGCAGTGCACCGAGATATACCGATGCATTTTTTGCTTGTTGGGTGCCTGCCCCAAACCCCGAAGAACTTCACATCCGTTCGGAGCCACGCATCAAAAAAACGATGCTTCAGTTTAGAAACAACAGACAGTTTTTTCTAATCTATTTTCAGCAGCGCTTCATAAATTTTAATAAGTATCTTTCGGATTTCTTCCTGCTGACTTTTTATTTCGTTAATGTCTTCGAGATAGATGCTTCCGGTTTCATTTGCCTTTTTTACATATTGATTCAGGTTGTTAGAATTGATGCTTGTCAATCTTAAAGCTTCCCGGAGAAGACTGAAATCGATAATAAAAACATAACCGTCTATTGCCATTTTGCGAATGTATGCAGACATGTTTATGATTCCGGTCAGTTTCATTTTCTTCTCAATCAGTTTCCTTTGTTCCGGTGTGATTCGGATTAATATGCTTTCGGTGTAATCTCTCATTTTTATTATTCCTCCATTCATTTTTTTATATTTGTCGGTTCACTTATTCGTCTGTCATGTCATGATTTACCCTAGACTGATAGTAGTTTTTCATCGTGAGTGGTGCGTTATAAATCGTGGCGAGCATATACTGTTTGATATTTTTTACCTGCGTTGTGTTATCCTCTAAGCACTTCAGAATATATTCCATATGCATGGAATTTAATTTGAGCAACTGTGACTTTACCACCTGGTTTGGTTTATCATCGCCGGCGATTCGGATGATTTTTCTTTTCGAACAGATGGTATCCAGGACGAGATCAAAAATCGAATCTATGATTTCAACTTTATAGGGATGCCACTCCTTAAGCGCTTCCGTCTCGAGATTGTCCATTAAGATTTCGCGATACAGTTCACGTTCGATCTCATCCTTGTCCTCTCCGGAAAGGATAGGATTGGTATTATTAATCTCAATCTTGTTTATATCAGTATTATTAGATTCCAATTTTAAGCAGTCCGGATTATTCAAATCTGGCAATCCAGATTGTTCAATTATGGGATTCTTGAATTCCGATTTTGAAAATCGCGAAAAATCTTTTACATAAATAAGATTGGGTTTACAAAGACCTTTTCGACATCGTTCTATAAGGCCAAAGTCTTCCAATTCTTTCAGGAGTCGGCTGGCCGTAGTAATCGAGCATCTTAAGTCATTCTTAATGGCTGCTATCGTATAAAAGATGTAGACTCGGCCTTCTTTATCAATCCAATCGTTTTCCCTGGAAAGAGAAATCCGATCCAGCATCATTGCATAAAGCACCTTTGCATTAATTGTGAGCTCCCCGAACAAATCATCCTTCATGATTCCTTTGGGCAACATAAAGAATGTGAATTTTTCATAACGTCCTTCATAAAAATAATCAAAAATCATAATGCTTCAGTGCTCCTTGTCTAATAACAAAAAAAGCACCCGGTTAAATCCGGATGCTCCTGGTATATAAAAAGATGTCGGTACAAAAAAAGGAGAATGACTTTAGACATCCTCCAATATAATAATATCATCTTTTTTATGTACCGAAAAGGGATGAAAGTGGTATTTGACACGACATTCATACGACTTTGATACGACTTTAACACGACTTTCAGACGCATTTTACTTTTAGCATAGTACCCACCATCATGCCGGAACGTTCTTTACGTTCTCCATAATAAATATATCACACTTTTTTTCTCTCGAAAAGGGACGCGATAGGTAATTGACAGGTAATCAACAGGTAATTGACAAGTAATTGGCAGGTAATTCATGGGGCCATTTGTGTTGATTCTCAAAAAGAGAATGTCTTTAAATAGCCAAAATGAAAAGAAAGCGAATCTAATGAAAATTAATCAATGAAAGTAGCCGAAGAAATGGGGACTTTAATAAGCCCCCATTTGTTTTTAGAATAAGTATTTACATGAAAGATGTAGGTTTATCGCTGTGATAACGACAGCCCTTTGGTTTTATTGGTTTATTTCAGATAATATATGTTTTATATCATCTTCCGATAGGTTAAGAACATACAGTGAACTTAAAGAATCGGCTTCATCAAAAGCGAAGACTAACTGACCACATTTCAAAAATGTTTTAGCTTTTTTCTCTGAAACATCGACTCTGATTCCATCATGAAAAATATTAACAAGAAAGGAATCACATTGGATGGATTCACTTTTATCAAAATACATTATTCCATCTGTAGTAACCGGATTGTCAATATCTGTATCATGAACAAGAAAATGGTTGCATAGAGTGAGCGTAAACTGCTTGATGACACCAGTGTCAGAGCTCGCTACAATTTCAAACATATCGGTATCTTCATAGCTATACTCAATGAATCTATTGTTTAATTCTTCAGAAGAAAACATTACTATGGCAGGAAAATAATCCTCCGCTTTAAAAGAAGATTGGATAACGTGATTATTGTCAAATTTGTATTTCATAACGACCTCCTAATGTAGAACTTCTTTAAACTTGGCATGTTTAATTACGGGATTTTCGCCTTGATTCCTTGGTTTCGCAAAAACAAACTCCCATTTCCCAGATGTTACTTTTCGTTCATAAGATATGCCTTTTTTTACTGCAGAACCCAGCGATTTCCAATAGTCAAATAGTATAAACTGAGTATACAGACCGGGATTTGTATCTTTTAACTTTGGATTATCTTTTAACGATAATATTGCCTCATGCATATGTTTTGTGGCATTTCCATGAGTCCACATTTTTCCTTGCGGTGTGTCAATATTGAAAGATCGCGGAAGATTTGTTCCGCCATAGTTTCCTTGTGTAATATCAATATGTTTCCATACAATTGAAGTATTCCATGGTTCAGAAAAGAACTCGGCTTTGCTTCCATATGTACCGGAAAAATAACCACTAATTCCCTTGCACATTTTGTTTCCTCCTTTCAAAATCCCTTGCGGTTTTACTCGGATAGGAAACTATCTTTATTCCCTGTTTTCTGAGATTATCAAAGCATTCACCATTGGCGGATCCGTAGACAAGTATGGTATGTGGATGAAGAACTTCAACCATCTTATGAAGACCTTTTTCAAAACGCGCTCTATTTTCGAGTTTTTTCGGGCCTCCACCAACTGTTCCGATGCAAACAATGCTGTTTTTAGGGATTCCCTCAAAACAATAGGAATATGTTTCTTCGGTTCCCCATCTAACATTGTTAATAACTTTAATACCTTCTTTTCCTGCCCAATATCCAAACATTCGCATACGATAGGTTGCATATGTTTTGATAGGCTCCGGGAAATCCTGATATGTGCTAAAGTCTGGTGTGATTATTCCGGCGAAATGTTTAATTATTTCCAATGCCTTTGTGGAATCATGCCATATTCCCCGAGAATTATCAAATTTGTAATCGTCCGTATACCAGTTGATGAAAGCATCTACAAAGAAATCATAATCTTTTTGCTTAATGTGCCTATGATAGATACTTCTTGCTTCATCCCATGTCAACTGATCTTTGGGAAGTGAAGTTGCAGTGGTCGGACAGAACGGAATATCGTGTCGACCGAATGTTGCTCCCTCTGCCATAAACGCATTCCATACATCTTTGCAGCTGGAACGGATTTTGGATTCCTTAAAAGAACCCGGTTGCTCATTATTCAATTGTAAAAAAGTATTGCTGCACATAAAAAGTCCCTCCTTTATTCGGGTACAACCAAAGGCAGACAGCGCTCCTCTGGAGGTTAACCCTCGGGGTACTTCTTATGATTTTGCTCAGAACCAAGTTGAAGTGCCCGGAGGGCAGTTAAGATAAGAATCTGTTGTAAGGATTCTTATCGAGTAACAAGTAGTATTTGAAAACTTTTTTTGCTTATGATATACTATTAATGCTTAGAACCGAGTTGAAGTACTCGGAGGGCACTATATCTGTAGTTGCAGCTACGATATAGTGCTTTTTCTTTAGCACCAATCCATATCATAAACAATTTACCTTGCGGCAAATGCGGCGACAGGTTATGACTCCTGTTTTTCAATCACTTTCGTTACACCGCTGTCTCCATTATTCATTATTCATTTTTCACCTTTTCTATTAATACTTGATTTTCTTTGTTTAAGTATTCAATAAGAGGTCGTTCATAATCAAATATTTCAGATCCGTACTTATTTCTCCGATTATACAGATTTGAGCAGACATTATTAGCTACAGCAATACTAACATTGCAAAAAGAAATGATTTCATCTGGTTCACTAAATCCTTTATATATCAAATATGGAATCGGACACATAAAGTATCGTGCAAAATAATCTGCAAGATCATCATATTCTTCATCCCCGGAATCCTCATCATACACATAATGTTTTACTTCGTGAAAGATAGTGTATCTCCGCGCTCCATAAGGTTCGAATTTATCGTTGAAATAAATAGTAGGCGGTCTATTTGGCGTTCGTCTAACAAATATACCGTGCTTTGTCCTTTTTAAGAGGAGTCCACTAAATTCCTTATCAAGTACCGAATAGGAAACCAAGGATACTCCGAGTTTTCTGCAAACCTCGTATTCATCAATTGGAAATTTGCAGATACCATAGTCCAAGTATATTTGAATAACTATTTTTGCAATTTCATCATATTCAGATCCAGATCTATACACTGTCTCCCCCTCCCAGGAGAAGAGCAATCAGTCGATTCTTTTCCTCCGGTGTTAATTCGTTTCCTTTTCTAGCTATGGCGGTAGCAACAATGTTATAGGCCGATTCGCATTTTTCCTCTTCTTCAAGAAAGTAATCGGTTTCTACCTGAAGGGCACGTGCAACATTTACTATAATATCTATCCTTGGACGCTTTTCTTCATGTAAGTATCTGGAAATAGAACTCTCTGTAATACCACTCAGCTGAGCTAGTTTTTTTTGCGTGATGCCTTTTTTCTCCATTAAATCAAGTACCTTTTCCTGCCAATTCATACTCCCACCTCGCTTATAAACATATCCATAGCCACACTCTTATCATAGATTGCAAAACTGCAATTGTCAATCCCTTTTTTGGGATCCGCAACATAGATTATACATGACGAACAACGATTCTTTGTTCAATTCTAAATCAAGCGTTTAAACACAGAAAAGAAGCACACTGTTCTACTATCAAGATAATAAAAAGGGCTATTCCATCAGGTAATAGCCCTTTTACGATTAATTTTATTTAATTTTTATTCTAAATATGGAGTTATTTTTTTATAGGCGTTTAAAAATGCAGAAGATTTATCATTTGCATCAGATACATAATTTATATGATTTCCACTTGGATTTGTTGCTAATTCATAATAATCAAGATATGCGGAATAATATTCGTCCCATGCTTTCTTTTCCTCTGACATATCATCTGGCCAATTTGTAAGCGCTGTGGCTTCTTTTAATAATTCGGAATGGTTATTTTCAATATCTTTTACTTTTTTTCTTGTTTCTTTAACAGTATTAAGCGTTACACCACCCATACTCGGGAATACAGAGGATGTTACCTCAAAAGTACTGTCAGATTCATAGACAGAATTTACGTAAAAAATATCAACATCCCACATTCTGTCCACATCTTTTATAATATCTTCACACATAACAGCGCTCGTATACATTTCATTGACAGCCTTTTTTAAATTTTCCTTTAGTTGACCGCCAGCTTCAGCCTGTAATTCTTCTAACTTATCTTGAGCATCCAAAAGCTTTTTGTAATTCTTTACTTGATTCTTTTGGGAATCGGTTAATGTTGCATAAGAGCTAGTAATTTTAGAAATTAGTGCTGCGTCATCAAGAGTAACTTCGCCTATTGAATCGATATCGTCCATTACCTTTTGAGAAACTTCATCAGTGCCGCACCCAACAAGAAAGAGAACTGTAGAAATAATACAAAGACTGACTAACATTTTTTTCATTGTCTTACCCTCCACTAAAAGTATTATCGACAGTATTGTTTTAGACAAATACTACAAGGTATTCCTTTTTTATCCTCGCCCTCATAATAATTGACTGCATCTTGATAATTGTTAAATCTTTTTATGTTAGCCCGCTTCATACGTTTGGCCGGTTCACATGGATTGTCGCCATCATGTATGGTTCCACGGGCTATGTTTAAAAGGAATTTTTTCGACATTTTTATCCTCCTTCCTAGTATACTAGAAATTTTAACACTCATATATTCGCGTGTCAAATATATGTATAAATATGGCGTATATTTTCCACGTAGCATCGGAAGTAGAATTGTATAAAAGAGTATAAAAAAGGAGATGTCATGTTTCAAGTAAAAAAGAAGGAATATGTAAATAAAACCTTTCGTATAGAACGCGAATTGCTGGAAAAATTGTGCGAGGTTGCTCAACAGGAAAATATATCCGTTAATGAACTAGTTGTTCAGTGTTGTGAGTATGCTTTAGATGATATGAAAGCTAAAGGCAAAAACAGAAAGAATTGATTAGTGATGGTGTATGTAGAATAATAGAATTGCATTTCATATATTTGGAGAAATAACGAATAAAGTCCTTGAAAATATAGAGAAAATAGATGATCTTGTTCTGCTTCTTCTTTCAATGATTTTTAGTATTCCCCTTGGGTAGTACCCTGGGGATTTTTTTCTTGCATGCGTGGATTTTACTGGGTTCTTCAGTTCTTAAAATCCATTTCCCATCACCCAAACTGTGTTCTATGGTGTGTTCTGAAGGATGCAAAAGCCTCAGACCTCCTATTTTACTAGGTTTGCGGGATTTCAAAAAAACTTCGATTCCCATCACCTGCTTCTTTTATTTTCCCCGTAAACACAAGGTTTACGGGGTTTTTATTTGCTTTTTAAAGCGAGTAATAGCGAGTAATGCGCCAACTATTGCACACTAGACTCTCTCCGCCACGTTTGCGGGAAGCTCGAAACCGAATACTTTATTAACTGTTTCGTCATCCAGTTTCTTAGGTTTCCTACGATCATAATGCCTTGTAGTGGAGATTTCTTTCTGCCCCATATTGTATTGGATCGTCCTTTCATCAACGTCATTTTCATACATATTTGAGCATGCATAGAATCTGATTTTATGTGATGAATGATACTCTATACCTGCTTCCATGCAATACTTTTTCAGGTGTTCGTTGAACTGGTTTGTTGAGATAGGCTTTAATCCGGCGCTTTGAAGAATAAATTCTTTGTCACCATTTATCTTTCTCAATTCATCCAATACTGATGCTGCATAATTACTTATTTGAAGCGTGCGTTTTCCTGCGTCTGAATGCTTTTTCATATAATTTACGCATACTGTTTCCCGATTGGCGTTTTGGGTTTTTTTGGTTATCATAGAATGATCTAAACGAAGCAATCTTTCAAGAGAGAAAAAGAAATGGAAATGGCAAAGAAAGAGTTTGATAGGCTTTTTAGAGAAGTTGAGAAAAAAGAAACAATACCATTGCCTTTGAAGATAATCCCCTTGATACAAAATGGGTGGCGGAATACTTCATGCCCAAGGCAAAAGAGTACGGCTGCAGTATCATATATTTCATTATCGACAGGGATAATCCATTGAAAGTAGAACTTGAAGGGCAGGAGAAGGATTCTGCTTCCATACTCGAGTTCAGATATATATACGGGATAGATGAAGTGGAGTAATTAACCATTTGATATAATCACGAATAAAATGAACTAAGAAATCATAAAAATT
>JAILAD010000061.1 GCA_024681795.1 Lachnospiraceae bacterium | reverse complement strand
GTAACGGTGGCAATCATTCCGATGATGTCGCCCCCTGTTAAATAAAGATACAGGAAATATCCGATGACACCACCCATGCAGACCACTTCGATAATCAGTCTCGGAATATTGTTATAAAGCGTATATTTCTGAACCGCATTCACGTAACCGCGCCCGCAGTTCTGGTATTCTTTCACAAAATAATTTTCCCGTCCGGTTACCTTGACTTCCTTGATTCCCATAACCGTCTGGGAAATATGTTTGAAGAGTCCGCTGTAATAATCCTGGTTTTCCTGTCCCGCTCTTTTCATAACCGGCTTTAAGAACGCCTTAATCAAAAGCAGGGTAACGATTAACAGAAGCGCAACCACGGAGGTCATTACGGGTTCCTGGATAAACAGGTAAAGCGCAATACAGAATGCCACTATCACTTCCGAAACCAGAGTCAGAAGGGACTGGATCAAACCGTACATGTTGTTGACGTCCGAGGTGATTGTTCTCTGGATTACCGCTGTATCGGCACCGAGGAAGAATTCGTAATCCCTTCGGATGAAATTTTTCATCATCCGTTCCGAAGTACGGAACTGATTGGAAAAGATAAAATGATAAAGCAGTTTGTATTCCAGATATATATAAATATTTTTTACGATGAAAACGAAAATCAGTCCCACCATGATGAAGATTCCGAACGTTTTGTCGGAGCCGAACGGAAGCGATGCTTTAATTGCACCGATTACCGGAATGGCATCCAGCTTTTCCGGAGTCAGAATCAGGGTAACGACCGGAATAATCGCCGCTATGGAAAATGCCTCCATAATCGCGCCGATAAACAAAATGATGACAAGTCCCACCATTTGCATTTTTTGTTTCCGGTCCAGTAAGACCAGCAGTTTTTTCAGTATCTTAATCATTTTTTCCTTCGCCTTCCGGCATTACCGCGCCCTCATATACACGCGTTTTGCCGGGCTTTTTTATTTTCATGATCAGGCGGTGCGTCCGCTTGCTTAAATACGGTGCCGCCGCGAGAATCTTCAGATTTCTTTTTTCCTTTGCGGAAAGAAACGGATTTGAATCAATCTCTTTTCTGTGCTCTTTTAAAAACCGGATAATTCCGTTGCACACCGCATTGTCTTTCATTTTTTCAACCGGAATATGAAGCATGTAATCCAGTCTCTGGAACAGCCGGAAACGTTCCGCCTCGGTAACGGCAGACGGGTATTTCGTAAGGGCCAGTTCGTATGCCATGTCGGAATTCTGAATCATGGCATCATAGAATTCCGTTTTAAATGTGCCTCTCGTATTCGAGTAATCGGAAAGAACGATATGGTATCCCGCTTTTCCGACTTTGTAAACGCCTTTCGTATCCTGAATCATCCGGATTACGAGTTCAAAGTCTTCATTTAACCGTCCCTCAGAAAACGCATATTTCTTCAAAAAATCCCTTCGGATAATCTTCGTGCAGAACGATGCGTCCCCGACGTGCAGCATAAGCAGCCGGAAATCTTCTTCCGACGGAATGAACGTAACCTTTCCCGAATCGTCTGAGGGACCTTTCAGAAGTTCTCCGCTTTCGGAATGATAGCAGGTCTGAATCTGCACGATATCCGCATTCCCGTTCTCCGTTGCCGCTTTCAGTAAAAGCTCATACATATCGGGTTCCGTGTAATCGTCGCTGTCACAGAATCCGACATAATCACCGGTCGCATTCCGGATTCCCAGATTTCTTGCCGAGGAAGAACCGCCGTTTTCTTTGTGAAAAACTTTTATTCCCGCATTTTCTCCGGCGTATCTGTCGCAGATTTTTCCGGAAGAATCGGTTGAACCATCGTCCACCAGAATGATTTCCATGTTCGGATGCGTCTGGGAAAGGAGCGAGTCAACGCAGCGCTCCAAATATTTTTCGGAATTATATACCGGGACAACCACGGATATTTTATATTCCTCTAAGGGCATTTCCATTCTCCCTTCAGATAACGGTACATCTTTTTTTCGGGAATCACCAAAGCTTCGCTTAACGGCCCGGCTTCTTCAAAGAAAAGATTACCCTTTTGCAGTTCTTCGCAAAAATGAATCAGGCGCCCTGCCGCATTGCGGGCATTCCACATATCCCGTATCGTTTCGTATGCGGCATCCTGCAGTTTTTCCCGGTAATCTTCCTCCGACAAAAGTCTTTTCAGACATCCGGCCAGCTGTTCCGTATTCCCGCTTTCATAAACCAGTCCGTTTACGCCGTCCTGTACCAGAAACGGAACGGCACCTGCCGCATGGGATGCGATAAGCGCGCATCCGCTGTTCATGGATTCGTTTGCGACCACTCCCCAGCCTTCTTCGTAATCACTGGTAAACAGATAAATGTCAGCCTTCTCCATCTGTTCCCGGACTTCTTTCGGTGAGAGCGCACCGGTAAAGCTTACGATTTCTTCAAGCCCTTCCTTTTGAACAAAATTTTTCAGTTCCTCTTCGCACTCACCGTTTCCGACCATGACAAAGCGGAATTTCAATCCCTCATCCGCATTTTTTTTAACCGCTTTTAAAGCATCCGCTCCGTGTTTCCAGGGAATCATTCTGCCCGCCCATAAAACCGTCGGAATCTCTTTTTCTTTTTTCTTTTTCCGGTCTTCTTTTTCAAATTCGTGAAACTCCGGAAAATATCCCCATTTCAGTCTCTTACCGCGATACGCTTTTATAATTTCGAAGTCGTCCGCCACGTATCCGCCGTAGCATAAAAGATACACCCGGTCTTTGGAATATCTTGTATGGTCGTGATGCTTTTTTAAAAGACCTCTCGGGGAAACCGCTTTCCACTGTCCCGTTTTATAAAGTCTTTCCCATGTACGGAGAACGATTTTTTTCTCCTCCAGGCGGCATGCAATATAGGACTCGTCATCCAGTCCGTCAAAAATCGCAATGTCGCAGGTATCAATGAGTTCCTGAATTCCTTCCGGATCGGAAGCATATGTTTTCACGTACGGGATCCCGGAGTCGCTTTCCACCCATCCCATTTTGATTCTCTCTTCTTCCATCGGTTCCGTCTGGATAAACGAATAATCGTCTCCCCAGACTTTGTAAAGTTCATCGGAGAGCGGCATCTGATGATGATTGATGTAGTTGGAAATAAAAGTTACTTTCATGGAATTCGGTTTACCCGTTGTTTTCTTTCATCTGTTCGTTCTGATGGATTTCCTGATACATTTCCAAAAGGCGTTTCACGTTGGCATCCTTATTGTGTTTTTCACGGGCACTTGTTTTTGCCTTCCCGGTGCGTTCCCGTACTTTCTCTCCTCCTGCATCCAGATCCTTAAAAACCGTACGAACGGCATCTGCAAGAAGTTTCGGGTCATTATTTTCGTAAAGGAATCCGCAGTCCTCACTTAAAATATCCGAAACGCCTCCGACGTTTCCCGCTACCGAGGGGACCCCCAGAAGCATTGCTTCCGCCAGACTGTTCGGAGAATTTTCCATCACGGAGGAGAGTACAAAGACATTGGCACGAAGATATTCCTTCTTCATTTCGTCCGCCGAAAGCGGTCCCAGGAACGTAATCTTCTCCTGCACTCCCTCTTCTTTCATCAGTTCGTTTAAGTATTTCCCGTAAGTTGGAATTAAAATCTTTTTCTTCAGGCCTCCCACACCGGTTATCGTATTTCCGGCCACCCTGACCGTAAGGTCCGGATACTCTTCCTTCAGCAGACCGAGTGCCTTGGTCAGAATGTGGAATCCCTTAATCGGATAATCGCACTGTGATACGAAAATGCTGTGTCTGACAATCTCGTCCTCATCCCACTCATCCTCGTAAAAAATGCTTCTCATGGTTTCGTTTAAAAACAGATATTCCGCACCGGGATTCAGTTTATGGGTATATTCACGGTCCAGTTTCGTTCTTCCCGTAACATATCCCGCAAGCGCGACCGCTTCCTTTTCATGCTCCGCACGAAGCTCGAATTTCTTTTTCTGCGCATCCATATTATCGGATTTCAGACTGTCGCGGAATGTATTTTTATGAATCCATTCTTCATCCACTCCGGTCAGATATTCTTTTGCAAGAGCACCCATTACCCCCTGAAATCCGATCAGTGCTTTCGACGGATTTCCAAGTGCCTTAACGGCTGCAAGGGTATGTGCATATTCCGTTCCGAAAATGTGTACGACGTCCGGTCTGAATTCGGAATATATTTCCTTAAAGCGCTCTTCCGTTTTGGGATCGTAAATCTCCGGATGGGCGGTATCTTCTTCAAATGCAAACACGTCCGTATCCCCGACAATATTGTTGTAGTTCGCATCCGCCGGATAACAGATTCCGAGATCCATCTGAAGATCCTTGGCGGAAAGCGCATCAAAAAGACCGTTCAGCCAGCCTTCCTTGTTCGAACCCGGGATATTCAGTTTTTCGGCAATCTGTCCCACGCACTGATTGCAAACCCACAAAACTCTCATCGGTATATACTCTTCTTTACTTTGTCATAAACTCCGGAGAAAGGACTGTCCTGTGCAATCCATTTCCGCACCGGCTGGAGCGTCACGACACGGAACGCCTTTTCTTTCCGAAGCTGTGCTTTGGTCATATATTTTTCGGTAATCACGTGATGCTCATACGCATCTCTTTTTTTGTTTTCCTTTGTCTCGGAATACCCTCCGCCCTCGTAATCACAAACCGTAATGCCGAGATATACGGGACGTACTTTGTTTTCAAAATACTGATACAGGAAAAATTCGTAATCCGCACGAATCCTGTACTTCGGATTTAACTGCTTATGCCTCCATAATTCCCGTTTAAAAAAGCAGGACTGGTGATTCGGAATGTGACGGTAGCAGACGGAAGGAGTAATTTCTTTCGGCATGTGAATGACGTTTCCTACCCTTCTGAAATAAGCATCTCCGTAATAAATCTCTTTATTTCCCGTCTTCTCCATAACCGCTGCGGCATTTGTCAGAACATCTTCCGAAGCAAAAAAATCTCCGCAGTTCATAAATGAGATATACTCTCCCCCGGCAAGTTTTACCGCCGTATTCATCGCATCGTAAATACCGGTGTCTTTTTCGGAAACGATTCTGACCCTGCATCCCGAAGACTGCTTTTCATAGACACCCGGAGTTCCTTCCCGAAATCCCTCATTCCCGAGATACTCTTTTAAAAACGAGAGGGAATCGTCCTTTGAACCGCCGTCTTTTACCAGAATTTCGAAATCCGCAAAATCCTGTTTTAAAACATTTTTAATTGTCTCGGTAAGTTTCGTTCCGGAATTGAACGATACCGTAACAACAGTAAATTTCAATTTGTTTTCCTCACTTTTTCCGGCTGATTATAGCCCGGTAATCAATGTGTAATCCAGCTCCAGTACGGGACGATATGACTTGATACATCCCTTGACGTATGCAGGAAGAAAAGAAAATATCCGACTCCTGCAATTGCGGTTAAAACGGTAAGCGGAATTCTTACCTTCTTCGGTTTGATTGAAAGCAGTACCGACGGAATTAAGAAAATCTGGTATACGTTCAAAAAATACCCGATTCTTGAAATCACCGGCATAAAGGAACAACAGCAGTACACGATAAGAGCCAGCAGATTACACTGGAAATAAAACCGGTTTCTTTCGCTGTCCTTAATTGCATTTTTGTAAAAGATCAGTGAAAAAATCAAAACCGCCGCACATTTTACAATTTGTACTACACTTGTAGTCTGAGTATCGTAAACCGAATTCTCATAGTACGGATAAAAGAAGAAAATAATTCTTCTGTAAAATCCCGGGAATGCAAGCAGGCTTGCCGCGAACACTCCGAGTACGGGATATACCCATACCTTCCATTTCAGCTTTGCAACCGGATACACCACGAGGCAGAACAAAACCGCCATATGGAACGTGGATGCAAGAAGCAAAAGCAGGACGAATTTTTCATATTCCTTCGTAAACAGGAAGTATACCGCAAACATGGCAACCGCAAGCACCAGATAATACCGGACGGAATTGAATCCGGACAGGTAAATTCCGAATACCATGTACAGAAAAAAGGAATACCCGAATTTCTCACTTAGGAGATACAAGGATTTCAATGAGAAATATATCGTTGCCGCTGCCACAATTCCGAAAATCACAATGTAATTTTCGCTTCCGAATGCAAAATGACAGAGTCTTACAAATGCATTAAATCCAAACTCGGTGGAAACATGCCTGTTTTGGTGAATCAGGTTAAAAATCGAAGTATATTCCCAGTAATCGTTTCCGATTGCAATTCTGCACGCACTTACCATCAGCAGAAAAGCAAAGATTCCGAACAGAAGGCCGAAATTCTTAAGCCACCCTCTGGTAAGAATACGGGGGTTTTCGTCGCAGACGATATTCTCTTTTCTTTCCACCGGCATTGACATTACAATTGTCACGCAGGCAAGAATCAGATAAATTAACATTCCCTGTTCCCTTTATTCCGTTCTTACGGTAAATGTTACCCGGATTTACGAATCCGGTTGCCTTCCCTGATTCCGTCAAGAATCAGTTTCCACGCTTTTTTCCTGCCGATTTCTTTCGTATCGATATTTCTCTTTAAATGCACGAAACGAAATGCCCATACCGGTGCAAAGCCCTTGTATAGAAAGGCAAACAATACACCCCTGTCATAGAAAAATTTCTCGGTGAATCCGTTAAACCAGGTGGAACTTTCCGCCACTTCCTTTCCGAGTACTTTTTCGGAAGTATAAATCCTTAATTTCGCTCTTAACGCATCCAGCAAAAACAGGGAGTCTTCCCCGTTGGAATAGATTGCCCCGCCGCCGAACAGAAGAGAAAATTCAATATGATTCTTTATCAGTTTTTCTCTTTTTGCAGCAATGCTGTATGCCGGGAATCTGCCGCAGCCTGTTTTGGTAACCTTCTTTACGCCTTCGTTCCAATAGGTTTTTCTGTCCTCGGACACCACCATGTTAAACAGAATCATGTCCGCTTCCGGATTTTCTTCAAAAGCGGCAAGTACGAGTTTTTCGTAGCCGTCTTCGTAAATGATGTCATCGTCCGAAAACAAAACGATATCCGCCGAAGCTTCTTTCAGGCAGTCGTTCCTGCTCTTTCCGACTCCCCTTTCACTGCTGGAAACTACAAGAATATCGTTCCCTTTAAACTGCAGATTCTCTCTTTCATCCTTTCCACACTGATTTACCAAAACCGCCGGAGTCTGAATATTCATTTTTTCCAGTAATTTCTCCGGCTCGACCTGAAGCGCGGAAATCAGAACCTGTAACGTCACCTTTATCTCCATCCCCTTACACGCGGACCGGCTTCTGATAGCAAAGAAGCGTTTTTTTGTCCACGTTGTAAAGAACTGCTCCCAAAACTTTTATTTCCTGAACTTCCAGAAATCCGAGTACTTCTTCGATTTGTTTCCCGTTGCCCGCTCCGGCTTTGATTAAAACAATTATTCCGTCAGCGTCTTTCATTTCTTTCACGGTTTCCGGATGATTTCGTATGTCGTCCGCCGGAATCAGTCCTGCTGCCGCATCCCCGAGCTTTGCCTTCAGGGAATCCGCAAATTCCGTTCCGGGACCTGAACTTCCGGAAATATCGGATATATATACCCTGCTCTTTCCGTTAAGAACGGTTTCAAAATTCATTTCCGCCGATTTCTCCTGCCATTTTCCGATCGGGTTTCCGGCCTTGTCAAAGCAGGCAATCGTCGGAAAATGATAGCGGATTTTTGTTGTCTCCGGCAGATATACCGAATCATCCGCCGCGAATACAAAGAGCAGAACCACGAGGCCGGCGACAAACCCGACAACACCGCCGGTAATGCTCATACGCAGGGTTCTGTTATCCCATTCTTTTTTTATTGCGGAAGAAGCGGATGTAAAAATCTGAACCTCATCCACGTCCACCATCCGTTCTCCGAGTAACTGAATTGCCTTTTCATAGGCATTGGCAATTTCGACCGCGCGTTCCGGACTCTCCGCAACGGCTGTCACCGTAACAAGCCGCACATCGCTTTCAAGTCCCGCGGTTGCAGCCTCTCTTAAGTAGTCATCGCTGCAGTCAAAAGAGAGATTTTTCTTCGCCTCTTCCACGCAGATATCGGAATCGGCCAGTGTCTGCCAGGTATAATCGTTAATATAGACATTTTCAAGTCTTACATCATCTGCATAGGTTAAATAAAGCTGCGAAACCGCCTCATATTCCGGTGCAGGCGCAAATACATAATTCCTCAGGTAATAAATACCGCCGAACAATGCCGCAAAAAGAAGCGCTGCACAAAGCAAAAGCCACAATTTTTTCAAAAGAAACAGCAGCAGAAGTTTTAAATTCAAAGGTTCTTTCATTTATTCTCCGCCTCCGATTCCTTCTTCAACGCAGTAAGCTGTCCCTGTTCCACGCCCTCCGTGGCATCCGGCAGAAACAGTACTTTCAGGGTTAACAGCATCAGTCTGATGTCAAGCCAGGTCGTATAATTCTCAATGTACAAAAGATCCAGTTTTAACTTGTCATACGGAGTGGTATTGTACTTGCCGTAAACCTGTGCATAACCCGCAAGCCCCGCTTTTACTTTTGTACGGAATTCAAACTCCGGCATCGATTTGATATACTCTTCGATAATTTCCGGGCGTTCCGGTCTCGGTCCGATAAAGGTCATGTCACCGGCCACGATATTGAAAAGCTGGGGAAGTTCGTCAATTCTCACCTTCCGGATAAAACGGCCGAACGGTGTAATTCTCGGATCCCCCTTGGAAGCAAGCCTTGCTTTGCCGTCCTTCTCGGCATCCACCCTCATGGAACGGAATTTGACAATCTTAAAGACTTTCCCGCCGATTGTCACTCTTTTCTGCTTGTAAAATACGGGACCGCCGTCCGAAACTTTGATGATGAACGCGGTAATCAGCATAATCGGCGAGGTCAGTATTATCAGAAGCAATGCACAGACCAGGTCGATTGTCCTTTTGACGAAACGCTGTTCAAAGGTCAGCGGGTATTCTCTTGTCAGAATCACGGGAGTATCAAAGAAGTGCAGCACATCCGCTCCCTGCACGATGACATCCGAAATTTTCGGCATCATGTATACGCGGATGGATTTGCTGTAACAGTATTTCAGGAGATTGTTTCTGGATTTCATCGGTATGTCCCAGATGACAACGCCCTGATACCGGTTCAGAATCTCGGCTTCGATTGCCTCCTCTCCCTCCGAAATATTCATAATCTTTGCAATTACAAAACGGTCTTTTCTGGAATTGAATTTCTCGACAATTTCATCCACCGGCCTGTCTCCGCATACCAAAAGCAGGTCTCTCGGCGCAAATACGGAACGGTACACCGCATTTCCGGCAAAGGACCAGACGAGTGAAAAGACAAGCTGTGCCGCCGTCAGGACAAGTATGAATTTGGGATTGATCAGTTTTCCCGTCATCAGAGACAACTGTGCATAAGAAATCAGATTGGTTGCCAAAACGGAAAACGCTTTTGACAAAAAGATTTCAAAGCTTCGTAAATATCCGATTTTGCCGGCGCCGTAGGCAAGGAAAAAAGCCATCAGAATTGCGGCATAAATCACAATTACGAGGGCATCTCCCTTCTGCCAGAACCGGACTTCCACCAGACCTTTGTATTTAAAAAACCAGAAAAACGCGTATCCGGCCACATCCAGCAGAAATTCGACCGTTACAAGTTGTAAAACCAGAATGCGTTTTACGGCATCAATTTTTCCCATAAAAAAAGTCTCCCGGAACTTTCTTATAATTCCCTGTGCCATGCCTGTTTTCAAGCAAAGCATAGTTCATTTTATTTTACCACACGAGAGACTATTTTTCAAATATTTCAGGGCTTTTTCGCCCGTTTTTTCACTTTTTCTAAATCCTTCTTCCGACTGCCCTGAACGCCCAGTTAATAAAATACCAGACGCTTTTTATAAAATTCAGTTTTTCCCATTTGCGATACAAATACCAGATCCTTCGCAATGCCTCGATTTTATTGGAGGAAAGGGACTTCGCCGGACGTCTGTAAAGAACCAGGTTTTCATCAAGCCCGTATGCCAGATACCCCTGCCTTAAAACACTCCACCAAAGGGCCGTATCCTCGCTCTTGATATCCGGCATAAAGAGCCTGTCTTTTTCAATCAGCGTCGTGTCAAAAATGACCGTGGACGTAAAAATGGTGGTGTTTTTCATGGCCTGCTTATGATTCAGGGTTTCCGGAACCCGGACGATTTTTCCGGTGGGATTCGCGTCTTCATCCCCGAATTCATATCCGGTAAAGGCAAATGCGGCATTCTTTTGCGTCATAAAGCTTATCTCATGCTCCAGTTTTTCCGGTTTCCAGAGATCGTCCGCATCAAGAAACGCAATGTATCTTCCCTTCGCTGCCTTTAACCCCTCGTTTCTGGCATTGGCCGCTCCTTTTGTCGTAAGATACAGTACGCGAATGCGTTTGTCGGAGCCGGAAATTTTCTCAAGTTCCTCCTTCGTTCCGTCATCGGAACCGTTCTCCGCAAGAATCAGTTCCCAGTCGTTTTCGGTTTGGGACAGGACACTCTTCACGGTTTCGGCGATGTAATTTTTTGCATTATGAACCGGTACGATAATGCTTACTTTAACCCCACTCATTCCTTCCCTTTCCGATACAAAATATAGTCATCGTTTTCGTAAATCACGATATAATTTTTTTCGAATTCCTCTTTATTGTCAGCAAAAACAGACTCGTGTGAATGGACAACCCACGCCGGATCGCACCCGTTCGGATCCGCCTTTGAGAAGAATAACCAGGACGGTTCCGTCGTAAAGGTGCCGTCCGTCAGAACAAAATTTTCGGCAAATCCGGTCGGAATTGCCAGAATGGCTTTCGGTTCCATCGTATACATCAAAACCGTATTTTCCCATAATGAACCGTCCGGGCGGACTTCCATCACTTCTCCGAGGTCATCTCTCAAAGCTCTCCACTCTTCCTCCGTCTGTGAAGTTTCATAATGATGTTCCTCAAAAATCCGGTACTGGGGACGGGCGAAAAAGATTCCGAGAATGGAGAAAAGGAGCAGAAATCTCACAAGATATTCCCGTTTTGACATTGCAAGAAGCCAGAACGAAAACAGGATGACAATCTGCGTTCCCCTGTAAAAGGTATCCGGAACAATCGTATATAACGTCATGTACATCAGATAAAAAAGCGGAACGGAATGCGCAACCATTCTGCCGATATAAAGATCCCCGATTTTTTCCGGAACGTTTTTTCCCCATACGGCAAGAAAGATTCCGACTCCGGTTAAGGTAAGGGCCAGCACTACGCTGAACGGGTAAAGGGGCATGGATGTGACGTAATTTTTCAAATAAAAAATTCCGGAAGCCCCCTCTTTCATCATGAAAAGAAAATTCTTGACCGCACCCGGAAAATCACCGCCCTTTAAGGCATTTAACAGAAGTTCCGATTTGCCGATATTGTAATTGCTGGAAATCAGATGCAGGAAATAATAGCTGCCGAATGCCACAACTCCTGTTACCGGAAGTGAAACCAGGAACCGGACATATCCCTTTTTTTCTTTCAGAAGGGCACATACATAAAGCGGAACCGCAAACGCAAAAAAAGTATAGACCTGAACACTGTACAGAATAAAAAGCGGAATGACGGCATAAGAAAGAATGTTTTTCCAAACCTTCCCTCTCCCTTCGGTCTTCTCCCGGTCCCTTACGTTATAAAGATAATACAGCATTCCGGCCAGAACAATTGCGATTCCGTACCGGAAAAGTTCCGACATATTTGTACAAAGATACAGAATTACCGGAACGGAAACAACCTGGAAACCGATTAAATTAATGCACTCATCCCTCTTCGGCTTTGCAAACAGACAAAAGATTCCGTTCGCCGAAATCAGAAAAAAGAGATTGCAGAAAAAAACAAAATGCATCCCGACCGGAAAGATTTTTGCCAGAAAGGCATACGGCAGAATGATGGCCGGACTCCACGCAGGGCCGTTCCCCAGAATGGCATGATTTCCGTCAAATCCCCAGTACCCGAGGGGATTTACGAATTTCGCGTAGTTTTCGATTAACTTTAAATAAACCGCCTCATCGTTCCATACAATTCCGGGGAACGGGTCCGATTTTGTAACCAGTACCCGGAAAAACGCGATAAAGGCGGCTTGAAACAAGGGCATTAAAATTGTAAAAGCAAGCAAAATGCCCTCTGCAATTTTTAATTCTTTTTTAGAACCGGCTTTTTTCATCCTAGCGAATCACTACCAGACAGTAGAACAGCGCAAATGCAATTCCGAGAAGCGCTCCCACCAGCACCTGGATGGGACTGTGTCCGATAAATTCCTTTAATTTTTCCTGTGCAAGTTCCTCTTTTCCCGATTTCCGGTAATCCTCCATCATCTGATTCAGGACCGCGGACTGCATACCGGTCACTCTGCGGACGCTCATGGCATCATACATTACCACAACGGACATAACGCATGCAATGGCGGTAACGGGAGAAGAAATGCCGTAATCCGGATGAATCAGAAGGGATGTCGTAAGTCCGCACATTGCCGCCGAGTGACAGGACGGCATACCGCCGCTTCCGATTAACCTCTCCGGTACAAACTTCTTCGTTGCAAATAAATGAATGATCGTTTTCACAACCTGAGCAAGAACCCAGCTGCAGATGGCGCTTACCAGTACCTCGTTCCGCACCATGCTCACCAAAAAATTCAGCATTTTCAAAACCTCTTATCTGTTTATTCCTGACATCCGTCCGGCTGCTTTTCGGCAGAAGGCGGATGAATTATCCATACATTCTATCCCTGAGCGGGAGGAACATACCTGACGTTTAAATCCACGTCTCCGGAGATTCCCGGAACCGAGCCGGTACTTGAGTACTGCCACATATGGCAGTTATATGGGAAGTAGTTAAAATCCGAATAAAATGCATACCAGATTTTATACTGCTTAATCTCGTTGTAATTCAGCATATGAAAGAGAGAATAAGCATTCCCGTAAATCATCGGCTCGTAGCCGGCCTCTTTTATTTTTTCACAAAAATAGATTGTAAGATGCGTACGTTCCTCTGCCGATAAGGCATTTCCCCTGGCCGTATCCGCATCCAGTTTTTCCACATCGATTGCAATCGGACCGTTTGCTCCGTCGGTTCTTGCAATTTCAAGCAGTACCTCAACCTCTTCGTCCACTTCCGCCTCATTAATTGCCTGCGAAAAAAAGTAGATTCCCGCCTCGATATTGTTGGCTCTCGCACCTGCAATATTGGCGTGGACCTTCTCGTCCTCCACCATTTTTCCGCTTCCGTAACCACGGTAACCGGCACGGATCATAACCGCCGTAACACCCGAAGATGCAACCTTCGGCCAGTCGATGGACCCCTGGTGTGCGGAAACGTCAAGGCAGAGAGTGCTCTTCCGTTCTCCGTTTTCGTCGTAGTAACGGAAGCCGTTGTCTTCCGTCACGTAATTTTCCCTTGCATATTTGCTTTTGGGAATGGAATCGTCAATCGGTTCAAAATAAAATCTCCCGTCGCCGGAATATACAATGCTTTCCGGATACATTTTCCGGAGAACGGTTGCAAAAGAAGGATTGTTGGACTCCGCCTCCGACTGAATAAAGGTTTTGATTTCGCTTTCCTTTTCGGATGCGCCTTCCGCTTTCGCGATCTCCACCATCTCATCCACTTCCGACTGGGAATAAGTGACCGGAACGGGCTCCTCCGATGCCGGTTCCGATTTGCTTTCGTGTTCAAACAAAGAAAGACCACCTTTCCCCGATGTAAAGATTACCACAATCAGTACCAGACAAATCAGAACCGTAAGGAATAAACTGAATGCCATTACCACCAGGGCAGGTGTCAAAGGATTTTTTCTTTTCTTTTTTTTCTTTTCCGCCATATTGATTTAATAATTCACCCGATACTCCATTTTACCGATCCGGACCACATCCTTTTCGGTTACTTTGGTCTTTTCGGTGATTTTCACTCCGTTTACTTTTGTTCCGTTGGAAGACTCAAGATCCGTTAAGAAAAGATCTCCTTCCACCAGTTCAAATTTACAGTGCGTTCCGGATACATAGCCGTCATCCGGAATACAAAGATCCATCTGCGGGCGTCTTCCCACAAGATAAGCAGACTTTCCTTCCGCATAAAAGGTTCTTTCAGGGTTCGCAAGGTCGGTAAGGGAAATCTGGAACGTCCCCTCCGGAAGAAATCCGTCGTCGTCACCGTCGGTGCTTTCGGTTCCCTTTCCGGTATCCGGTTTCTTGGGCGCTCTGGAAGTTAAGCTTACGTTGCTTTCATTCTCCGCAGACGGATTATCATTCATTCGTTTTTTTGCAGTCCTTGCGTTCCGAATAATTGTATAAACCAAAATTGCAGCGTTCAACGCAATAAAAAATGTCAGCACCCAGGCAACCAGTGCAAGGGTATTCGCCGCTTCTGCATTTGTTAAAATCAAAAGATTATCCATTTTTACCCCCAACCCTACTCCTGAAGTTGTTTGATATATTCCTGCGCTTCCTTACGGTCAGGATTCAGTTTCTTCAGTTCTTTCGCGAGTTTCAGCGCCTCTTTCTCCTCTTCCATCGAAAGCAGCGTTTCGATATTCTTCAGCTGGATATTGTAATATTCATCAATAAACTGCTCACGTCTGGCCGAAATAAAATTGTCTTCCGGATGTTCCGCAATATAATCATCAAGAAAATGAATCGCATCAAGGTAAGTATGAATATCCTCGTTAATGTCAATCATTGACATCGCATCTTCGATTACCTGCTTTGCTCTTGCTTCCTTTAGTGCCTTGCACTCATCAATCGCAAACTGGGCATTGTCATAATCGGCATAATCACGCGGAATCTTCTCGTAATACACTACGGCTTCCTCATAAAGACCCGCTTCCCTTGCTTCATTGCCGAGCCTGTAATTCTCTTCCGCTTCTCTCCAGTACTCCATCATCTCAAGATAGCCGTCCATCTCTTTGCTGTTCTTTAAGACATTCGTCTTTAATTCATTCAGTGTTGCGGAAACGGTTTCATAGGAACTGTCTCCGGTAAGATAGCCGGCGAGTTCGATTTTTGCATATTTTTCTGCTATTTTCTCTGCATTCTGACGGTCTTTTCTTTGCGTCGAACCGTTCATCTTTGCATATGCCTGAATTGCCGTTTTTGTGTCTCCTGCATTGATGGCATCTTCAAACTGGCAGTACGGGCCGCGAAGCCTCGCCACGTTCATTCTGAGAATCAGAACCACAATCAAAAGAATCAGAATCCCCGCCATTATGACTTTTTGCGTATTAGAGAACTTACCCCACATTCTACTGTCCCTCAATCTCCGTCAAATATCTTTTCAGCGCATCCTGCCAGGTCGGCAGCGGCTTAAAACCACAAGAAACAAGCTTGGATTTATCAAGCCTGGAATTAAACGGTCTCTTTGCCTTGGAAATACCATATTCCGCCGTCGTAACCGGCTCCACCGAAAGCCTGTCGGAAGCGTATTCCGCATGTCCCCTTTCGGCAGCCTGCCTGAATATTTCAACTGCAAAATCATACCAGCTGATATATCCGCCCTCATTGGTTGCATGGTAATATCCGTATTTGTCGGTCACAATCATGTCCACCAGAAGTCTCGCCAAATCATAGGTATAAGTCGGTGTACCGATTTGATCGCATACCACCTTTAGTTTATCATGTGTCTTGCCGACATTCAACATTGTCTTGATAAAGTTCTTGCCGTTTAAACCGAAAACCCATGCGATCCGCACTATAAAAAACTTTTTGCAGGCCGCTTCAACGGCGGTTTCTCCACGGAATTTGCTATCCCCGTATACATTAAGAGGTGCAAACTCCTTACAATCCGCTTCCCACGGCTTTTCTCCGTCTCCGTTAAATACATAATCCGTACTGATATACATCATTTTGGCGTCAGTTTTTGCCGCTGCCCCGGCAATGTACGAAGTCCCTTTTACATTGATTTTTTCAACTTTTTCCCTGTTTTCTTCGTCTTCGGCGGCATCCACCGCAGTCCATGCCGCACAGTGAATCACCGCATCCGGACGGATTTCCTCCATTACTGCATTTACCGCATCAGGGTCCGTAATATCAAGCGAAACATACGGCATTTTCGTAACCGCGCTTCCGTCCGCAATTCCGGCATATTCCGGCGCGATATCACTTCCCACGGCTTCTATTCCGCGACCTGCCAGTTCATTCATGACATCATGTCCGAGTTGTCCCGCGACACCCGTTACAAATACTTTCATTCTGCTTCCTCTGTTCATTTTTATTGTTATATTATTGTTTTTCCGTTTAAACTATTCTCTTGTTTTGTACTCTTGTACTCTTGTTTTGTACTCTTTTTCACGAAGTTTTATCCGTTCAGCTTCACAACCCACACCCCACGGATTTTCACAATGCTTCCGTCCTTCGGAAAATAATCCATATTCCGGAATTCCTCCGTATCGGCAAGTGCCAGCTGTGTTTCAAACTCTGCAGGAAGAATGGTCACATTCAGGTAATGTTTCATAAATTCCGCGTACTTTTCGGTAGATTCGATACAGTAGTCACCGCCGGTTTCGTGATACCCCCGTGTAACTTTTTCGGTTATATCCGCGGAAGGAAATATTTCCTGATTCGGAAATCCCCCGAGGATTGCCACCGGATCTCCGGTCCGGTATCCCTCGGTCTGCTCAAGCCTGTCCGTAATCCTTAAGCAGAGCGCATATGTCTTTTCATATCGTTCATTCAGATTAAAGTATACTACATTTGCCGAGATTACGAAATTAAAAACCAAAATTCCGGACGTGAGAATTCCGGTGATTCCGGCGGCTTTTTTCAAATCCGGCTTTCTTTTGCCCGAAGCTGTTCCCGCATCTTCTTCCGGAGTCTCCTTCTTCTCAAAGCACATATCCGCAAGCGAAAGCCCGAAAACAAAGAAAACCACCCACGGCATACGCATCAGAATATGAAACAGAACGTCCGGCGACATGATGCAGATTAAGGATGCCGCAAAAGGCACCGTTGCCGCAAGAAAAAGCATTGCGACTGTTTTTAACGGCTTTTTGTAAACCCCTTCTTTCACGAACATATACAGAAACAGTCCCAGGGAAACGGCCGCAAATACCACATAGGCGGTCTTCATCCAGATATTTTCGGTAAAAATTCCGCCCGAAAAAGTAAATTCCTTAAAATCCGAAAAAGCGGCCTTAAATCCGGTAAGCAGCCCGCCTGCAGGGAATCCGCCCACTTTGTCGGTTCCCTGATAACCGCTTAATGTACGATGGGACATAAGAAGCATCAGTTTCAGGGACAGGACATAAAAAAGATATCCGCCGATTACCGTTCCTGCAAATGCCGCACTTTTCAGGAAAAACCGTTTCCATTCAAATTCGCGTTTCATCAGTTCCCGAATCAGAATAAAAATCATCAGAAGAATTGCAACCGGGAAATAGGCCTGATAAACCCCGACCGAAAAGCCCAGCAAAAAGACTGCCGGAATAAAACCGAATTTTATCCGGTCCGCCAGAAGAACGGCCGCGGTTGTCATAAGAAACGCAAGCATATACCCGTCCGCGGTATAAATAAAAGCAAACGTTCCGGTAACCGCCGGAAATACCGCAATTACCGCACCGGTAAGAAACGACACGGTTTTGCTTCCGATTCCGAAAATTTCGGTAAAAAGAACCGAAGTAAGGGCAAGAAAGAAAAGCGAAACCACTCCGTTTACCCAGGGAAGATTATAGTAAGACGTTCCGCCGTCCGCAAACGTTAAAAACTGCCTGCCTGACGTAATCATATCCTGGTTGAAATATATATTCCAAAAAGTATCGTAAACCGGAAAATTATGGGTAAAAACCGGCATATGCGCAATAAATCCGAATACCAGCGCACCAAAAAAAGCCGCATAGTACTGCGGTTTTATATATTTTCCTGCTTTTTTCCAAAAATCGACCGAAATTCCCATTTTCAAAAAGATACCCGTATGCTTAAATACAGCATTTTCATTTTCCACTAAATATATATATTACCATTTTCCCCGCCGGATTGCCACTATATCCGTTCTTGAATTGAAATATCGAAATGAAGTATAATAGTGATGTATATGTTTTTATAAAGGAACCTGAAATGAAAAAATACGTTTTCCCCGTTCTGTCGGGCCTTTTAAGTACATATTCCCTTCTTACGGTTTTTCACACTCCCCTGAAGCGGGAGTTTTTCGGGGAATCCGTGGATTTTCTCACCGCAAATATATACGATTTTCTCGGAGAATATACCTTTCTTTCGCTGATCGTTTTCATATTGTGTTTCGCTTCGGTTCTTTTTCTGCAAAAAAAAGGTTTCGGCTTTTCGTCCCTTTTATCCGGCTCCGGCAAAAAGGAAACCGTCCCTTTTCTGATTCTGAGCCTGCTTTACGGCTTCACACACGCACTCGGAAAATATTATACGGAAGCCGGTACGGATTTCCCGCTTTCCTCTTCCTTTGTAAACATGCTGAAATTTATTCTCTGCATTGCAGGATTTATGTTTCTTTTGTTCCCTGCGCTCTGCTTTCTTGCAGACAGGTTAAAGAATGCTTCCGATATGTTTTCGGGCCTCAGACCTTCCGGTTTCCTTCGGAAAAATGCATTTTGGAAAACATTCCTGATTCTTTTTTTCTGTTACCTTCCGTTTTTAATCATAAGCTTTCCGGGAAACCTCTGCTATGACGTAATCGGCCAGATTGAACAGGTAATGAACGGGGCTTTCTCCTCGCATCATCCTCTGCTTCACACTCTTTGGGTCGGCGGTCTTACCGTACTCGGCGGGAAACTGTTTTCTTCATACGAGGCAGGACTCTTTCTCTATGTCCTGACGCAGACGATTCTTCTCGTTGCCGCATTCAGCGCCGTGGTATATTATTTTGCAAAGAAAAAAATCCCGGCCGTATTTTTATACATGCTGATGATTCTTTTTGTCATCACCCCGATTTATACGAATCTTTCCACCACGGCACTGAAGGATGTGCCGTTTACGGCATTTGTTCTTTTGTATCTGATTCTTTACTCGGATTATTTTATCCATCCGGAAAATACAAACAAAGTTTCCCGGCATACTCTCTTCGTACTTGTCCAGATCGGTGTAATCTGTATGCGGAATAACGGGCTTCCCCTTGTGGTACTCTCCGGAATCGTCGCCGTAATTTATTTCCTTTTCAGAGAAAAGAAAGCGGTCTCTTTCCTGAAAAACGCGGGTCTTTTCTTTTTGGAAAGTCTGATTATATCCCAGCTTTTACTCCTTCTCATCGGAGGAATTCTGCATGCCGAAAAAGGAAGCAAAGGGGAAATCTTTTCCCTTCCGTTCCAGCAGACAGCATATTATTTAACCGTTTCCGAAGGAAATATTCCGGAAAACGAATTAAAACCCATTGAGAATATTCTCGGAGACGAAGCCGTAATCCGGGAGAAATACGATGTTATCATTGCCGATCCGGTCAAGGCTCTTTACCGGAAGGATGCGTCTTTAAAAGATTTGATATCATATTTTGCCGCATGGGCAAAAGGCGGAATTACACACCCGTATACATATACACGTGCATTTCTTTTACATACGTACGGATGGTACTGCCCCGAAGTCGCCAATGAAATCCGTTACGAAACGGATTACGAAACGATAAACGAAAGAGCGCTGTCTTCCGTTGCCCCGAAAGCCATGATCTTTTTCTACCGTTTTGCAAACCGTTCTTTCCCGTTCGGTATTCTGGAAAATACCGGATTTGCAATTTGGATTCTGGCATTTTTAACCATGTTCGGTTTCATTTTCCGAAAAAAAGCAGCAATTACACTCACTCCGCACTGGATTGGTTTTCTGGTATGCCTTGCATCACCCTGTTTTTTAAACCATCCGAGATATGCTCTTCCTATCCTTGCGGGGCTTCCGTTTAGTTTCCTTTTTATGATTTTTATGAAAGAGGATGAAAAGAATGACTGATCAGATGAGTACAAATAAAACTACGAATGTAGTACGAACATTTCCGAAGGAATCTTCCGAAGTCGCAAAAGGAGTTGCCATCCTTTGCATGCTTTTCTATCACCTTTTTTCAAATGCACAGGACAACCGGATTATGGAGGTGAATTTTTCTCCCCTTCCGGAAAATTTCTTCCTGATGCTTGCGAAATTCGGAAATATCTGTGTATCCGTTTTTGTATTTTTAACGGCTTACGGAATCAGTACGGGGTTGTTTGCAAAAACGGAACTGACATTAAAAGACGCATATAAATCTTCCCTGAAACGTGCGGGAAAATTATTCTTAAATTTCATTCTCGTTTTTGTAATCGTGAACCTTCTCTGGTTCCGGTATTTTGATTATGCTTCTCTTTACGGTCCCGGGAAACAGGGGATTCTGGCTTTCCTTGCCGATGCTCTCTCGCTCTCACAGTTTTTCGGGACCCCGACTCTCAATATGACCTGGTGGTACATGTCCGTCGCTTATACTCTGGTATTTTTAGTACCTCTCATGGCGTATTTGTGCAAAAAAACAGGCTACCCCTTTATTGCGGTCGCCTTTTTAATTCCCTTTTTGTTCCCGATGCAGAACGATATTTCCAGATACTTCTTTGTCATGGCATTCGGCATTACCGCCGCATACGGAAACTGGTTTGAAAAAATCATAAACAGTAAAATTCCGATCGGAGTGCGTGCCGTACTCGAAATTGCCTTTCTTGTTTTCTCCGTATTTGCAAGGGAAAATGAATTCGTACATGCAAATCTTTTATATCTTGCGGATGCGTTTTTCGCGTTCGGAATCATCCTGTTTGCCGGAGACATTCTGGCATTCATTCCCGGAGTCAGACATGTTTTTTCCTTCCTCGGGCACTACTCCATGAATATGTATTTTACACATACTTTCTTTTATCTGATTCTCTACCGGGATTACATTTTCCGCTTCCGGTATGCGGCAGTCACGTTTCTTCTTCTTGTTGCCGTATCCCTGTTGTTCTCCGTAGCAATCGATCTTATCAGGAAGCTTCTTGTTTTTCTCGCAGGGAAAATATCACGAAAGAAACAAGCACCGGAAGCCCGATCATAAGCTGGAAAACATACCGGATATTGGCAACCGGTCCGAGTAAAACCGTTAGGAAATATGCAAACTGAAGTGACGCTGCCGCTGCATCGCGGTAGCGTTTTTTATACAACAGCATGGCATATAACAGAAATTCCGCCCAACAGTAAACCGACGGCCGGAAAAGCAAAGACAGTACCGGCCATTTCAGATATTGCTCATCACTTACGGGGCCTTCCAGAAGATACTGAAGCGCCGGGAATTTCGATTCCGATTTTACCCCGGGAAAACTGTCATCAAGCGGTTTGGAGGCATTAAAGGTTTCTATCAGTCCCCTCATGCTTTCCCTGCCGAATCCGAGATGCTGCGAGATGGAAACATCATCCGGAAAATAATAGCCGGAGGTAAGTCCCAGATAAGCATCGATATAATCATCCGGGAAACGTACCCCGAAATGAATCCAGTCTTTTAACATTTTCGGTGTATTCGTCCAGGCATCCGGATTTGCGCATGATTTCTGGGAATCCGCAAGCGTGATGTTAAAACTCTGCCACGCAGTCGAACCCGTCAGATACGTTTCCATTGTCTGCAGTTCCTCTTCGGAAAGCATGTCTTTTTGAAAGAATACGACATGTCCCATCTGCTGGATCGGAACGGAGTACATCTCCGTCTTCGGTCCCGGTGCCGCGTGAAGCGAAAGCCTTACCAGATGCATTCCCGCAAAGGATGCCGCAACCATTACGATGCAGACAATCAGAATGCGGATTCTTTCTTTTTTCATTGCGAGGATATAAAGGAGTGCAAAAAAGATAACCCCGTATATCCCGTTCTTTCTGAAAACGGTTAAAAGGACCGCACAAAGCGTCATTGCAACATCATATACAATCGGATACTTCGGTTTTTTCATATATCTCCTGATACTGAGTACCATCAGAATCAAAAAGAATGCGGAAAAGAAAATATCCTTGGTTACCACCATTGCAAGCACACTGAATACCGGAAAGATTCCGAAGAATGCAGCAAGAATAAATGCAATGCGTTTTTTCTTAAAAATTTCGTATACAAAGGAGATTGCATACGCAATTGCCCCGGAAAGCACAAACATCTGCAAAAGTGTATAGAAAGAAACTCCGGTTTCGTAGGAACCGATTTTTTCACCGGTTAAAAGTGCCGTACGAATCAGCCAGGTATGAGCAATCGGCTGCAGTTCCCAGAATATTCCGTTATATGCTTCCTGAAACTGACGGTTCGAATCATAAGACATAATCGCCGGATAATAAGCAAGAAAAACAGGAATCCAAAGGATGAAAATCATTCCCCAGCATATGCCGAAAACGGCCGGAGCGGGAAGTTTTTTCTCTTTTCCGGCATTTGTTTCGTCTCCTGCCTTCTCTTTTTTTGCAGCAGGGATTTTCAAACCGATCCGGTCCGCATATCCAAAGACGGTATCAATAAACGGGAAGAAAAAGAATCCGAGAAAAAGACTTCTTGAGAGCATTCCGATTTTTCCGACAATTCCGGGCGGAGTCATCAGATAATAACGCATATAGTAACCGGAGAAAAAGGAAAGTGCAAGAAGAAAGGATGTCATTGCGGAAAACACGATTCTGCGTCTTTCAAAAGCCGACAGAAACGTTTTCCCTCTTTTTTTTACAATCCGAATGACAACAAACACAATAATCAAAACCGGAAAGGAAAAAAGAAAACTTCCCGGTTCGAATCCGTTTCCGCCCGTTGCCTTATAAAGGTAATAAAGACCGAGTGCGGAAAATACGAGATATACAGTCGGTAATATGAAAAGTTTTATTTTGTTTTTCATATTTTCAAAGCTCCCCGGAATACGAATTTCACCCATTAATTATACATTAGAGGACAGGCATTGTAAACGAAGGCGGAATCGGAAAAAGTCGGAATGTACAGACAAAATACTTATGTTATAATAAACGGGATAAATCTTTTGAAAGGAAAGAAACATGCTTTCTGTATTGGGCAACTGGACAATTGCTACTCTGCTTGCATTTCCGATCGGCTTCTGCATGCTGCATCTTATTGCAGACAGACTGAATTACAAAATCCGGTATCTGTCCTCGTATATCGTTGCGGGACTTGTTTTTTTGACGGTATATGCACAGATTTTTTCCCTGTTCTCAAAGGTGTCCGCACTCTCCTTTTTTCTGCTGATTCCGATTGCACTTATATCGCTTGTTTTTCAGGCAAAAAAAATACCGGAAGCATTCCGCGCAAGGAAAAAACCGATTCCGGAGTGGGTTCTTTTGGTTTTCGGAATTCTTCTTTTCGCTTATGCATCTTCACGCGGATACATGGCATATGATACTTCACTCTACCATGCCCAGGCAATCCGCTGGATTGAAGAATACGGAGTGGTAAAGGGCCTTGCCCTCTTTCATTTCCGTCTCGGGTACAATTCCGCAGCATTCGCACTTTCCGCGCTTTTTTCTTTTTCCTGGACCGGAATGCAGCCGATGCACTGCATGGCAGGATATTTTCTTCTTCTCCTGTTTTCTCCGGTAATCCGCCTGTATGAAATCATTGTCAGAAAACAGCTCCGGCTCTCCGATTTTATCAGAATCGGAATCTTTTATTACATCACACTGGTACTCTTTGAAGTGGTTGCTCCGGCTTCCGATTTCTTTGCAACGGGCATCGTATTTTTCCTGGTTTACAGGTATGTAACCCTTTTGGAAGAGGAAGAAGAATCCTTTGTTCCGTATGCACTTCTCTCCGTCCTGGCCCTCTATGCAATCACCCTTAAATTCTCCGCGGGCCTTATGGTATTACTCGTAATCAAACCTCTCGTTACCCTGATCAGAGAAAAAAAACGGGGAACGACCGTTTTCTTTATCCTGCTCGGCCTGACAGTGCTTTTGCCCACACTTATCCGCGGATATCTCATTTCCGGATGGCCTCTTTATCCTTCCACCATGCTGGGTTTTTTACATCCCGACTGGCAGATTCCGGCAGAACTTGCCGCAAGGGATGCGGCAGAAATCCGTTTCTGGGGACAGAGAATTCCGGAACTCGGCAATTACAATGCGACCTTCCGCGAATGGTTTCCGTTCTGGTTTAAGTCGGAGAGTCTGCCGAATAAAGGCTTTTTGATTCTGGATGCCGCAGGCATACTGATGAGTTTTTCCGTTTTCCCTTTTCTTTCTTTCGGTAAGAAATCTGCGGAAACAGACAGAAAAAAAAGAAGAAAACGTCAGAGCATCCTTCTTTTATGCACCACCCTAAGTGCATCATTTTTCCTGTGGTTTACCGCAGCACCTCTGGTCCGCTACGGTTATGCCTTTGTAATCCTTCCCGGACTTTGTGCGGCCGGATTTCTTTATACCTTCCTTACGGAAGAGTTTTTCCCGGTAAATGCATCTCCCGTATCGGAAGAACGGACTAAAGAAGAATCGTCCCATCCGAAAAAGAATGCATTACCCGGAAAAATACTGACTGTTTCGATTCTTGTCGTATTCACCGCATTTTTGTTATATAAGGGGGTCATGATCGGAAAGGATTTCGTTGCTTTTCTGAAGTATCCCTTTTACATCACCGCCATGCCCTACGAGGAATATCCCACGGAAAGCTATACCATCGGAAATCAGACTTTCTATAAACCGGTTTCCGGAGATCAGACCGGATATGAAAAATTCCCCGCGGGGCCGTATGAATTCTACTACTCCCTGCGAGGAAATTCTTTAAAGGACGGTTTTACAATCAGTCCCTGATTAAATACCAGTCGTGCAGTTTCTTTACCGCGTGGATCGTATCCTCAACTTCTTCGTCTGTCAGTTTCGGATAGAGCGGAATGCTCATGATTCCTTTATACACTTCTTCCGCGTTCGGACATAACCCTCTTTCGTATCCGAGATGCCTGTAATACGGGAAATAGTATACCGGTACGTAATGTACCTGGCACTGGACGTTTTCCGCACTCATCGCATCAAAAAATTCTCTTCTCGTGCAGCTTAACCGGTCCAAATCAAGACGAATGATGTAGAGATGTCTGCAGGTGTCGGACTCCTCGATTTCTTTCTGCACGATAATTCCGGGAAGCCCCTCAAATGCTTCGTTATACCGTTTAACAATTTCCTGACGACGTGCTTTAAAAGCATCCAGTTTCTTTAGCTGGCTGGAAAGAAGTGCCGCCTGAAAATCAGTCATTCTGTAATTATAACCGAGCGAAATCTGCTCGTATACCCATCTGCCTTCATGCGGGGCATCTTCCATCAGTTCCTCTTCATGCGTGATACCGTGCGTATGGGCAAGAACCAGGCGCTTATACAGTTCTTCGTCATTCGTTGTTACGGCACCGCCTTCACCCGAGGTAATGGTTTTTACCGGATGAAAACTAAAGCATGTCATATCGGCAAGTGAGCCTGCTTTTCTTCCCTTATAGGCACTTCCGATTGCATGTGCCGCATCCTCAATAAAAATAAGATTATATTCATCACAGATGGCCCGGATTTCTTCGTTTTCCACACACTGTCCGGTAAAATCAACCGCAACCACCGCTTTCGTTTTTTCCGTAATATGCTCTCTGATGCTCTTCGGATCGATATTATAGGTTTCGGGATTGATATCCGCAAACACCGGTTTGGCGCCGACATATAATGCGCAGTTTGCACTGGCGGCAAACGTAAGCGGTGTTGTGATTACCTCATCTCCTTCTTTCAGACCCGCTGCGATGCAGGCACAGTGAAGCGCCGCGGTACCGTTGGATACCGCAACTGCATACTTTGCACCGGTATATTCCGCAAGATCCTTTTCAAGTCTGCTTACCATCGGACCGCAGGTAATGAAGTCGCTGCGGAGGACATCTCCGACTGCCTTGATATCATCCTCGTCAATCCACTGACGACCGTAATAAATTTTGTTTTCCCTGACCGGAGTTCCGCCCAGAATTGCAGGTTTTTCCATATTTTTCTCCTACCAAAGCTTTGCCGGATAAATACCTTCTTCCGCCATTCTCCTGAATTCTTCCCTTGCAGCTTCGGTATCCTCTTTGTATGTAATACCGATCCATTTGTCTTCCGTCGGTAAAATTCCCACGCTGACTTTTTCCTCTTTGATGAGCCGGTCAATCAGGACAGGGACAAGAAATTCCTTCTTAAGCGGGTCTTTGGAATCATCCGCCAGAAAGACTTTGAACCGGTCTTCCAGAATCTCCAGAAAATCCTCATCGCAGGCCCACATGTTCATCGAAACAATGCTTTCCGGGGAAATAATGTCTTTTGACTCCTCCGTGGAAGTCACGGCACGTCCGTCCACAATTGCAATATCCCGGGATTCGATTACCCCTTTCAGATTATTGGAATCATCCGCCACACATACGCCACGGGTTACGGTTCCGTTTTCACTCACGGTATTTTTTAAAATAAATCCGGCCATCGCCATTCTCATTTTTCCGGTCTTCTCATGCGGTGCACAAAGGAATTCATGCAAAAGACGAAATGCCTTTTTCCCGTAATAATCGTCCGCATTAATGATGATAAACGGAGTATCTACTTTTCCCCTGCAGGCAAGAATTGCCTGGCCGGTACCCCAGGGTTTGGTTCTTCCCTCCGGAACGATAAAACCTTCCGGGATATCCTCCAGTTCCTGATACACATATTCCACCGGAATTACTTTTTCAATCCGGTTTCCGATTACTTCCTTGAATTCTTCTTCAATCGCATGGCGGATGACAAAAACAACCTTGTCAAATCCCGCTTCTTTCGCATCATAAATGGAGTAATCAATGATGATTTCCCCTGCTTCATTCATCTTTGTAAGCTGCTTGATTCCCGTTCCGAACCGGCTTCCGATTCCCGCAGCCATAATAACCAGTGTAGTTTTCATATCCGTCCCTCCGGAATAATCTGACTTTGCTATTCCCAACATTTTATCATAAATACCCCGCAATTACTACCATATCTTGTATAAATGCATCTTTTTTACGGCAATATAATGAGCGGACCGGAGAAAAATTACACGCATATTTTTATGCATGTGTTATACTGTATCTATGTCGATTAAGAAACTGATTGCAAATACATTTTTTGATTTTGCATATGCAATTGCATACCGTCCGGTTCCGGATTCGAAAGACTGCCGCTTCCCGAAAGGCGGCGATACTCCTTTTCGCCTTTTGAAACCGACCTTGGGCTGCTGGTATGCAGACCCTCTCCTTACCGAACTGAACGGAAAGGATTATCTTTTCATGGAGGTCTGGGACCGGAAGAAAAAGAAGGGTTTTATCGGGGTGTCCGAATTTGATCAAAACGGCCTTCTGTCCGCTCCGAAATGTATCCTGGAGGAAGATTTTCATCTTTCCTTCCCGGTTGTTTTTTCGTACAACGGCCGATATATCCTGATGCCCGAATGTTCCGAAAGCGGTACGCTTCGTTTCTATACCGTCGATCCGGCAAATCTGTCGGTTTCCCTTCTTTGTAAAATTCCCGTATCGGAGAAACTGGTGGATACCGTAGTCTACGAAATCAAAGATGAAAAAATAACCCTTTTGTCCTGTGCGGAAAATCCCGGGAATCCCAAACAGACTTCCCTTGTCATGCTTGAGTTAAACGGTCTGCCGGACGGCTCCTTACAAAGAATTCCGCTTCCGAAGCAGTATGAATCCCCGTCATTTTTCTTAAGAAACGGCGGTCCCGTATATATATGTGAGAATAAAAAAATCCGTATTCTGCAGGAAAGTACGGAAACAGAATACGGTCATAATCTTTTATTCAGAACGGTCAGCGGACTCGGCGAAAACTATTCGGAAGAAGAACTCTCATCTCTTTATTTGGAAAATCTCCCGGTTTCCCTTCCGGCTTACTACCGGAAACAGGGAACCCACACTTACAGTATGACCTCCTCTTTCGAAGTGATCGACATATCTTTCAACCGTTTTCATTTCGGAAATCTGTTTTACTGATACCGGTACCAGCCGATATAAAATGCATACAGGAAAAACAGTTTGTGAATTGCGATTGCGGCAAGAACAAACGCAATCAGATACCGGAATCTTTCTTTTTTCACTTCTTCAAAAATTTCGGAAAGCATCCTTATGACACCCCATACCAGAAATGCCATTACACCGAAGGCGGCACGTTCCGGAACATGCGGCGAAAGTGCAAGTGCAAGGAATGCAACGATACCCGCAAGCAGAAGAATGCCGGTCGGAAGATCCGGAAGTTTCTTCAAAACCGCTCTGTACATCACGTAGACAAACAATGTAACAAGCACAATCGGCAGAAGATACTCAAATGCCGCCCGTACATAATCCACAACTCTTTTGCACAAATCCAGTTTCCAGCTTCCGAGCGTATGAATTTCCCCGTTTCTGACGAAATTCCCCGGCGCAAGAATCATAAACGCACTTCCGAGTGCGGTTGAAATGCATCCCGAAATCATCCACGCATGAATTTTTTTCTTCCTGCGAATGCGGATTACTACAACGGCAACGGTAATCAGAAAAATCGTCGGACCGAAATTTTCATTCGTCCATCCGCAGAGCAGCCCCCATGCAAATACGCCGAATGCCGTCAGGATTCCGACCGCGGGCGGGAATGTTTTCTCTTCTTTTTTCTTCAGGGTACTTAAATACATCCATACAAAGGGAAACGACATCAGCGTCATATACAGATAATTTGCCGTGCCGGACTGCCAGAAGAACGTATCAATCAGCTGGGGATTCGATACCACAAGAAGGGCCGATGCAAGAAGCACCGTCCAAACATTCTTTTTTTTGTCATTTAATCCGAGGAAAAGTGCAAGGGAGGCAAATGCGAGGGTATTTAAAATATTGCAAAGTGTCCCTCCTCCCCATAACAAAAACTGGAGCAACGTATGTGCTACCGTTCTGCCGCCCCAGTTAAAATAGTGCCAGATCTGACTTTGTACAATATCTTTTATTCCGGCGATCGGTTCCTCCGTGGTTAAATTCGTTGCATACCATAAATCATCCTGCATAAAGATGATTTCGCGGTTGCAGAGAAAAACAAGGAGAAGGATTGCCGCAATCAGAAAATATGCAATGCCTGAAAAAATCCGTCCCGTATTCTGTTTTGATGTTTGCAGTTCATCCATTTTTCCGGTTTGTCTCAAAAGGCTATTTTAAGGGCTTTGCGCCTGCCTTTTCCTGTAATTTGTCGACTGCTTTCTGGAAGATATTCTTTTTCTTCGGAGGAGGCAATTCCACTTTACCGTGAAGATTCTTTACTCCCTGAATATACATTCCGCTGATTATCGCTTTTACTTCCTTCTTTACGGGAATGGAATCAAAAATTTTCTCATCCGCGATAAACGTCATAATCTGCGGTCCGATTTTGGCCTTCACAACGGGCACCTTCATACCGCGGCTCATCTTCGGAGCCTGATCGATTACGGACTGAGGGAAACCGGCATCCTTAAATTTTACCTTCTTCTTATCAATGACCAGCATGGAAACCGTCTGCTTGTTTGCCGCAAGGTAAGCATCCTGCTCAGCCTGCTTTTTCTGCATTTTCTTGCCCAGGAAAAATAAAACAACGGTTGCTGCTATCATCAGGACAAGAATAACGGTTGCTATAATCCACGGAACAGTAAACTGAAATAATAAAAATGTCTGCATTTATAATCCTTTCCGAAATAACATATCAATATAATCTCTGTCAATCTGCCGGCAATCCGACAAAATCAAAAGTCAAATATCATTGTAACAAAATTCAAACCCGCGGGCAATACTTTCTGTAATCATAACATTGCGGTGACATATACTTCCGCTGATGAAATCATATTCCGGTCCGAAGAAAGCGTATAGGAAAGATGGCACTGAATCCGCTCTTCTTCGATGTCAAGTTCCACGCACTCCGTATCGATTTCAAACTCGAGATTGCCGAACGGTGTCTGATAAATACACATGGTCTGATATCCCGGGATAAACAGCATATCGGACTGTATTACACCCGTTTTTGTCATCCTGCATTCCAGGCCTCCCGCCGCCTTCGATTCGGAAAGCGAAATGCAGACTTTCGTCTCTTCTCCGGTTTCTTCCGAAATTTCTTTATACCGGATTTCCGTATGATTATTTGAAAAATCGAAAATGCCTTTTGAAACCGTCTCGATTTCTTCCGTTTCTCCCTCCCGTTCCATAATTCCGAGAACGCGGACTGTACAGAGTTTTTTTTCCAACTGTTTCTCCTTCTGTTATCCGTTGATATCCTGCACCATTTTCGTCGCAAGAATCCGGGCGGACGGATATTTCTTTTTTAAATGATCCGCAGCATCGGATGCGGCTTTCTCCCCGTGAAAGAAACCGAAAACGGTCGGACCGCTTCCGCTCATCATGGCACCGTAAGCATGCATGGAAAGCATGTCTTCCTTAATCTGTCTGATTTCCGGATGCTTTTCCACGGTTACCGTTTCCAGCACGTTTCCCATCAGGGCAACGGTCTTTTCAAGATTTCCTTCCCGGATGGCGGCAATCTGTCCGTCGATATCCGGATGCTCCGTGATTTCTTTGGAATCCAGGGTTTTATACACATATCCGGTGGAAACGTCAAAATCCGGTTTTACAATCAGAATTCTTTCATTCGGAAGAGCCGGAAGAGCGGTCAGTTTTTCACCGATTCCCTCTGCCAGAAAGCATCCTCCGACAATACAGTACGGTACGTCCGCACCCACTTTTACTCCGTGCCGGCATAACTCTTCTTTGGAAAGGCCGAGGGAAAAAAGTTCATTCAATCCGTTAAAAACCGCGGCCGCGTCCGTACTTCCGCCCGCAAGTCCTGCTGCCATCGGGATATTTTTTTCAAGGGAAATCCGAAGCCCGCCGGAAAGATGATATTCTTCCTTCATGATTTTTGCGGCCTTATAAATTAAATTGTTTTCGTCACAGGGAAGCTCCGGTACATTCGAAGTAAGTTCAATGGTTTCTTCTTTGTCCGTCTTTTCGATTGCGATTTCATCGTGTACTCCGATGGTCTGCATAATCATCCTGAGTTCATGATATCCGTCTTCCCTTTTTCCCAGGACATCAAGTCCGAGGTTAATCTTTGCATATGCTTTTTTCGTGATCCGTTCCATATTTTTTCCTTTTACCGGACACACCCGATTAATTCTTTTACGGACTGCGTACCGGTATCCTGCAGATATTTTTCAATTCCTTCGATAATCTCAACCGTTGCATAAGGATTTGCAAAATTCACGGCGCCCACGCTGACTGCTGTTGCACCCGCCATGATAAATTCAAGTGCATCCTCGTATGTTGCGATTCCGCCCATTCCGATTACGGGAATTTTAACCGCATTCGCACACTGGTATACCATACGGACCGCAACCGGACGAATTGCGGGCCCGGAGAGTCCTCCTGTTTTGTTTGCCAGAACAAATTTCCTTCTGTTGATATCAATTTTCATTCCCGTAATGGTATTGATTAAAGAAACCGCATCGGCACCCGCCGCCTCCGCGGCACGCGCCATCTCCGCAATATCCGTAACATTCGGGCTTAATTTCATGATAATCGGCTGACGTGCAACGGCTTTAATCCTTTTGGTAATATCGAAAAGTGCCTCCGTCTTCTGACCGAATGCGATGGCCCCCTGCTTTACGTTCGGGCAGGAAACGTTTATCTCAAGGAGTGAAGCATTTGTATCCGCAAGGCGTTCCACCACTTCCAGATATTCTTCCACGGTATGTCCGCAGACATTTACGATTACCGGCGTATCAAACTGTTTTAAAAATTCCAGATCCCTTTCGATAAACACGTCCACCCCGGGATTCTGAAGACCGATGGCATTTAACATACCGCTCGGTGTCTCCGTCACCCTGGGAGTCGGATTTCCGCTCCACGGAACGTTAGCAACTCCTTTCGTCACAATTGCTCCGAGACGGTTAATATCCACAAAATCCGAATATTCCATTCCGGAACCGAATGTCCCGGATGCGGTCATAACGGGATTCTTTAATTCCACACCTGCTATTGTTACTTTTGTATCCATTTATATTTCCACCTCTCTCGCATCAAATACGGGACCTTCCGTACAGATTCTGGTATTGTTTACATGCGAGTGTGCATCCTTGTGAACGGTTTTGCATACACATCCGAGACATGCTCCCACACCGCATGCCATCCGCTCCTCCAGCGAAATATATGCCAAAGCACCTGTTTCTTCCGCGAATATTTTTATGGCACGAAGCATCGGCATCGGTCCGCACGCGTAGATTACTTCAGGTCTGTAATTTCTTTCCCGGATTGCATCCAGAACATTACCCTTATAACCGATGCTTCCGTCCTCGCTTACGATATTAACCGTGCCGCAGGGTTTGAATTCGTCTGCCAGGAATGTATCGCTGTTGCGGTAACCAAGATAGATTTCCGTTTCTTTTGAAATTCCCTGCAGTTTTTCCGAGGTGTATAACATCGGCGGAATTCCGATTCCACCGCCGAATACGGCCACTTTCTTATCTTTCGCGGTCTCAAGAGGAAAGCCGTTTCCCAAAACCGAGAGAAGCTTTACTTCATCTCCCGCTTTCAGTTTGGAAATACCTTTCGTTCCTTCTCCGGCAATGCGGTAGACCATTCTCAGAATTTGTCCGTCCGGGTCTGCATCGCAGATACTGATCGGCCGCATTAAAATATGCGCATCCGACGGCGGAAATACTCCGACAAACTGTCCCGGAACACAATCGGATGCCGCAGCCGTTTTTACTCTCAGATCAAAGATTCCTTCCGAAATCATTTCCTGTGAAACTACAGTTGTAGTTTCTTTTTTTCGATAACTCATTTATTTACTGCCTTTCATATATAATTTTTCCATTGCAAATCGTGGTTACTACCTGCCCTTTCATTTTCCTTCCCAGGAACGGGGAGTTTACGGATTTCGAATGAAATTCCTTTACAACATATTCGGCATCCGGATCAAAAATACAAAGATCCGCAGGATCACCCTTTCGAATTGTTCCGGCATTTAAACCGTATACTCCGGCGGGATTGCATGTCAGTTTTGCGATTACCTCCGGCAACGGAATTTCTGCTTCCAAAACCAGCTTTTCATAACTTAACGAAAGCGCGGTCTCAAGTCCGAGCATTCCGCTCGGCGCTTCCGTAATTGATTTCGCTTTTTCCTCCGGAGCATGCGGTGCATGGTCGGTTGCAATTAAATCGATTGTATTATCTCTTAAGCCTTCAATGATACCGAGTCGGTCTTCTTCCGTCCGAAGAGGAGGATTCAGTTTTGCAACGGCTCCTTTCTCAATTACGGCATCCTCCGTCAGGGTAAAATGCTGCGGTGTAGCCTCTGCATGTATTTTCCTTTTCTTTCCGTCTCCGTTTTCGGCATCTCTTCTTACCGCATCTTTGATTAGCGCAACGCTTTCCTTTGCACTGACATGCTGGATATCAACCGTTACACCGGTCTTTAACGCGATTTCCAGATCTCTGGCAATCAGGGAAATTTCCGCTTCCTTCGGAGAACCGCCGATTCCGTAAAATTCCGATGCTCTCCCTCTGTTGATTCCGTTTTCCGAAATCATCGTCTTATCTTCTTCATGAAGGCTGACCGGAAGATTAAGCGCAGCCGCCTTCTTCATCGCCTCCTCCAGAAATCCGGCATCCATCAGGGGAATTCCGTCATCCGTAAATCCTACGGCTCCGCTTTTTTTCATCTCCTCCATGTCAGTCAGTTCTTTTCCTTTTAATCCCATACTGACGCTGGAGCAGGAATAAACATGGATATCCGTCTCCGCACCCTTTTTCAGCACATAGGAAAGAGTTTCCGGCGTATCGACAACCGGTTTCGTATTGCACATTAATACGACGGATGTATAACCGCCGGCTGCTGCCGCTTTCGCACCTGTATAGATATCCTCTTTATACGTAAAGCCGGGGTCACGAAAATGCGAATGCACATCAACAAGCCCCGGAAAAATATATTTCCCGGAAGCATCGATGATTTCACATCCTTCCGCTTCGACCGTTATTTCTATGTCTCTTCCCTCATCTGCCGTAAAATCTGCTTTTTTATCCGTTCCCGCAACATCCGGCTTTGTTTCGCGATAAACGATTTCTTTAATACGTCCGTCCTCCAGAAGAAGATCCGCATATCCCTCTTCTTTCGCTCCGGGATTCATGAGATATCCGTTTTTTATCAGTATTTTCTCTTTCACCAGTCCGTTCCTTCCGGTTTTCGCTGAATTTTTCCGCTTTTTGACGCTGCTTTGAAGCCTTTCGGTACTTTTTTCGGCTGTTTTTCTTTGTCTGTATCGATATTTCGGTATTTGATGCACTTTTTCGGCAAAAAGTCTTTCAAAAAGTCCCGAAAGTATTGATTTTATGCGGTTTTCCATATAATTATAAAGCATCTTTCAAGGTTTGACAACGTTTGACGTTTGTGATAACTTTTTTCATGGGGAATAGGCGCATAGTAAATAAACTGTAGGGGAAAGCGCCGAATAAGAGGAAAATATTATGGAGAAAAGAAAAAGTTATTCGAATCAGAAAGGTTTTTCACTTGTAGAATTAATAATTGTTATTGCTATTATGGCAATT
>JAILAD010000053.1 GCA_024681795.1 Lachnospiraceae bacterium | reverse complement strand
GCAGCAAGCTTTGCGTTTTCGGTTCCGCTGAATGCACCGTCCGTTATCAGGATTGTCTTTTCTTCCTGAACATCCATCTGTTCAAGATGTTCTTTCAGAAAGGAACTGTCGCTTTTGTTGTTCTGATCGAATTGGTAATCCGTTACCACAGAGCCATTGGCTCCTACGGTTTCTTCGATGTTTGCGCTGTATCCACGATGCTGTTTCCCGGCTTTTTCACGAAACGTTGCATCAGGATCCGAAGGATTTTGTAAGACATTGGAAGACATCATTCCGTCACTTTTTGTTTTCAGTCGGCGGACGTTGTTTTCAACAATGGTCTGTTCGGAAATACACCGTACAAGAAGCTGGTATTCCGTTACATCTTCAAGGTCTTTACAACGGTCAAGCAGCGTATCCGCATCTCTTAGAAGAATGGAAATTCGGTCTTCAACATCCGTGCTTCTGCTGTGATAAATGAACTGGTTGAAATCATCATCTTCGCAGTAATGGTTCATCGAAAAGATGTGGTCGGACATATCGTTTTTATCAAGATATTTAACCAGCTTTGCGATGCACCGGTAAAGCAGTTCCATCCGGCTGAGTTTCCGGATATTTGCCTCAACCATAAGCGAATCCATTCGACGGATGCGGCCATCCAGCTTCATGAGTTTAGCCGTAGCGACAGCAAGTTCGGTTACACAACCATGGTATAAATCAATGCCGGTCGTTTCTTCGTAATCGTAACATCTTTGACGGAACCGGGTGAGACTTTTATCGCTTAGTGGCTGTTCCTCAAAGCTTGTCGTATGAAGTGCGTAGCGGAAACGGAAGTCCATCATAAGGCTTTCCACCACCTCATCATCCGATAGATTTAAAAGTTCTTTCAGAATGAGGGCGCCGATAATTACATTCACCGGCGTGTTTGGTCTGGATGCCTTATCGGAATACAGAACAGAAAAACGTTCCTCATCGATAGTCGGAAAAACCTCTTCGGCAAAGACCTTTGCCCAGGAGTTCAGAAGAACTTTCTGCTCGCGGGGCGTCAAAACATTAAAGCAGTCAAAAAGTGAAATCTGTTGGGATTCATTAGTACGAAACGACATGGTATATACCTCGAATAATTGATATACTTATTATACCATAAAAGAGCCGAAAAATCCCGTATTTCTGCGGTTTGTATGAATTTTATCAAGGTCCAATCGATGCAATTTTGCATCAAATATTTTTAGAAAGTTGTGGGGCTTTTGACCCCGGCATCATATTTATTTGATTACGGATAAGGACGACCCTCTTGTCGCCAAAAACATCATTACCGACGAGGATATATACGGCAGAACCCTTATGGTCGGAGGCGGCTCGCCGGCTCTCCTGCGCTCTGTCCAGCAAAAACTCATATCATCGGGAAAAATATCCTATTTCAACAGTCCCGATCACGAAACTACTCTGACCAATATTGCGGCCGGCCGAGGTATATGTCTGGCGCCCGGCTTTCTAAATGATCACAGCGGGCAGTTTGCTTGGATCCCATATGAGTGCAAGGATACATTTGACTGCGTGCTGTGTGCCCATAAAACAGACAATCGGGAGAGCCTGCAGAAATTCATAGAAACCCTGAAACAGCTGTATGATGAGGCGGTCGCCTTTCCTTTATAGTTACACATACAGCCATCATTGGTGTAATCGGCTCTCAAAGCTGTTTTGACTCATTCTTTCTTCGGTTTCCCTCTTCTCCATCGTTTTACGAAATACGATTGTTTCAACCTCTTTGAGTTTTTCCTTATGTTCTTCCTTCAACTTCTGGTATTCACGAAACAATTTCTCCCGTTTTCTGTCAAGTTCCTCTTCTTTTGCTTTGTACTCCTTATTTTGCTTGAAGTATCTGATAAAGAAGACAATTGCCGCGATGGTTGCAGCAAGCGCAAAAATCGGAGCCGATGTTACAAGCGCGAAAAAGGAAAAAATTCCCTGTTTTAAGAAAAATACGGTTACCATCCACAGAATAACAGCCAATACGAAAAAAACCAAGCGGCATATAAATGTCTGTTTGATTCCCTTTCACATGATCGTTCCACTCTTTTCCGACCAGAAAAAGTTCCTGTTCCTTATCCTCCATCCTGTTACGGCACTCATACTCGGCCTTGAAAATCTCTTTCTCCTCTTCGGTATAAGCTACCGTAACATCAACAATCTACATAGCAAACCCCTTTTCTTTTTATTCCCCGTCTAGAATTATATAAAGCTTTCTTTTACGTTCTCTTATTCAATAGTTGAACGATGCACAGCATTTCGTGTAACTCATTTCAATTAAGAATGATTTTCAGTTTATTTACCTCATTGTTTTCTATTTTATTGTTTTCTATTTTATTGTTTTCTATTTTACTGTTTTCTATTTTCTCCTTTTCTCTCTCATCTGCGATGATATTGATGACTTCATTGTTCGCTTTATGTCCATCAATTCTTAATTCGCCCATCATAATCTGATCGTTTCTATTCACACGGCGAATATCCATATTTTCCAGTTCCTGATCCAACTCATCGAAGGAAGAGAATTTCTTGAAATCATTTTCCTTTAAGACTTTGTTTTTCTTGTCTTCCTGATATCTTTTTAAGAATTTAGTCCGAAGCTCTTCATCACTTAATTTAAACGCAGCTCCGAGTGCATTTTGGTCAATTTCATCAATCTTTTCCTTCACTTTATCGGCAAGCCTGTTGAAAGCACCCCGAAGCTCCGTTTCCGGACTCAATTCATTCTGAATCAGCTCCTTAAATATCTTCTTATCCGAATACTGTTCTGCAACTTTTGATGTCAGCGAATGCTTCTCAAAAAGTTCTGTGGCATGTTTGTATTCCTCTTCCGAAATGACAATGTTTTCCCTAGAATCTTTATAGGCTGCCACTGCGGTAAGTGCCAAATTCTTGGCAATCAGGCTCTTTACGGAAGCAAAGTCCGAAGCACTTTCGACTTCCGTTTGAAACTCCGTCTTTAATTCCTCTAACTTAAGAGCCTTGCCCGCCTTCTTGGGATAAGCCGTTAAGTCTTCTATGGAATACGCCTGTGCTGCAGTCTTTAAATTCTTACTTCGAATTTCTTCATTCAGATTTTCAATGGTCTGATTTATTTTATCATATTCAATTCTTCCTCGCAAAACATCCATACGTTTCTGGGAAGCCTCTGCATTGCGGTTCTTTAAATCCACCGCCGGCTGATTCAGGTTGTTTCGAATCACATTTGTTTTTTCAACCAGATCCTTTGCCCAGATTTCACCGTTTCTGTTCACGGTTGCGAGAATGGAAAGAGCATCGAGCGTCTGTTCAAAATGCTCTCTCTGCTCCGGTTTGCGTCTTACGGCCATTCTGCCGTCCATAAAATTCGCCGTCTTTTTATAAATATCGTGCAAAAGATCCCCCATCTCATCCGTGGTCATGCTGTCAATATCTTTTCTGGCAAGGCCTTTTAACTCGGCATAGAAATTCTTATAGGCACGGCTGCTCCAGAATCCGCAGCGATCCATGGTTTTTCCGAGTTCACGCAGTTTATGAAGGGCTTCCCTTTGTGCTTCCATCTGGGTATTTACGGAAAAAGGATTTTCAAGGCTTGCCACAAGCTCCGGGATTTTGGCCACATTATTGTAATACCCCTCTTTTTTGTCTTTATAAGCTTTCTTAAAGGCCTCTACATTAAGTGTTCTGTTGTATTCCTTTTCATATGCCTTTTCCTGTGCGATTTCCGCATCCGAAGGAATAAACAGCGCTTTATAAACAGGATTATCCTTTATCGCAGCAGCACGTTTTTCTATCTCTTCTCGAGAGTATTTCGGTGTTTTTCCGGGGTTTTTCCGAATCTGTTCATCATAGTACATGGTAGCGGCAACCACCTGATCCAACGCAGTGATTCTTCCGTTCGAAAGTTGCATGGAGATATATGCTCTGATGGGATTTTTCGACGTTTTAATCGTATTCTCAACAATTTTATCCAGTTCTTTTGCAATTTTTAACTGGAATTTACGATAATCCTTCGATGCATTCTCGTCTCTGGCCGCTTTATAGCTCATATCGCGCTGCGGAACCAGGTCTTGCACAAAAAACCCGGGTCCACTCTTTAATCCTTTTACTATATTACGGATTCTATTTTGGGTCTGACGAAGCGGCTGTATCTCCGCATGCATAATATGGTATCCATTCTCAAACATTGCCATAGCATCCACATTGGCAATACAACTATTGAGTGCGGAAGTAAGACCGCCTTTTTGGTCCGCCTGCTTACAGTTTTGCAGAATACGAGAATGAAATTTACCAATCTCTAACCGCGCATCCTGCGTTGTCATATAAAGATTCTTTAATAACGCGGCATCTTTTTCCGACGGTATTTCATAAGGTTCCGGCTCGTATTTCTCCACTGGTCTTTTTAATAGGTCCTTATCTAAAGTAATGTATTCCAGACCGTCCTCGTAATCGAACTTTTTCAATTTGGCAATGGTCGGGGAGCAGAGTTCTTTGAAACGCTCCACATAATCCGGATGTGTCTCTTTGTTTTCCGTCACAAAACGATTGGATTTTTCCATAAAATCCCTGAAACTATCAGCCGCTTTATTCAGAATGTCCGCATCTAAAGGCTGTTCCTTAAGGTGGGGATTTTTCTGTTCTTTCATATGTTTTGCAAGATTATCCAGATTTTCTCGCAGCTCCAAGCCGGCATCTGAAAGGTCCTTTAAAGCTGCCTGCAGCCCGGGATCAGCACCTTTTCTCTTTACTTCCGCTTCAATCAATGCAGCAAACGAATGTACCAGGAAATAATCTGCCAAAACTTCCTGATTTATGTGCTGATCCTTAAGTTCATGAGAAGCCAAGTGCGCAACCGCCATTTCCGGACTTACGCCTTTGGGAAGTTCAAAACGGACCGGTGATTTTCTTTCCTTCACCTGCTCGATTACCTTCGGATTGTTCTCATCAAAAACAGTCTGCAGAAATCTGCGTCCGTATTCGAGTGTTATCTTGCTGTTAAACTTAACATTTAACGGAAAACTCTCTTCCGATACTCCTCGCATTCTTGCTGCGCACTGCAGGGACTTAAATGCATTCTGCGCCTGTAAGAACAGCTCACGTTTTTCTACAACATTACGGGTTGTATTGATCCGGTCGATACAGTCTTTTACTACTCTGGCATACGCATAGGTTCCGTATTTACTTCCAAACGATGTATAATCCAAATCTTTTTTGAATACCTTCACGAACTGAAACGGTTTCTCATGAGTGTCGACATAACCTGATAATTGTGAATAAAGGCTGCCACGATTATCCAACATGGACGCAATGGCCTGTGCTTCCCTGTCGTTCTGCAGAGAAATGATTTCTCTCTTCTGTACGTATTTCACCTTATTATCCGGTTTCAAGGCCTCATCGATACTGTCCTTTAAATACGGCATTCCTGTGTTTAACACATCGCCGATTCCCTTATATGCCGCAAAGAAAAGATCCTTCGGATAGGTACGTCCCTCCACGTCGTCCGCATTACCCTTG
>JAILAD010000027.1 GCA_024681795.1 Lachnospiraceae bacterium | reverse complement strand
CTAATACTGCCCTGGTTGATTGTGCCACCCAGACAATCAAAAACCGGGTATGCTCCATTTCCGAAAGATAGCCGGAAAGCTTTAAAAGCGTGCGCGCAAAAGAGAAAAAACCATCGTCATTTTCATCCAGCGCCAGGGCAAGGAGGGTTAAGCGGTTATCAAGCATAATGTACGACGGGATACAAACCGAGCCCATTTCCCGGTATTCTTGCGTAAAATGCACCTTCTGCGATACAATCCGGTCTTTGTTTTTTACAACCATCCCGATATGGTACTGATTGGTGCGGATGGTTTTTATAATCTCCGCATCCGTCGGTACGTCCGTCCTCCGATAGCCCCTGTTTTGGCTTTTTAAAAGATACTGATCCGCTTTCTTTGATAGCTGATAGGCGACTAAGGAATTTTCGATACGCATTCCGTTCTGACCTTCTATAACATACTCTTCCACCATTCCCTGGTAAATCATCTTGTCTAGATGTCTTTTTATGTCCCCGCGCCCAACCAGTCTGGTCAGATTATAACGGTTTAAAAAGCGGTAGGCAAATAAGGCATTCAGGATTCGCCTTTCCGTCTCTTGGTATTCGCCGGATGCAAATAGCTGCTCGGGTGTCACTTCCGAATCCATTCCCCGAAGCTTAAAATGGCAGCCTTCTTTTACCTCAAATACGTTATTTCTCTTTGGTTGCATCATCTTTTACTTCCTCCGGGTGCAGAATCAGGTAAAACATATCCTCTAAATCTTTCGCATCCACATTCTCTTCGATTCTGTCCATAAATGCCTCTTCCTTTTCCTTACGCTCTTTTATGGAATCCTCTGAGGGAATCTCGGTTCTTACTTCCAGGGGCACCTTTTCTACCCTTGCCTGGGTTTTTAATACTTCTTCATCCCCTTTTTGATAATCAACCGGCGAAGCCGGTTCGGGAACGTATTTTTCCCAGTGAATGACGGGGAAGGCATACTCATAAAAGTTTTTTTCCGACGGAAAGCTTACCTTTGCCGCAAACGGCTTTAAGACATCCCCGTTTTGGGACGTAAATACGATGACTTCCTGGAAATCCCGGTAACGCATTTCAGACCCCGTCATGGACGCTGCTAAGTTCGGCGTAATCCGGTCGGAACGTGTAATGGATGGATTGGCGGATAAAAGCGAATTATGGGAATAGGTCGCCTGTACCATTTCTTCCAAATGCTGCCCGCTCATTTCCTCATAGATTTTCATTTCGCGCCCGGAGAGCCTGCCGTATACGATATGCGTTCCGATACTTTGAAAGAGATTGCTTAAATACTTGGTGCTTTCCTTGCTTTCGAGCTGCGAAAGGCTTTGGATGGATAGGCAGGAAATGATATTGTACTGCCGGTAAAAGGAAACGATATCATTATAAAACTGGTGCACGTACTGACTGACTTCGTCGATAATCAAAAAATGCGGGGGATTCAACTTGTTTTTGGGATCCCTCCGAAAGACGGCCGTGCGCAGGTTTAACTGGAAAAACAAGCCGAATGCCGTGGACAGGCCGGATGCAAACTCAACGGCCGTATTGACTACCGTAATCTCCCCGTTTGATAAAATCCGGTCAAAGTCCAAAAGCTCCTCTTTTTTGTGTGCCGATAAGATATTCGTAATCCTGGTATCGTTTAGTAACTTAATGGAAAGTAAGTTCCTTAAGCCCCTGGCCTGGTCGTACATCTTCTGCCTGCCTTCTTCGGAGAGCACCTCGTCCTTTACGAACTGGCAGGCACGGAACAGCGGGTTCCCCCTGTTTCTTTCAATAATCTTTTCAACCTTGTCAAAATCATACTGAAAGGATGTATCGGGCTTTGCATTCGGGTTATTGATTGCCTTGTGCATATTCTGTTCCGCTACCGCCCGCTTTTCCGTTTCGGAAGTGGCCGTATTTTTCATCGCGATGGGGGATGTATTAAACTCCGTTTTATATTCATCCTCAATGACCTTTAAATACGGCTCTAGCAGTGCGGGATTGTCGATTGCCGCCTGGATTTCCAAAATCTCCGTCTGCCGCCCCCTTAATGCATTGGCGGACATGACCACCGTTGCGATATTGCTTGTCATGGATAAGTTAATGTCTCTAAAATAGATATCCCCTTCCTTGTTTTGCTCATTTAAGGCAACCAGTACTTCCGAAAAGACGGAGGCCCGGTTATTGATTGCAATCATCCGCTCCTCTTCGGATAAGCCTTCGGGGATGTAAAAGGGATTGATTTTCATCGAAACAGCCGTGCCAGGAAACTCCTTTTCCCAGTCATACGCAGGATCTAGGACATTGACCGTAATCTTCCTTGCCTTTGCAAGGCGGAGGACATCCTTGATGTATCCGTTATTCGGTGCCATAACCGTAATGCCTGCGTTTTTGTGATTGATTAAAATTTCCGTAAGTTTTTCTTCCTTCCCCTTTACGGGAATGACGGCATTTTCAATAAAGCTTTCCTCACACTGGGCTTTTTCTAAAAAATCAGCATGATAATAGGGGATGCTTGCCTCTTCTTTTTCCAACATTTTTGCGATTTCCTTATGCCGTGTGACCTTATTTGCCACTTTCGTATCCATCACATCCCGCACAATCGGAATGATCACGCTGGATGTCTTTCCGGTTCCGGACGGACCGTTTAGCAAAACCCCCGTGCGCAAATCTTCTTCCTGAAGCGTTACCGCCTCTCCCGTATGCAAATCCCTGACCACCTTTTTAAAGTCATAAAGAAACTCCCTGTTTTTCCTAGTGTCCACAATTTTGGTAAGTTTAAAGCGGTATAACTTCTCCTTCCCTTCAGGGGATAAAACGGCATGGAAAAAGGTATAGATAATAAAAGATCCGATTAAAAGAAGCGGCACAAAGACAGATGCCCTGCACATCCAGGTAATCATGGACTCGGTTAAGGCCCGGTTTGGCCTTAATTTTAATATCTGCGGGACAATCCCTGTCCAAAGCGCGGTATATAAAGGCTGGAAGACGGTTAACACAATGGAGACAATATAAATACATAAAAACGTAAGCTTCCGGTTTCTAAAGTTCCAAAACTCGATGGTTGTGGAATAAATCCAGACGCCCACCGGAAGAAGACACATAATGGCAAGATATACAGGGTTATTCCATATGATCACGCGGTCTAGGCGGATAAAACAAAAGATATAGCGAAACAAAAGCAATATGGCATGCAGGATGCATATGCCTTCAAGAGCCATGATAATGATTTCCTTCTCCGACATGGCTAAAACGTACTCTTTTATCCTTGTAAATATGCCTTTGCGCTCCTCTTCGATAAGCGGACGGCTTTCTTTTTTTCTTTTCATGATAATCCTTATATTTCATCAGTGTATATATAATAATTGCGTATGTGTATATTATTATATTCTTGTTGTAGTTATTTGCAAGAAAGATTTATACATCACAAAGCGCACAATGTATGCTTTACAATGTATGCTTTACAATGTGCGCCTTGCAATGTGTACTTTATACTTTTGGCATTAAGCCGCTTTCTTTTCTTCTCTTTGCGTGAAAAAAGAGCCGGGAATCCGACTCCTTTTATGCATGACAAAAATTCCGTGTGAAATCCATTCCCCTACGGAAGGTTTACTTCACTTCCAACGTAGAGGTATCTTAAATGGAATCCGGCCGCCAGGTCTTTAATGTCCGAATATCCAATAGTAACTCCGTACTCTTTGGATACATCCGCAGCCTTATCCCCGAAACCGTATACATAGTGAAGATGCGGATGGGCGTTTTCGATTAGTTTTCCCGTTCTGTCCTTAACCCATTTTTCATCCTGTGCCAGAAACGCGCACTTTGCAATCAGTTCGATTGTGCTGCCGGGCGCCAATGCTTTGGTTTTTGTTCCCTTTTGGTATGTATCTTCCCAGGTATCCCCTGTCTTCTTTCCGACATAGAGTTCCGTTACCTTCCCTTTCTTTAGGACATAATGCCAATAGGTGTTTCCTTTGCCTCCAAAAACCTTATCGACATCGCCGGTGAACTACTCGGCAATTGAATTGCCGAGCATCTGATGTGCGAAACAATTGTTTCGTAGATTCAGGGTGCGTCCATGACACCAATACTGCTTTTTACACAGCTACTTTTATAACACTTGGTTCCTTCATGTCGGTTAGAACAACTTTGGAATCAGTATTTGCCAAGAATAATCTCATGATATTGAAAGCTCCAACGCAATCTGCATTCCATTGATTATTCCCATCCACATACAAACCACGCTTTTTACGGTTTTGGGCTTCAGCATTGTCTTTTGAAACGGCTGGTTTAAGAGGACTGGTCTGGCTTGAATATGCTTCATTTTGCATAACCAGACGAACTCCTGCCTGTCTTAGTTTATACTCCAAAAGAGAATACACCTTTTTATAGGGCAGGGCATGCAGTTTCTGATTGGTAATATTGCCAAAGCTTTTCCCGTTCCGGATATTGGTAATGTCCCCAATGACTATGGTATGGATATCTTTTTCCAAGCAGTAGTTAACGAGATATCTCGTCATCTTATGAAGATAATCCCGAATGGCATTATTTTTCTTTTGATGAAGTCTGCCGATATGTTTTGATGTTTTCGGATATTTTACTCCCTTTCCGAATTGCACAGAAGACCATTGCGACTGAACCCTGGCAATCTCTTTATTGTAATAGTGACAGATTGAAAGATATTTGCGGCCGATAATAAAAGTCTCCCCGGTATCCGAAGCATAACAGGTAAAAAAGTTATGGATACCGAGATCAATTGACAGGTATTTCCCATTATCAGCAAGCAATTCCGTATCTTTCGTTTCATAAATGATTAGAATACTGCATTCACCTTTTGCAGGAGGGTAGATTTTAATCTGCTTGATGACATTTATGTCCTTAAAAATCCGGTTTTTAAGGAAAAGGTAATTGTCATGAACGTCATAGCAGTCTGCCATATAAAGTTTCAGTTGTTTTGGGAGTGACAGACGGACAATCTCTTCCCCGGAAGAATGGGCAATCCCGTTTTGCATATATGTAATGGCAACCGGGTCATGCTTGAACCGGGGAGGTTTCGGATTCTCAATGCCATGTGTTTTTTCCAGGGTATAAAAGGATTTCCATGACTTGTCCAAAAGTTTGCATACTTCCTGTGCAGTTTGGGATGGTAACTGTTTATACCATAAATCACTTTTATGTGCTTTTTTCTGGTAATACCAATCAGGATAATTCACCGGAAGGTCAAGCTCCTTATGATGAATCCGTTCATAATTGCAAACATTCCAAAGCTTATAGGCTGCATAACACATATGACCAATGATATTTTCGCTGTTATTATTCAGTTTTACCGTGGTTTTACATGTTAACAGCATTTATGCTCCCTTCAATAAGATTTGCTTTGGTGCTCAATATACCGTTTAATGTTTTCTTCGGATACAGAGCCAATGGTTTCACAATAATACGAGTGGTTCCACAGTTCCCCTTTCCATAGCTTTTGGCGAATGTCGGGGAATCTCTCAAAAAGCTTGCGCCCGGTGATCCCTTTTAGATACTTAACAATGGTTGTGACAGATAACTTAGGCGGAGCAGTGATAAAGCAATGACAATGATCCTGTTCTCCACACTCAAAGAGTTGGACGATAAAGCCTTTTTCATCGGCAATTTGCTGAACAAGCTCTTTAAGATAAGCCTCGACTTCATTGTTGAGAATTTTCCGGCGGTATTTCACAGACCATACCACATGGTAGTTGATATTACATACCGAAGTTCTGTAATGAATTAGATTATCTTTCATACACATAGTATATCATAAGATAAACAAGAATGCAACATATGTTCGATTAGAACAGGGGATTAGACGCTCTCATCTCGGCAATTGAATTGCCGAGGATTCCCGCTTAATCTCCTAAAAAACAGGTTTTTAAATAATTTTGCGTGGTGTATGTTATAATTTACGAAAAGAAAAACTGTTGGACCGGCTTGTGCGCTTTTCGGGAATACGTAGATTAAGCCGGATGGATAAAATATAAAATGAAACGAAAAAAACCAAACAAACGTTATCAAAAAGTCATAGATTTTCTCTCTGGGTATTATAAGCAGTCTTTTTATTCGGAACCAAAGGGAAAGAGGGTTTCCGTCGATAAAATCGAGCGGCATGTTTTTGTTTTGGAAAACTCCCGTGCGGTTGACAGGTTTTTTTTATTTACCGTATGTTCCGAAATCAAAGCATATCATAAAGCGAAAGAGATTTCGATGCAGCATGAAGAACGTCTGTCCCTGCTGGAAGGGCGGCTGGATGTTTTAATCAGACGGATTGCAGCTTCGGACTGGTTTGCTTTTAAAAATCATTTTCCGAAAGGGCAGGAGTTTGAGGTTTATCAGTATTTCGGTCGCTATAAACCATCTCCCGAACTGGCATTACAGGGTCTGACCTGGTATTACCGGAATGATTATCTGGCTGAAAAAATCAAAACCGGAATCCGCAATCTTCTTAACAGGAATCCCATCGACGATTATCCGCAGGCAAGAGAAATGAAGAGGCATTTTATTTTGCACGTCGGACCGACGAACAGCGGAAAAACATATCAGTCCCTGGAACGCCTGAGGGAATGTGAGAAAGGGATTTATTTGGGACCGCTGCGTCTTCTGGCTTTGGAAGTATTTGATAAATTCAACCGCATGGAAGTACCCTGTAATCTCATTACGGGAGAAGAAAGCAATCTGGTGGACGGTGCCGTATGCCAGGCTTCCACGATTGAAATGTTAAATACGCATGATTACTATGATATTGCCGTAATTGACGAGGCACAAATGCTCGCGGATCCGAGGCGCGGACATAACTGGACAAGGGCAATTCTCGGAATCCGGGCAAATGAAATTCATGTCTGTATGGCACAGAGTGCGGAAAATATCGTGGAAAAACTGATTACTTTATGTGACGATACCTATGAAGTATTCCACTACGAGCGCATGACGCCTCTTACGTTCGAGCCCTTTAAAGAAGGAACAGACGGAGACAATTATATCAGACAGTTAAAACCCGGAGATGCTGTTATTACGTTCTCCAAGGGCGGTGTTTTGGGAATTTCGGAACAGATTGAAAAAGCCGGACTGAAAACCAGTGTTATCTACGGGAATCTGCCGCCTTCGGCAAGGAAATTTCAGGTCGAGCAGTTTGCCGTCGGGGAAACGGAGGTTGTCGTTGCAACGGATGCAATCGGAATGGGGATCAATCTTCCGATTAAGCGTATCGTTTTTTCCACGATTGAGAAATTTGACGGAATTGAAAAGAGAGTTCTGCATTCGCAGGAAATCAAGCAGATTGCGGGACGTGCCGGAAGAAAAGGTATTTACGAAGAGGGATTCTGCACATCCGTGGATGAATCGGATTATGTACGGGAATGCTTAACAGTGCCTGACCCCATTATCACCATTGCTCCGCTTGGATTCCCCGATGTGCTTTTGGAACTTCCGTATAACCTTCTTTATATTTTGGAAGTCTGGGCGGAAATGGCACCTTCGGAGCCTTTTACGAAGATGGATATTACGGAAGTGATGGAGTTATATAAGATTTTCCGCTCAATTGACGTAAAATCACGGGAAAACATATCAAAACAGGAAATGTATTCTTTAATCACCTGCCCGATTGATACGGACGAGCCGGTTTTGAAAAAGGATTTTATCCGTTGTTGCATGGATTATAATGACGGATGTACCGGGTATTTTCTTCCGGATTTTGAGGGAAATCCGAATTATCTGTATCACTGGGAAACCTTTTATAAACGGCTCGATTTGTACTATCAGATTTCGAGAAAGACCGGAAAAATCATTAACGAGAAGGAATTAAAAAAACGACGTAACGATGCTATAAAAGAAATTAACCGCATCCTAAAGAAACGGTATTATTTTCTTGATGACAAAAAGAAGAAAAAAGGGTCTTTCGGGAAACCGGTTCGTTTTTTGAACCATGCGACTAAGCAGCAGGTACGGCAGGGATATTCAGGGGGAAACAAAAATGGATCATTTATCTAATCCGCGTCCTTACGAGGGATGCGAAAAATACATATTTGTAAGCTACAGTCATAAGGACTCGGATTTGATTATCCCCATTATAAATCACATGACAGAAGCCGGATATCGTGTATGGTACGATGACGGAATCAGACCGGGCACGGAGTGGCCGGAGGTAATTGCGCAGCATTTGAATGACTGCGCTTATTTTATTGCTTTTTTGTCAAATTCCTATATGGATTCGTTTAACTGCAAGAGGGAAATCGATTTTGCGGTGCGTAAGCGCAAACCTTTTATGACCGTTTTTCTGGAGGAAACAAATCTGTCGCTCGGTGTTGAGATGCAGATTTCCACGGTGCAGTCGGTGGATTATTATAAAACCAGTCCGGACAGATTCATGGAAGAGTTTATCGAACTGGATGTGCTGAACGGGTCAGGCTGCCGCGGGACGAATTCCGGAGAAACAGAAGGTAAGCAGGAAGAAGAGAAGCAGCCCGAAACAGAGAAGCAGCCCGAAACAGAGAAGCAGCCCGAAACAGCGAAGAAAAAAGCATCCGGGACTCCCCGGAAGAATTTTAAACTTCTGATTCCGGTTCTTGCAGGTGTTCTTCTTATACTCGGAATCACGGGTGCGGTAATCGGGATTAATGTATCAAAAGCACATAAAAAAACAACGGGCAGAATAAGCAAAAACGCGATTGAGTTTACGGATTTTAAAGTAACGGACCGGGCACTGAAAAAAGCCGCAAAGGGAAAAGAGGTAAGGCAGTTAAAACTGACAAACTGCGAAATATCCGTCAGAAAACCGGAGGTATGGAGTGAAATCCTGAGTGATAAAGTTTCGCAGGTTACGGTTACGGGATGTGATCTTACGGATCGGGATGCAAGTGCCATTCTGGAAAGTACACCGGGATTGAAGACGCTTGATTTGTCGGATAATCAGCTGAAAGAACTTGATTTATCCGGTAATCCTAAACTTCAGACGGCGGAATTAAGCCGGAACGGATTAAAACATATCCGGGCAACCGATTTGGACGGCCTGACTTCCATAAGGCTCGACGGGAACGAGTTGGAAAATCTGGATTTCCTGGAGCGGGCGATTCATTTAAAGACACTTTATGCATCGGGGAACAATCTGGATAATATTACCGTTTTGACGAACTGTGCGCTGTTAACGAAAGTGATTCTGTCGGATAATGAGATTGAGGATGTAAAGGCCCTGCAGGCCGCGAAAGAATCCCTTACCGTCCTGGACCTTTCACACAATAAAATTACGGATATCGAGTGTCTTAACCCGATGCCGCTACTCAAAAATCTAAGTGTGGATGATAATCAGATTACGGTGCTTTACCTAAACGGTTCGGAGAAACTTTCATATCTTTCCGCAAGGAACAACCGGATTGACAGTTTAAACGACAGTTTTGAGGCACTGACCTACCTTGATCTGGCAAATAACTGTCTGAGCGGCGAATATTATTTTCAGTTTTCCACAAAACTGAAAAAGGGCTTTTTTGAGAACAACATGATTTCGGGATTGTATTTCGGAGGAGAGGAATTTCGTTCCGCAAATCTCGTTGTATATAACAATCCGCTGACGGTACTGGATGTCGGTGAGAAAAATGCCTATAACATTTATGCTTCCCACAATGACAATCTGGAAGAAAAACTGGGGACAAAATGCGGCAATCACCTTTATCTTCTGGACTGCCCGTATGATTTGAGAGTCCGCTATGAAAAAGCATGGGGCTCTTATGCCGTTACTTTTTACAACCCGGATGAAATGAAGGAGAAGGTTGATGGGTTGCGAAAGACGCTGGAACAGTAAAACGGTGGCTGATGCTTTGTTGGATATCTGTTGGACTGCATGATGTAAAGTCAGCTTACAGTCGTGAAAACAATTCCGCTGAAAAACAGTATTTGCACACCGGGATGTTTTTTTGTCTGAACGGAAGTCGGGGTAGAAATATATTCAGGAAAAATGGTATAATTATTCAGATAACAGTAAACAGCAGGCAGTAAACAAATAAACAGAGAATAACAGAGAGAAAAAAATATGAATTTTATGAAAAAATTTTGGAAACTGTTCCGTTATGCGGGGGTGGAAAAAGAGGAGTATAAAAAGCTTCTTCCTGCGGTTTACGAGGAAAACCAGCAGCTTTTAAGGGTTTTTTCCTTAATCGGTGCCGTTATCTTTTTTGCGCTTTTCGTCGTAAGTACGCTTTCCAACGGCTTTGCAACCGTAAATGCCCCGACATATCTGGTTTGCGGCATTATTATGCTGGTTATTATGCTGATGGCTTTCTTTGTCGTACCAAAGTATCCGGCGCTGGTTATGGGATTTGTATACGTATTTGAGACACTTCTTTACGTTTTCGGAATCCGTATTTCACTCCTTCATGCCGAAAAACCTGCAGTGTCGGCGGTTGCCTTTTTGCTGGTGAGTCCGCTTTTATTCTGTGACTGTCCGGCCAGACTGTCGGCGCTTATTTCAACCGTTGTTGCCGCCTTTTGCGTGATTGTTACCCGGGTGAAGATGCCGGAGGTGGTAAGTACCGATGTTTGGAACATGATTACATTCGGTGTGGTTGCAGTGCTTACAACAATATTTATCATGAAAATCAAATTCCGGGCTCTGGTGCAGTCCCGACAGATTGAATACATGAGCAGAACCGATCTGCTGACCGGAGTAAAGAACCGGAATCATTATGAAAACCGGATGGAGGAGTATCCGGGGGAATGCACCGAAAATCTTATCTGTATTTACGGTGATGTGAACGGTCTTCACGAACTTAACAACAAAGAAGGTCATCCGGCAGGAGACAGGATGTTAAAAGAGATTGCGAGGATTATGCAGCAAACGTTCGGCCCGGAGCATACGTATCGTATCGGCGGCGATGAGTTTGTGGCATTTTGCATGGATGATAAGACCGAAAGAGTGCTTTCCGAAATCCGGAAGATTGAGGAAGTACTGGATAAAAAGGGATATCATATTTCTTTCGGGGTAGCATCACAGAGCAAATCGGAAGGCGGTATCAACATGGTCGAGCTTGTCAAGGAAGCGGAAGACAATATGTTTTCCGTAAAGAAAGATTTTTACAGCCGGCCTGAAAATGCACGCAACAGCAGATAAATCAGGGGGGGGAACATGAACAATATCGCAATCGGCAATGAGGCTGTCCGGATTACAAAAGAAAAAAAGTACAGCGTAAACGGAAAAGAAATCACGCTGCCTGAAAAAAATTACGAGGAGGTCATTGTTATTTCTCCGAAGGACGGACTGGCAATGCTGTCCGAAGGTCCGCATAAATTTCAGAAAAATGACCTGTGTAAAATCAGCGTGGTAAATATGGACTCCTATCAGGCGGGCAGACAGTATGAGAATCCCCTTGTTATGAATTTTGCAAATGCACACAATCCGGGCGGTGGATTTTTACTCGGGGCAACCGCGCAGGAAGAATCCCTGTGCAGATGTTCCACACTTTATGCTTCGATTAACTCCGGGAAAGCATCGGAAATGTATCGTTACAATAATTCGCATGCAAGCCGTGTGGAGTCGGATTATATGCTGATTTCGCCGGATGTCGCGGTTTTCCGTGATGAAAATTATAACCTGCTGGAGGAACCTGTATTGACGGGGGTGGTAACGGTTCCTGCACCGAACAGAAGGGGCGCGGCAATGCTGGCATCCGAAAAACTGATAGAAGATACCTTCATAAGAAGAATTCGCATTATGCTTCTTATCGCTGCAAAATACGGTTATAAAGTTCTTGTTCTCGGTGCGTGGGGATGCGGAGCATTCGGAAATTCCGCCGAAAAGGTTGCGGGTTATTTCAATGAAGTCATCGTGGAAGAAGAATACGGAAAATGCTTTGAGGAAATCTGCTTTGCGATTTACGGCAGGGAAAACGGAAGAAATATTACGGCATTCAGAAACTGTTTTGAAGATTTTTAGAAGGAAGCAGCGGGAATTCTGGGCAGATAATCTTCCCGGATGCCGGGATTTATTGTAAAAAGAAGCAGATACGAGGGCTTGATGCGGTATGAGAAAAAGAATAGCCATTTTAACAGGACAGGCTGACGAGGAATTTCAGAGTCGTTTCATCAAGGGTTTTCTGACCCGTGCATATGAAAACGATCAGGATGTCTGCGTTTTTTCCATGTATTTAAAATATCAGGATTCCGTGGAACGTGAAGCTGCCGAGGCGAATATTTATCAGCTTGCGAACTGGAAGTCGTTCGACGGTGTAGTCATCATGAAGGACGTCATCCAGACACCCGGAACGAACGAAGAACTGGAAAATAATCTGAAGCAGGATTATAAAGGGGAAGTTCTGACAATAGATATTCCGAGCGATTATTTTGAAAGTGTCATTACCGACGGACATCAGCCCACTCATCTGGTTGTATCGCATCTGATTAAGGAACACGGATATAAAAAAATAGCATTTTTATCCGGTAAAAAGTGGCACGAACACTCCAAACAGAGAATGATCGGTTTTCTGGATGCGATGAAAGAACATCATCTGGAGGTACCGTCCGACTGGATTATTTACGGTGATTTCTGGTATACCAGCGGTGAACTGTGTGCAGATGCACTGATCAATTCAAAAGAAGGGCTTCCCGAAGCGGTTGCATGTGCAAACGACTGTATGGCAATCGGTTTGTGTGAGGCATTTGAAAAGAGAGGAATTCATGTTCCCGAAGACATTGCCGTTGTCGGATTTGACAGCAGGGAAGAAGGCAGAACCAGTCCGAAACCGATTACTTCGAGCATTCTTCCGGCATATGAAAACGGTATGTATGCTTCGGATTATTTTCGGGCAAAATTTGAGAACAAACCGGTTCCTCCCTATGAAAACAAGTCCGGTTTATTTGCCGGAGAAAGCTGCGGCTGCATGGCGCCCGCAAATAAGGAAGATTTTTACCGGGATTATTTAAGAAAAGACTGGGGAACGGAAATATCCGAGGAAGGATTTGACTCGGTATTTAACTCGATGTCTTTAAATCTGATGAACGAAACCACTCTGAGCGGTTATCTGAATACGGTATACTCTTATGTTTATCAGCTGAGGGCGGAAGAATTCCATCTCTGTCTTTGCGATTTATGGAAAAATATGGAAACCATGAACGGTCTTCGTGTTTCCAATTCCGGTTATCCGAAGAAAATGATTCACGCGATTTCTTACGGCAGGGAAGCGCAGAGTAATCTGATCGGACTTGAGAATACGTTTAACACTTCGGAAATGCTTCCCGGATTATCTGCCGAAAGCGCGGAGCCGAAGGCATATTTCTTTACTCCGTTTTATTATGAAAATATCTGTTTCGGATATTCGGTTATCAGTTACGGAAACAGACATCAGAGTTATGATGCGACATACAGACGATGGATGCGTGAAATAGCAACGGGACTGGAAAGTGTCAGAAGAAATATCTGTCTCGGTCTTTTCGAGCAGAAAGTGAAACCGGTCAACAAATTTGATTTTTCGGGCGCCGATACGAATTTAACGGAAGAAGGAAAAAGAGATTTCCATCTGGTGGAAAACATTCTGAATCAGAATCTTTTCAATTATCATTTCCAGCCGATTGTAAGAACCTCGGACGGAGCCGTGTATTCTTATGAAGCCCTGATGCGTTCCGCGACCGAGAAGAGCATATCTCCGCTTGACATTATTAAGTATGCGGGAATGTTGGGGCGTCTTAAGGATGTGGAAAAGGCCACTTTCATAAATGTTCTGGGCATTCTGGAAGAAAAAAAGGAAGAATTCGGAGACAGAAAGGTATTTATCAACAGTATTCCCGGTGTTCATATCAGTGACGAGGACAAAGACAGGGTTACCGAACTTCTTCGGAAACATGCCGGAAACGTAGTGGTTGAGCTTACGGAAGAAGCGGAACTGACGGATAAGGAACTGACGGATATCAAGGAGTTTTTACGGCTTCTCGGTTCGGAAACGGCCGTTGATGATTACGGTACCGGTTTTTCAAATGTTAACAATCTTCTGCGTTATATGCCGAACTATGTAAAAATCGACCGTTCCTTAATCAGTGATATTCAGAATAAACCGCAGAAACAGCATTTTGTCCGTGAGATTATCGAATTCTGTCACGATAGCGGAATCAAGGCATTGGCAGAAGGTGTTGAAACCAAGGAAGAACTGCAGTCTGTAATTTTTCTTGGAGCTGACCTGATTCAGGGATTCTATACGGCCCGGCCGAATGCCGAAATTCTGCCCGAAATAGATGAGAAAATCCGCCAGGAAATCATCCGGTTCAAACAGGAACAGATGGACGGTCATAAAAAACACATTTACCCTGCGGGCAGAACCAACCGTATTTCCGTCAACAATCTGGTAAGAAACGGGTATACCGATATTCTGGTCGGAGAAGGAAATATGGTTTATAAGGATATTGCCATTATAGGGACTCCGGGTCTTAAGTCGGAATTACACATGCGGATTGAGCCGGATTATGAAGGCAGAATAACACTTGAAAATGTGTCGTTTTCCAATGTAAAAAACAGACCATGCGTAGAAATCAGTCCGAATGCAAAAGTAACACTGGTGTTAAACGGTGAAAACCGTTTCCGCGACGGAGGCATTCAGGTTCCGGAAGGGGCTTCGCTTACCGTGGAGGGGGAAGGCAATCTGTATATTGAGATGAATTCCCCGAAAGGCTTCGGAATCGGAAATTATCTCGACAAAAGACACGGTGAAATCACATTCCTTCAGGACGGTGAAATTCATATTTACTCCAAAGGAAAGAAGGGAGTCTGCATCGGTTCCGGAAAGGGCGGACATACCTTTGTACGAAGAGGAAAATATCTGCTGGAAGGAAACGGAGATGTCTGTGTCGGACTGGGTTCCATGGACGGAGACGATAAGATTTTAGTTGACAGCTGTTTCCTGGAACTGGATCTGTCTACCACCAGAGGCGTTGGAGTCGGTTCGCTGAACGGTGACAGTGATGTGGTTGTCAGCAGGAGTTCCCTTCTCTGCTATATGGGCGGAGGAGAGACCGCCGGAGTCGGAACACTGAACGGGAAAAAGGCAGTTTTCAAAGCGGATAACAGCAACATCCTGGTGCAGGCCCGTGCGGTTAAGTCCGTTTGCATCGGTGCATGGGACGGGTATTCGGAAATTGAAGTGGACCATGCGGGAATAACGCTCGGATGCAACGGAGACGATTCCTTCGGTCTGGGCGGATGTACGGGCAATACGAAAATAACCCTTGAAAATACCGAAGTAAAAGGAACGGTAAAGAACCGCGTTAACAGAGTGACCCTGGCAGAGAAAGAAAATATCAGAATACACGACGGAGCAATCCGTATCGAAGGGTTGGAAAGTTTCTGATTCATTATATAATTCATATAATCCCGGGCGGTTTCGCAAAAGTAAAGCAGTTGATTCCTGCCCGGGGATTTTGTGTCGTTACTTCCGAACGGGACAAAGGGAAAGGGGAAAAATGTTAGAAGTAAGTCATGTTACAAAAAAATACGGAAAAAACATTGCCTGCAACGACGTGAATTTTACGCTTGAGCCGGGAAGCCTTACGGTACTGCTCGGACCGAACGGTGCGGGAAAGAGTACCATTATGAAATCCATCATCGGCTTCTTAAAGTATAGCGGATCCATTACCGTAAAAGATATTCCGAACAAGACACCGCAGGCAAGAAAAATACTCGGATACATTCCCGAAATGCCTTCGCTTTACTCAACACTCACGGTAAACGAGCATATGGAATTCATTGCAAGAGCATATAAGCTTACGAATTATAAGGATCGCATTGACATGCTCCTTAAGCGTTTTGAACTGGATGACAAAAAGAAAAAATTCGGAGATGAGCTCTCCAAGGGTATGCAGCAAAAACTCAATCTCTGTATCGGACTTTTGCCGGATCCCGAGATTCTGCTTCTTGACGAGCCTCTTTTGGGACTCGATCCGCATGCAATTAAGGAACTGAAAAATTATATCGAGGAAATGCGGCAAAGCGGGAAGACGCTTTTAATCAGCACGCATATCATTGACAGCGTGGATATGCTCTGGGACAGAACCATCATTATGCAAAACGGACAGGTGAAAGCGAATGTGACGAGAACCGAAATAGAAGGCCGGGGCAAATCACTGGAAGATTTATTCTTCGAGGTAACCGAAGGAATCGAGAAGGATGACGTGAGTCCGGACGATAAGAAAGATTCCGGGGAGGCATAGAGATGCGACTTTTTCTGTATTATGCCTTTCATACAACCGTAAATACGTTAAAGAAACTTTTAAAAACCTGGGTTGCCATCATTATTGTTTCGGGTGTTGCGGCAGGAATTATCGGGATGTTAATCGGCAGAATCGTTCCGCTTGTAATAAACGCTGTGAACCCGGAGCAGAGCATTACCGAAACCGTTTCGGAAAAAATCGGGGAGACAGAGGAAGCGGAGGAAGAAAAGGAACCGTCCGCATTCCGCGTATTTCTGGAAAAGAACAACCTGAATAAATACGACGTAACGGACCTGGTCGTTACGGCTGCGTTTTTGCTGATGGTAACGCTTGTTCTTGCAGGGGCGAACAAGGGCGGACAGATTTTTAAACCGGCGGATGTACCGATTCTGTTTGCTTCGCCCATGAAGCCGCAGTCGGTCCTTTTGTTTCGGATGATGTTAAGCCTCGGAATGAATATTTTCGTTTCGCTTTATATGCTCGGGCAGATACCGAATCTGGTACAGAATCTGCATTTCAGCGTATGGGGGGCATTTTCCCTTCTGGTGGCATATTCGCTGACACTTGTTTTTTCCTCCATCCTTCAGATCGGATTCTATGTCGTAGCATGCAGGACAAAGAAGGGAAGTCTGAACATCGCGGCATATATTCTCGGATTTTATGCGATTCTCTCAATTGCATATTTTGCTTATGCCAAAATTACCGGCCAGGGTTATGCACTTGCCGCCTTTCGTTTTTTCGGAAACCGGAAAACCTTTTGGATTCCGTTTATCGGGTGGTTACGCGGAATGATTTATTATGCGCTGACCGGAGAGAATTTCAAATCCGTTATGTTCTTTCTTCTGTTTGTTGCGGTCGGAATTCTGCTGATTGTTCTTATCTGGAACATGAAAGCGGACTTTTATGAAAATGCGATGTTTGCCACGGAAAAAATCGCAGCACAGATGGAGAATCAGAAAAATGCCGCAAAGGGAGCCGCAACCACGAGGGAAAAAGACAGAAGCAGGAGCCTTGAACGTGACGGATTTCATTACGGAAGCGGTGCATCGGTGTTCTTTTATAAATCTGTTTATAACCGTTTTCGTTTTGCAAAATTCAGATTCGTTACCGTGAAATTTCTGATTTATCTGTTTGCGGCAGGAATATCCGGTTTTTTTGCCGGGAAAATCGCAAATAAGGAAATTGCGTTTCTGATTCCCGCCGTCATAATCCTTCTGATTGCGTATTACGCTGCCATGGGTAATCCGCTGGAAGAAGATACCTCCAGGGAATTCTTTATTCTGATCCCGGAAAGCCCGTTAAAAAAAGTATGGGCATCGCTTCTCGGATGCATTACCGTGAATGCGATTGATATTACCATTCCGCTGATTCTTGCGGCGGTTTTCGTGAAAGCGAATCCGGTTACGGTACTGATTTGGTTTTTCTTCATTCTTTCCGCCGTCATGTTTGCCGCAACCGCGGGTACTTTTATTAATCTTTCCGTTCCGGGAGACCATGCGCAGACAATCAAGATGATGTTGCAGATGATGATTGTATATTTCGGCACAATACCGTCTCTCGGACTGATTTTATTTGGTCTGCTGATTAAAAATCTGACAGTTACGATGCTGCCGGGAATTGTGATTCACGTTGCAATCAGTTCGCTGTTTGCATTTTTGTCGACGAAATTCCTGGGGAACCGGTAGAAAAAACGGTACACGGAAAGGATATGATTATGACCGGAAGCAGGTATGATAAATGAAAAAAGAAATTCTGACTTTTGCCGGCGCAATGCTTTGCTGCTTTCTTTGGGGAAGCGCATTTCCGGCAATCAAGATCGGATACGGACTTTGGAATATAGACGGCAGTGCAACCTTTCAGATTATACGTTTTGCGGGGATCCGTTTCTTTCTTGCGGGAATTCTTGTGATTATATTCGGAAGCCTGATTAAGAAACGCCTTCTTCTTCCGAAGAAAAATGAATGGCCGCAGATTCTGCTGTTGAGCGTTTTTCAGACAATCGGACAGTATCTATTTTTTTATGTGGGGCTTGCCCATACGACCGGCGTTAACTCAGCCGTTGTGGATTCCCTGACATCTTTCTTTGCCATTTTGCTGGCAGCGTGGGCTTTTCATTTTGAAAAGCTGGATGCAAAAAAAATCATCGGATGTATCCTGGGAATGTCAGGAGTTGTTTTGATTAATGTTACAAAAGACGGGTTTTCCTTCCGACCTCTCGGGGACGGGCTGGTGGTTTTATCCGCCCTTTGCTACGGAATTTCCTCAAATATGATCAAAAAATATTCGACAGGGCATGATACCGTGTTATACAGCGGATATCAGTTTGCGGCCGGAGGTCTGGTCATGACGGTACTCTCCGAGGCCGGAATTCTTTTGTCGGAGGGCTTTTCGGCCGCCGGACTTTTTTTATTCAGGGGAGATCCGGATGCAAACGGAGCGATGGTTGCAACCGAAACCGCGGGTGCCGGAACTGTCGGAGCGGCGGTCGGAATTTTATTTTATCTGGCACTTGTCTCAAGTGTTGCATATACACTCTGGGGAATTTTACTTCGTAAAAACGATGTTTCCAAAATCTCAATTTTCGGATTTATGAATCCGGTAATCGGAGTGGTATTGTCGGCAGTATTATTAAAAGAAACAGGGCTTCTCGGAATTCGGTATTTCCTCGCACTTTTCCTGGTCAGCGCAGGCATCATACTCGTAAATGTCAGGCGGCCGGAAAAAGGAAAGAATGAAAATTCCGCGGCTGAAGGAGCGAAGAGGACAACAGCATGGAAGAAATAAACGGAAAATGGTATTTGTCGGGAGTTGAAAAAAACGATCCTTCCTGTATCCACACCTGCAGGGAATTGGAGGAGTTTATCGGGGAAATCGGATTCCTTCCCCTTTTTGAAACCGGAATCCCGGGATTTTCCGTCGAAAATCATACCGATCCGCTTGACTGGTGGGGCGAAGATCCGGACAAAGATCCGTGGAACTGGCGTACGGTAATTGCGAGAGAAGGGAATATTGCATACGGAAAATTTTTCGGAAAAAGGGCGGGATTTATTTCAAAAAAATGGTTCCCGTATTTTGCCAACATGCGTCGTGACGGTTATGATTTCGATGCTTTGTGGGATGACGGGAAAGCGTCCTTAAGGCAAAAGAAAATCATGGATTTATTTGAGGAGGAGAGTACAAAACTGTTTTCTTTTGAAATCAAACAAAATGCCGGTTTCGGAAAAGGCGGGGAAAAGGGATTTGAAGGAACGCTTACGGAACTTCAGATGCGCACATATCTCTGCATGCGGGATTTTAAAAAACGGGTGAACAAAAAAGGAGAGGAATACGGCTGGGACGTCGCAATCTATGCCGTTCCCGAGCAACTGTACGGATACAGGCATGTTGCAAAAGCATATAAGGAAACGCCGGAAGAGTCGGCCGAAAGAATCGTAAAACAGATCAAAAAGTATTATAAAGATGCAGATGACGCAGTAATCCGGAAACTGATCCGATAACGGAAACTGCATTAGACCGGGAGTGATTCCCGGTCTTTTTTTGTGCAGGAAAATTATTTTTTGTTTAAGGTTGGTTTTAGGTTTGCCTGATAGAATGTCCTCAGAAAGAGAGGAAAAGAGATGAATTATCAGGATACATTCAAGCGATATGAAATAAAATATCTTTTAAGCGCAAAGCAGAAAAAAGAATTCATGAAAACCATAGAGCGGTATATGACGCTTGACCGGTACGGGAGAACCACAATCCAGAATATCTATTACGATACACAGGACTGGAGATTAATCCGGACTTCTCTGGAAAAGCCGGTTTACAAGGAGAAGTTAAGGCTTCGAAGTTACGGTACCGCGAATCCGGAGAAAACGGTATTCATCGAAATCAAGAAAAAATACGACGGAGTTGTTTACAAACGCAGAACATCCGCATCGGAAAAAGAAGCGGTTGCATATTTAAATTCCGGTATTAAATTGGTTGGTCACGATGACCAGATTTCAAGAGAGATTGATTACTTCCGGAGTTTTTACAAAGGACTTCGTCCCGCAATGGTTATCAGTTACGAAAGAGAAGCTTTTTTCGGAAATGCGGATCCGGACTTTCGCGTGACATTTGATGAGAATATTCTCTGGAGAGAAGAGGATTTAACCCTTCGTAAGGATGCATACGGAAATGCCGTTCTTCTTCCCGGGCAGTGCCTGATGGAAATTAAGGTGGCGCAGGCAATGCCTTTATGGATCAGCAGGGAAATGAACCGGCTCGGAATTTTTCAGACTTCGTTTTCCAAGTACGGAAGGGCGTATGAAATGAAACAGTTAAGAGATTCTGTCGGTGCAGAAAGGAGAGCATAAAATGAGTACATTATTTCAGGGCGTATTTAACAGTACAACGGAAACACTGCAGATTGGGGATTTTCTGCTTTGTATGGGTGTATCCCTTGCAATCGGTATTGCACTTGCATTGATTTATATGATTAAAAATGATTATTCAAGAAGTTTTATTCTTGCACTTGCGTTAATTCCGGCAGTGGTATGTGTGGTAATTATGATGGTCAACGGAAATGTCGGTGCCGGAATCGCCGTTGCGGGTGCGTTCAGTCTGGTTCGCTTTCGTTCGGCGCCGGGCAGTGCGAAAGAAATCTGTGCTATTTTTTCCGCGATGGGAGTCGGTCTTATGACCGGAATGGGATATCTCGGATATGCGGCCGTTTTCGCGGCAGTGCTGGGTGCGGCGATGTTACTGTTTAACGTTAGCGGAATCGGGGAGAGCAGAAGAGGAATGCTTAACAAAACCCTTCATATCACCATTCCTGAGAATCTGGAATACGAGGGAGTATTCGATGAACTGTTAAACGAATACACTTCAAAGGCGCAGCTTCTCAATGTAAAAACAACGAATATGGGAAGTCTTTATAAACTGACCTATGATGTTACGTTAAAAAAGTGCGGTCGTGAAAAAGCTTTTTTGGATGAGCTGCGTTGCAGGAACGGTAATCTGGAGGTTTCACTTTCCAGGACGGAACGTACTCCGGGGGCGGAACTGTAAACAGGGCGGGTAATATAATAACCGTAAAAGTTAATAACCATAAATTTAATTACCGTAAAATACGGGAACGGCATCTTATAATTGTTTCGAACGGATTGAAAATCCGGAAGAGATATGGGAAAATACAGAATATAAGTGAAAAGACAGTGATAAGGCGGAAAAACAGTATTCAGGAACGATTCGGAACACAGGAATACTGTTTTCACATTTGGGAGATTTCGATGAAATTATTGCTTGCGGAAGATGAAACGGAACTGAATAATGCGCTGGCAGCGGTTTTACGGCACAATAATTATACCGTGGACTGTGTTTTTGACGGGCAGGAAGCTTTGGATTATCTGGAAATATCGGAATACGACGGAGTCATTCTTGATATCATGATGCCGAAAAAGAACGGACTGGAAGTGCTTCGCACCATTCGGGAACAGAAAAACAAAGTACCGGTACTCTTGCTCACGGCAAAGGCGGAGATTGACGACAAGGTGGAAGGACTGGATGCGGGAGCGGATGATTATCTTGCAAAGCCTTTTGTGATGAAGGAACTTCTGGCAAGAATCCGCGCGATTACCAGAAGACAGTCTGACATGACGGACAATGTTCTGACATACGGAAATGTTACCTTAAACCGGTCCTTATTCGAAGTGAGTGTGGGAGAGCAAAAGAGCCGCCTTGCCAACAAGGATTTTCAAATGCTTGAGATGTTAATGGCAAATCCCGGTCAGGTAATTTCCACGGACAGATTTATGGAAAAAATCTGGGGATATGATTCGGATACGGAAATCAATGTGGTCTGGGTGTATATTTCCAATTTAAGAAAGAAACTTGCGTCTCTCGGCGCGGATGTTGAAATCAAGGCAGTCAGAAATCAGGGTTATTCCCTGATTCAACTACAGGTGTAGGCGGAATGATACAGAAACTACGAAAAAAATTTATCATAATTGCGATGCTTTCCATGTTTATCGTGCTTGCAGTCATTGTCGGAACCATGAATCTGGCAAACTATGTTTCCATGACGGTAAGAGCGGATCATCTTCTGAAAATTCTGGTTGAAAACGACGGTAAATTTCCGGAGATGTTTATGGGCCGGAAAGTGATGTCCGAAGACGCTTCCGCAACCGGTGAGTCTGACGGCACGGATCCGGGTTCCCGGCCGCCTGCTTTGCCTGACGGAAAAGAGTTCGGTTCAAAGCCTCCGGAACCGGCAGGTACCGGCAGTCAGAAGGGTGATTTCAGAAAGGAGAAAAAATTCTTTTCCGACGAGACACCGTATGAAACGAGATTTTTCAGCGTCAGATACAATCCTTTGGATGAGACTGCCTGCACGTCGTATACCGGTCACATAGCATCGGTATCGGAAGAAGAGGCAAAAGAGTATGCTTATGCCGCAGTAAAACGTTTCCGTAAATTTGCGAAGTTCAGGGGCTACGACGGTAACTACAGATATATGGTTTCGACTGATGAAAACGGCGGCAGACTTGTCGTATTTTTAGACGTATCAAAAGAAAAGAAGAATGTTAAAAATGTACTTGTGAACAGTCTTATCATGTCGGGAATCGGAATGTTTGCCGTTTTTGTACTGGTATGGATTTTTTCAAAGAAGGTATTCCGTCCGGTGGAAGAGAGTGATTTACGACAGAAAAGATTTATCACGGATGCAAGCCATGAACTGAAAACCCCGCTTACCATCATTTCCGCAAACGTTGAAGTGCTGGAAATGGAGTCCGAAGAAAATGAGTGGACGGGAAGCATCAAACATCAGGTGGACCGGATGAACACTCTTGTGGAACAGATGGTGACCTTAACCAGACTTGATGAGCAGAATAAACCGGAACGCGTGGATTTTTCTTTAAGTGATGCGGTACGGGAAACGGCGGAAACTTATCTTCCGGTAGCCGCCGGAAAGAATCAGAAACTGGAGATTGAAGTAAGCGACGGGCTGATGTTTTGCGGCGATGAAGCAAAAATCCGCCAGATGACGGGACTTTTGGTTGAAAACGCTACCAAATATACAACGGATGCGGAAGGAAACGAGGGAGGAGAAATAAAGGTCAGTTTATCGGGCAAAGGAAAGAAAAATCTTCTTGTCGTCCGGAATACCGTGAGTGGCATGCAGCCCGGAAAAAAGGATGAATTGTTTGAACGGTTTTATCGCCCGGATGAATCCCGAAATTCGAAAAAAGGCGGTTCCGGAATCGGACTGTCCATCGTAAAATCCGTCGCCGAGGCTCACGGCGGGAAAGTGAGCGCATTCAGTAAGGACGGAAAAACCATACAATTCGAGGTGTTGCTGTAGGAATGCATTGTGGCCATAATAACGATGCTTCATCCGAACGCTCCCGACGGAAAAATAATGAAAAAAATAAAAGGCGGTCGGGATTATTCCCGGTCGCCTTCTCTCATGGTATATTCCGGATCTTCGTCAATCATGCGGAGCATAATCTCCGCAAATCTCGGGTCAAACTGCGTACCGCTTCCGTTTATGATTTCCCGGCGGATTTGTTCCTGTGACATGATATTGCGGTAACTCCGGTTGCTTGACATTGCATCATACGCATCGGCAACCGCGATGATTCTTGCTTCTTCGGGAATCTCTTCACCGGCAAGACCGTCCGGGTATCCCGTACCGTCAAAACGTTCATGATGCCATCTTGCTCCGATGGACAGTTTCGGCATTTCCTCGATGTTTTTCAGAATCTGGGAACCGATGACGGGATGTCTTTTAATATGTTCAAACTCTTTCGGAGTCAGCTCTCTCGGCATGTTAATTACGTCATCCGGTACTCCGATTTTACCGACGTCGTGCAGCAGGGCAATGATGTAGATGTCACTTTGTTCTTTTATGCTGTAGCCGTAGCGTCTTGCTATTTCTTTCGAATAATCCGCAACGCGGGATGAGTGTCCGTTTGTGTAAGGATCCTTTGCATCAATTGCACCGGCAAGGGAACTGACGACATTTAAGAAAAGCTTTTCATTTTCTTTGGTCTTCCGGTCGACTTCTTCGGCAAGGTGTTTTTGCAGACGGAGAAGCTCCGCAATCTGTTTTACGCGAAGGGTAAGAATTTCCGGAATGAAGGGTTTGCGGATAAAATCCTTGGCACCCAATGCAAGTGCATGCCGTTCCGTATCGGTGTCATTTTCCGATGTAAGGAATACGACCGGAATGTCGGCAATTTCGGTTTCCTCTGCGCGGAGTCTTTTTATGGTTTCAAATCCGTCCATTCCGGGCATGTTTAAATCAAGAAGAATCAAATCCGGATGGTTGGCTTTCAGGAACTGCAGAAGCTCTTCACCGGAGGGAAGTTTTGTAACCCTGAGATCATTCTTTAAAAGAATTCTTTCGGCAAGTTTCAAATTCATTTCATCGTCATCCACAACGGCAACCCAGAGTTTGTCACCACTGCCGGTATAGAGTGGTTCGGATTCCAAAAATTCGGTTTCAAACTGAATCGTTAACACATCTCCGTATTTTGACCGCCATTTCCGGATGATATTTCCGGCAACCTGCTCAACCGCTTCCGCCTTAATATCGGTCAGGATGATAAAATACATATTCTTGCGTACCTGCATTAACAGGTCGCTTTTTCGAAGGATTTGTCCGATGTGTTCGCCGAATTCTTCAAAATAGTGCGTGGTTTCCTCATTGCTTAAATTTTCCCCGGCACGGAGAGTTACCAGAATTTTGCAGGCATTCCTGTGATAGCGCATGGCATACCGCATAACAAAACGGTATACGCCTACGAAGGATGACAGATCCAGCTTTAAAGCGGAGGAAGTGATATTGCGCTCGGACAGAATCATGGAAATGGTTTCCATGCTGATTTCGTAGGTATCCTCTAAATCGCTTTCCTCCGAGTAGATGCTGTAGCCGTGCTTTACATTATGCTTGACATTATAGAGTGCCCGGTCGGCTTTTTTTAAGGAGTCAGCGTAATTCACTCCGTTTCCTTCCAGGTAAACCGCACCGACGGATGCACCTAACGGGATATCCATATCATTTCCCAGAATCTCTTTTGCACCGGATAAAAATGCCGCATTTAATTTCAGTGTAAAGTCTTTGATATCGTCCTCGCTCTTCAGGGAGACGGAAAAGATTGTGAATTCGTCACCGCCGATCCGGCCGATGATATCATTCGGACCGGACAGGTTACGAAGATGATTTGCAAAGCAGATTAAAATCTTATCCCCCGCATCATGCCCGTAAATATCGTTTACGAGTTTAAAGGAGTCTAAATCGACCATCATTAAATAGCCGTGTTTTCTGCGGCATAACATTTCGAGTTTGGAATTGGTTGCGCCTTTGTTCAAAAGTCCGGTCAGATTGTCAATTGTGGCTTCTTCATGAAAACGGTGAAGCATTTCCTGACGGTTCAGAACATTCGAGATTCGTTTGAGCAAAACCGCCGGTTCAAAGGGTTTCCGGATGTAATCCGCAACACCCATTTCAAAGCCCAGAGTCTCCGATTTATTGTCGTCGTCGGAAGTCAGAAAAATAACCGGAATTTCTTCCGTATCCGATTCCTTCTCAAACTCCCTGACTTTGGTCAGAGTCTCAAAACCGTTTAACTTCGGCATCATGATGTCCAGAAGAATCAAATCCGGGATATTTTCTTTCAGATAATCCAAAAGTTCATAGCCGGAGTTCAGGGCCGTGACATTGATGTCATTTTTGGTAAGTATGTTTTTGGCGATTTTTAAATTGAACGGATCGTCGTCAACGAGTACCACATGGTTGGGCATATAAATTTCCTTTCACACATTTATTTCAGATTATTTATTGCATCAATCATAAATAACGGAATACAGAGATTTACTTTTTTCGTATGCAATTACCGACAGAAAGAGTATATCACATCGGCACATTTCATAACAGAGAATATCTTATCCGGTTACGGGATGTTCTGCGGAATTAAAAAATTATAATTATCCGAATGGCTCGCATCGTGCCTTCACGAACTCCGCCGAGGACTCAAGTTGGCACAGGTTCGCCTCGGCGGAGTCCTGCAAGTCACTCGCTCGAATATACATTTATACAGCGGACAATTGTAATGATTTCGACACGTGAGCGTAGCGGGAGCATGTTCGCAGAGGAAATATTCAATCGGAAGCGTTCGGATAATTATACACAGCAGAATACATGAACAGGCATAAGTCACGGAGCATACTGCACCGGATAACTTGAATCGGGCGGAAAATCCAATTATACTTATTTCGTATTTTATGTAATTCGGATTTAAGGGGATAATATTTATGAAACGAAACCGAAACAGTCTGATTCTGACGCTGACGATTACCTTTATACTGATGACACTGCTGGTAGTGTTTACCACAAGGGTAATTTTCCGGACGGCATTTTCCGCAGTGCAGGAACTCGGCGAAGACAAAGCAATGGCCATTACGGCTGATATGGAAAACTATCTGGATACGGCCAAGAGCGTTCTGTGGATTGCTGCGGATACCGTGGATCATATGGTGGACAAGGGTGCCACGGACGAGGAAATCGTGGAATATATTACGAGAGAGTCTACCAATACCGAGCAGCAGTTTGATGAAAGCTATACCGGCATTTACGGTGTAATTCGCGGAAATTATGTGGACGGTGTAGGCTGGACTCCGCCGGAAGACTATGAGCCTACGGAAAGAGACTGGTATAAGCAGACGGTTGCGGGAGGCGGAAATGCCGTCATTGTATCGCCTTACGTGGATGCACAGACCGGAAACGTTATTATTTCGGTCGGACGAGCCTTAAGTGACAACCGCGATGCCCTGGCACTGGATCTTACCCTGAACGGGGTGCAGGAGATTGTAGAAAATATTCAGATTAACGGCTATGGGTACGGATATGTCGTAAACCACGACGGGCTTGTGATTGCTCATCCCGAAAAAACGGAAAACGGTAAAAATTATAAAGAGATTCCGGAACAGAAAACACTCTTTTCCAAGGTGGCCGAAACCGGAAAAGGAAATTTTGATACCGTAATCAACGGGGAAAAATGCACCGTATTCGTAGACACCGTTTTGGACCAGTGGTACCTGGTCATCATTACGAAAAATTCGGAACTCTATCAGGCACCGAGACAGCTTCTTTTGGTAAGTATCCTGATTGCCGCGGTGGTTTACCTTCTGATTTCCACATTTTATATTCTGGGATACATGAGTGAGCAAAGATCAAACGCCAGAATGGAGAAGATGAAAGAAATCGAGCGGAAGAAAGACTATGAGGCAAGGGTCTTAAAACTGGAGAAATTTGCCGCGGATTCCGCCAATAAGGCAAAGAGTAATTTTCTTGCGGACATGAGCCATGAAATCAGGACGCCGATTAATGCAATTCTCGGAATGAATGAAATGATTCTGCACGAATCCAAAGAAGAGGAAATCCTTGACTATGCGGGAAGCATCAAGAGTGCGGGAACAACGCTTCTTTCGATTATCAATACGATTCTGGATTTTTCAAAAATCGAAGACGGCAGAATGAATCTTGTACCCGTGGAATTCGAAACCGTCGGACTGATAAACAGCATTGTGAATTCCATCAGTGAACGTGCAAAGACGAAGGGGCTTGATTTTAAGGTTGAGGTTGATGAAAATACTCCGTCGATTCTTCTCGGGGATGATGTCAGAATCAGTCAGGTCATCATGAATCTTCTCACAAACGCGGTCAAGTATACGGAGAAGGGATCCATTTTATTTAAAATCACAAACATGGGTGAAAAGGACGGACTCGGACATCTTCTGATATCCGTTAAGGATACGGGAATCGGAATCCGTGCAGAAGATCTCGATAAGCTTTCGATTTCGTTTGAACGCGTGGATGAGAAGAGAAACCGCCATATTGAGGGAACCGGTCTCGGTATTTCGATTGTAACGAAACTTCTTGATATGATGGGCAGCAGGCTGCAGGTCCGGAGCGAGTATGGCGTGGGTTCGGAATTTTTCTTTGATCTTCCGATTGAAATCGTGGATGCTTCTCCGGTCGGAAACTATACGGTAAACAGCAAGAATTCCATGAAAAATTCGGAGAGCAGAATTACACTTCATGCACCGGATGCCAGGATTTTGCTGACGGATGACAACGGGATGAACTGCAAGGTTGCGGCTAATCTTTTAAAACTCTTCGGGATTAAACCGGTCATCTGTTCTTCGGGACGGGAAACAATCGAGCAGATGAAAAAAGCGCAGTATGATATTGTTTTCCTTGATCATATGATGCCGGATATGGACGGTATCGAAACGCTTAAAATCCTGCGGGGACAGTCCCTGACAAACGGAGCGAAAGTGATTGCACTGACGGCAAATGCGGTGGTCGGTGCAAGAGAACAGTATCTTGACGCCGGATTTGACGATTATCTTTCGAAACCGATTCATATTCCGGAGCTGGAAAAGGTTCTTCGAAAATATCTGCCGGAAGAAAGAAATGCAAAAGAAAAGGTGGAAGAGACAGATATTTACGAAAACAAGCAGGAAAACGTTTCGCCTGTTTCCGGTCCGGAGAATAAGCAGGAGAAGGGCGGAAACGGAAACACGGAGGCGGATTATACCTATATTGTTTCCGAAGAAAAAAGAAGTTCGGAGAATACGGCGGAATCGGACTCCGAGCAGATTGCAAAACTCCGTGCTCTCGGAATCAGTGTGGATGAAGGCATTACCTACTGCGGCGGTGATGAAGATTTCTATGTTGAAATCGTACGTGACTATGCGGATGCAACGGCCGAGAAGAAGGAGAATCTGGACCGTTTTCTGGAGGCAGCAAATTACAAGGATTATAAAATTCTGGTGCATTCCGTAAAGAGTTCGTCAAAGACCATCGGTGCAATGGATCTGTTTGAAAAAGCCCGTGCCCTGGAGCAGGCTGCCGCCGAGGAAAATAAGGAATATCTGGCAGAAAATCATGAAGCGGTAATGAAGGAATATGAAGAGTTAACCAACAGTCTTAAGGCTGTCTTATAGGCGGACTTTTACCGGATATCCGGATATGTATTTTCGTTGACCGGGAAGTGATTCCGGTCCGGCAGTGCAGATATTATTACGGTAATTACGAGCGGATTATGATATAATAGCGGTGTGGATTTCGATTTTTACAAGGCGGACAGTGAAACGGTGCGGTCTTGTTTTTCAAAAAACGAAAGGAGCAGGCCATGACGGAAAATATTGAAGTTTTAACGCACAGCAGTATTCGGATTCATTTTGAAAACAGAGTGATTTACGTGGATCCGTTTGAAATACAGGGTGAACCGAAGGATGCGGATTTTATTTTCATTACGCATAATCATTACGATCATTATTCACCGGACGATATTAAGAAAGTGGCATGTGAAAAAACCGCTCTGATTGTTCCGGAAAAACTGGTAACCCGTGCGGAGGATCTTTCGTCCATCGTAAGCCAGATTGACGGAGTGAAATCCGATACCTACCACTGTGTGGAAGATCTGGAGTTCGAGACGGTGCCCGCATATAATCTTGCAAAGGACTATCATCCGAAGAGCGCGGGATTTGTCGGATATATTTTATGTCTCGGAGATGACAGGGTTTATATTGCGGGCGATACCGATGCAACACCGGAGGCAAAAGAGGTGGATTGTGATATCGCACTCGTTCCGATCGGCGGAACGTATACGATGAATGCGCCTGAGGCGGCGGAACTTGTAAATCACCTTCAGCCGAAGGTAGCGATTCCGACTCATTACGGCAGTGTTGTCGGAAGTTTTGCGGATGCGGATGTTTTTGCAAAAAACGTGAAATTCCCCGTGAAAGTGGTTGTAAAGCTGAAAGAATAAAATGTCCGCAGGGGGACAGTCCCTGTCGGTGACGGGGACAGTCCCTGTTGAAACGCCGGGGACAGTCCCTGTGGAAAAAAACATATTTAAAGGGTTGAAAAAATGCTGAATTTATTGTTAACATCTGACACATTGACGAAAGACCAGGCGGAAGAGGTCGTCAGTAAAGTTGAGGAAATACTGGAAACGGTTAAATCTATAGGCAACTGGTATGAGAGCCTTGGTACGGCCGGAAAAATCATTGAATTAATTGTCACAACGCTTTTTGTGGCTTTGCTCGTAATGATTATATTAAGGATTCTGAACCATGTGTTTAAAAAATTCCTTAAGAGCAAGAAGAATATCCAGCTTCGATTTTTGGTGAATGTTATTCGGATTGCAGTAGTTGTAATCGGTATCATATGGGTGCTTACCAGCTGTGAAGCAACGGCCTCGGTCGGCAAGATGCTCTTTCAGGGAACTGCAATCATCGGTGCCGTCATCGGTTTGGCTGCACAGCCGATTATCAAGGATTTGTTCTGCGGATTGATGATCAGTATCGGCAAGCCGTTTGAAATCGGTGACCGGATAGAACTGGAAAACGGAATGGCCGGGATTGTAATGGATATTACGATGCGTCACGTTGTCCTTCGTAAAATTGACACCATAGATGTCATCATACCAAACAGCAAACTGAATGATATGGGAATTCTGAACATGAGTCACGGCACCAGAATCCGTTCGGTTCATTTTAATTTTCCGATTGCCTATTCCAGCGATGTGGAGAAGGCAATGGATGTTATAAAGAATGTTGTAATTGAATGCCCGTACTCCGTGGAGGGTCATACTTCCAAGGACGGAGAAAAGGAATACGGACCGGTTTATTTTATCGGATTTGCAGACAGTTCTCTTACCATGGCAACGACGGTTTACTATGAGCCGACCGTAGCGACGGAAGTGGTAAAGAGTGACATCAATAAGCGCATCAATGATGCGTTCCGTGAGAATCATATTGAGATTCCGTATAATTACTTAAGCGTAGTGATGAAGGAAGAAGCTTAATTTTTTTAATGTTGCCCGGGGGACAGTCCCCGTGCTTTCGAGGGACATTAATGGGACAATAACAGCCGGGGACAGTCCCCGTTGTGACACCCGTTGTGACAATAGGTGAAGAAGATGGAAATTGAGAAAATTTATTTTGACATGGACGGCGTGCTTGCCGATTTTGACAGCGGAGTGCTGGATTACTGCGGGTTTCGGAATTATTCCCTGAACGTGGAAAGCCCTCCCGGACATGAAGACAGACTCTGGGCGGCAATTAAGCAGGTTGACCGGTTTTATTACAGATTAAAACCCATGCCCGGAGCAATTGAAATGTTTTCCTGTGTTTACGGAAAATATAAGGACAAATGCGAAATTCTTACCGGTATCCCAAAACCGCACAGAGAGATCCTTACTGCGAAGGAAGATAAGGAACAGTGGGTGAAGGATTACCTTTCGGAAATCGTGAAGGTAAATGCGGTGCTCAGGAAGGACAAATCCCTTTACTGTACCGGGAAGGGATGCATTTTGATTGATGATTATTTAAAAAACATCCGCGAATGGGAAGAAATGGGCGGAACCGGGATAGCGTTTGTAAGCACTGAGCAGGCGTTACAGGAATTAAAAAGAATCGAGGAGGAAGAAAATGGGTAATTTTGATTTATCGGAAGGAGCATATGTTGTATCGGGTATAGTCGGATTTATTATCGGAGTTATAGTTCTGATCAGCTGGGCAAAGATATTCAAGAAAGCAGGAAAGTTGGGAATTGTTGCCATTATCCCGTTCTTCAATCTTTGGACATATTTTAAAATTGCCACCAGAAATCATCTTTTGTGGTTTATTCTGGCCATCATTCCGGCAACGACATGGATTGCAGCCATTGCAGGAAGTTTTGGACTTGCAAAGTCATTTGGCAAGGGAGTGTTTTTCGGACTGTTGATTTTAATCTTCCCGGAATTTGCTTTGCCGGTGCTGGCATTCGGAAAGGCAAAATACGTGGGAATCGAAAGAAAACACTGAGAAAGAATCCGCAGAAAGTGAAAACGGAAGGGAGTTTTCGGAATGAGTGACGATTATAAAGAACTTGGCGATTTGCCTTTGGAACCGGGCACGGAAGAAGAAATCGGCGAAGCTTCCGGAATGGATTTGCCGACAGAAATTTTAGGCGGCATCCCCATTACGCAGGAAATGATTTTTTCCAAAGCCAATGAAATGATGGACCAGATGCTGGACATAAAGGAACTGATGTTATGCTACAGCGCGGCGATTCAGGAAATCCGGACAAAATTGTCTATTTTAAATAAAGAATATGAGGTCCGTTATCAGAGAAATCCGATTAACAACATACAGTCCAGGCTGAAAAGTCAGGTCAGCATCATGCAAAAACTGGATAAGAAAGGCCTTTTGATCAACCGTGAAAATATTGAGGAGAATATCCATGATATCGCGGGGGTTCGTGTAATTTGTGCATACGAGGATGATATTTATCGTATGGCTGAGGCACTGACCAAACAGGCGGATATTGAACTTGTACGTGTGAAAGACTATATCAAAGAACCAAAGTCGAACGGGTACAGAAGTCTTCATTTAATTGTAAAAGTCCCCGTATATTTTGAAGAGAGCGTTAAGAAAGTATACGCGGAAATTCAGATTCGGACGATTGCAATGGATTTCTGGGCAAGTCTCGAGCATCAGCTGAAATACAAGAAGAGCAATATTGAAAATCCGGAGCGTCTCATGGAACAACTGAAACAGTGCTCGGACATGATTACCTTAACCGACCGCTATATGATGAAAATTCGTAAGGAAATGGACGGCGCGAAGGTGGAAAAGAGTGATGTGGAGCAGCTGATGGAAAAACTGAAGCGCTTCGGGGTGCAGCTTGCGGAAGAGTAACGTCACCATGGGGACTGTCCCCAAAGAGACAGGAGGGGAAACATGAATCTGGAAGAAGCAAAAGCAAAAATAGATGAAGTACAAAACAACATCGGAAAAGTCATTGTCGGAAAGGATGATGTTATCCGGAAAATGTTAATCTGTTTTATTTCGGGCGGACACGTTCTTTTGGAAGATGTTCCGGGAACCGGAAAAACCATGCTTGCGAAGAGCATGGCGAAATCGTCGGATTTGAATTTTGCCAGAATCCAGTTTACTCCGGACCTGCTTCCCGCGGATATTACGGGACTGAATATTTATAACCGTGCGGAGGAACGTTTTGAGTTTGTGCCCGGTCCCGTTATGACGAATGTCTTGCTTGCGGATGAAATCAACCGTGCAACCCCGAGAACCCAGTCCGCGCTTCTGGAAGCCATGCAGGAGGGACAGGTTACGGTTGACGGAAACACAAGAAAACTGGAGGATCCGTTCTTTGTCATTGCCACACAGAACCCCGTGGAAACAGCAGGAACGTTCCCGCTTCCCGAAGCGGAACTTGACCGTTTCATGATGGAACTGTCCATCGGACAGCTTTCGGTGGAAGAAGAAACCGCTCTGCTTTTGCGCTATGAGAAGGATGCTCCGCTTGAATCGCTCACCGCGGTAATTACCGGAGAAGAAATTCTTGCCGTAAGGAAACTTCTGGATGAAATTTCCATTCATGAGGATCTGGTAAAATACATCGCAAAACTCGGAAATGCCACGAGAGAGGATCCCGGAGTTTACATGGGTGTCAGTCCGCGAGGTTCCCTGTTTTTAATGAGGGCCGCAAAGGCATCTGCTTTGCTTGAGGGACGGAATTACGTGCTTCCGGATGATATCAAGGAAATGATTCAGCCGGTATTCCTGCACCGGATTATTTTTGTAAACAGAAGGGACCGTAATTCGAAAGCGGAATATCTGAACACGATTATAAACCGCGTGGAAGTGCCGAGTGAGAATTTCCATGCGTAGCGGTATAAAAACAAAACCGTAACCCGCAGTCATATCCGTGCGGAGGAACATAAAACATATGAGACTGTTGCTTGTTCTCTTAATCGGTGCCCTGTTTTATTTTTTTCAGAATCTGCTGTTCCGGAAAAACTGGTACAAAGGGCTCGATATCAATGTGAGTTTCGAAAAGAATACGGTCCGGGAAGGTGACCGGAATACACTGGTTGAGGTGGTGAAGAACGACAAATTCCTGCCGCTTCCCGTTGTTTTGGTGAAATTTTCCATGACCAGATCGTTTCTGTTTCCGAGAGAAAACAATGCAATCGTCACAGACCAGTATTACCGGAAAGAATACTTTACCTGCAGACCGTATCAGGTCATCACCAGGAAGTATTCTTTTATTGCTTCAAAGCGCGGTGAATACCGGGTATCCTCCGTGGATGTCATCTGCAAGGATTTCTTTCTGGCGGAAAATGTCTTTGCGGGATTAAACCGTTTCTTTTCCGTTCTGGTTCTGCCCGGACGCATCAAAGAGGGCGAAATACCGGCAAATCTGAATCTTTTGACCGGAGAAGTCATCTCCCGGATCAAACTTCTCGACGATCCTTTTGAATTCCGAGCCATCCGCGAATATCAGCCTTACGATCCGATTCACCATATCAACTGGAAGGCGACCGCAAAAAATGAGAGCCTGCAGGTTAACACGTTCCATACAACGAATAAAAGAAATGTGGTGATTTTACTTAACATGGAAACGGGAACGGTAAGAAAAAGCGAAGTAATAGCCGAGTCCGCAATCAAAATTGCGTCGTTTCTTGCGGATAAATTCATCAGTGAGCAGATTCCGACGGCTCTTTATTCAAACGGAACCGATATTGAATCCGGGGAGCAGATTGCAATCGACGCGGGAAGCGATACAGGACATATCCGGAATATAGACATTGCACTTGCCAAAATCGAAGTGAAGGAATTTTATACTCCGTTTACCGGACTTCTGGAAGAGAGAGTGGGAAATTCCGATGATGACAACGAATATATCGTGATTTCAAACTACCGGAAAGAAGATTTCGTGAGGGCGGTTGACGAACTGAAACGCCTCGGTCACAGAATCAGTCTGATTATTCCGGAATATTACTATACTTCCGTTGCTCCGCTTGCGGAAAACGGACTTGATGTTATCAAGTGGGACATCGCCGAGGAAGGATAAAACGGGGAAGGATAAAAATGAAAGATGCAAACTGTAATCGCATAGCCGAAATCGCGAATACGGGCATGGTTTATATTGCGGTATTCAGTGCACTCCTTCTGGGAGAGTTTCTTGTAAAGCGCTCCGTGGGAATAGTCTGCGCCGTGATTCTGGCCGCAATCATCGGATACTGTTTCTTCCTTCGAATGAAAATCGCTAACTTTATTGCGTATGCGCTTCTTCATCTGATTCCGTTCGGAGCGCTTCTGTTTGTGCCGTATGAATTCGGAAAAATAGAATTGATCGCAGTTTACGCCCTGTTTTTCTTCCTGGACATTGTATTCTGGATCAAGCAAAGAACGGGGGGATTTGTATTTCTTCCGGTGGCTTTTGTTCTCTTAAACGCACTGGCGTATCTGTATTGCAGCGTGAAGAAAAACAGTCCCGGGATGATTGTATTCTTTGCGGCGGGAATCCTGTTCTTTCTGTTATTTTACATTCGTCATTTCTTTTATCATGCATCGCTTCTTTCAAAAGAACGGGAACAGGATGAGCGCATGCCTTACGCGGATATGCTGAAAAACGGCTCTGTTATCGCATTTCCGTTTGTTCTTCTTTCCGTGGTAATAATGCTTCTGGTAAAAATCGATTTTCTTGACCGTTACGCGCTTGCCGTATACCATTTCATCAGAAAAATCGTGGCATTTATCATCCGCATTGTTCTTTACATCGTTCATTTTCTTGCAGGTCTCATTATGCCGGACAGTGATCCGGACCAGACCGCAGTTGTAATGGAAGCGTTCGAGGAAGCGGATTCGAACATTGTACTGCAGATTCTTTCCGCAATCGTTTATCTTGTTGCACTTGCGGCTGTGATTTTTGTTCTGGTAAGAATTGTGATTGCGGTCATTAAACTGATTCCGATGAAGCGTAATCTTCCTCCGCAGGTAATTGAGGAAAGCGACATGGTGGAAATCAGGGAGAGAATCGTGAAGACGGAACGTGAGCATGAGGAGAAATTAAACGGTGTAAGGAGGCGGTATAAAAAAACGGTGGAGAGAGCCGCAAAGAAAGGATATACAATCAATACGTCGCATACACCGCGGGAGAGAGCGGACGATTTACGGGAAAAACTCGGAAACGATATCCGGGAGCTGACAAAGGAATACGAGTCCGTCAGGTACTCGGAGACATAAAATACTTGTAAACCTACGGAATGCGTTATAATATAAAATAATGAAAGGTATAACTTTATGGAAGAGGGGAAAACGCCATGAAAGAATTGACCATAGAAGCAAAAGTAGCGAATCTTCAGGATGTTCTGGCTTTTGTTGATGAACAGCTCGAAGCGCACAACTGCCCTATGAGAGAGCAGATGCAGCTTGATGTGGCAGTAGAGGAACTGTTTGTAAATATTGCCAGTTATGCGTATAACCCGGAGGTAGGTCCGGCAACCATTCTGGTTCAGACGGAAGGCGATCCGCTTTCGGTTATCATCACATTTGTGGACCATGGTGTTCCGTACGATCCTCTTGCAAAGGAAGATCCGGATATCACGCTTTCGGCTGACGAGCGTCAGATCGGCGGGCTGGGTATTTTTATGGTAAAGAAGAGTATGGATGAAGTTGTCTATAGATACGAAGATGGCAAGAATATTCTTTCCATAAAGAAGCAAATCTGAAAAAGAAGCATATCTGAAAAATGATAATCTGAAAAGCATAAAACGAAGCGGGGAATTGTTTACGAGGAATTATGGATATTAAGGACCGCATTGAATTGGATCAGTCGCAAATTATTAAGAAAAGCCTGACTCTGTTGGGCTTTTTATTGTTGTTTTGTATTATTTCAGTACCGTGTTATTTTCTTATGACGGCGGGAACCGTGGATGTAACGAATGAAGTGACGGTGGAAAAATCC